>JAKVBB010000025.1:0-9756 GCA_022448215.1 Candidatus Altimarinota bacterium | reverse complement strand
GAGCTATAGCCTTGAGTGTATCTGATTTGAGACCTTCTACTTGGGTACGAAATACTGAACCAAATTCATCATATATTTCTATATCTATCGGCTCTCACTTACCTATTCATACCGTATATACTCGAATATTTTTTTCTTTCAAATGAGCAATAACAGGCTCTATCGCATATCCTCTGTTGATTTCTCCATCTGTCAGTAAAATAAGTACTTTTTCAACACTGGAATCCATACCTTGAATCCCTTGAAGTAGAGCATCACTCGAAGCTGTTCCTTGTAAGTCTCGCTCAGATTGATCGATCATATCAATCTGAGTTTTTGATATAATATCTTGTAGAGTATCTATGTCAAAACTATAATCCGAAAGTGTAAATGGAAATCCTGCATAAATATACATTCCTACTCGAACTCATTTCCCTTCTGATTGAGGCAAAAAATCACTGATGGCTTGAGTAGTTGCTTCAAATCTATTTGGATGCAGATCACGAGCGAGCATAGAATAAGAACTATCGAGTAATATTCCAAGATCCATTACATGTTCATCTTCTTGTTGCTCCAAGCAGTATGGGTGTGCAAAAAAAGCAATTCATAAAAATGTGCTCACTCATACTAAAAATGAAAAAATATATATTTTTGGACTGTGTGCATGATAAATAGTCTCTATATCTTGAAAAGTATCTATTTCATATCCACTTATATTTTTACGTATAAAATAATACCCTCCAAACAATATCACAGGAAGCAATAAAAACACATATGGAAAGTAAAAGTTACACATATTTTAGAGTATATTTTTTATAGACTGTAAAAGATTCTTTCTGTCTTCAAGAGTTTCTGGAGAGTTATTGTACATATTGAGATAGTTTTTTTGCATGAGTTGAAGAATATTTTGGGAAAGCAGTTTACTTTTTTTCTTATCTGCTCCCCCTTTAATAAAGGGGGTTGGGGGGATTCTATTTTTATACTCAAAATATATCTCCCACACTCCATAGAGTCGTTCATACCAGTCATTTTTTTCAAATCTCGATATTTCCTTTTCTCTTTCAGACAAAAATAACATCCATTTTTTCTTATATTTTATATATCTCAAAATTTTTTGATACACCAGGTATGCAGCCATTCAGATAAGAAATACAAAAATATAAACGAGTGTAATATCTTGTCATTCCAAAGGAAAAAACCAGTATATGTCAGATGAAAATATTTCTGTCATTATGATTGCGAAGATGATTCAAATAGAGTTTGGTACATATCACTTTGAGTATCTAAATATATATATTTGAGCCCGAGTGACATCACTTGTTTTTTAAATGAATGTATTTTTTCTTGTCTGAGTTTTTTATATTGCTCTTTTTTCTTATGATCATTTAAATCAATATAGAGTATCTTTTCTTTTTTTCAAAGAGGAAATATACCACTTCCTTCCAGTGTATTTTCAAAATGGTGAAACACATGTATCACTCGCACATCATTTTCATAAGAAAGTTCCTTAATACGATCCATACATTCACACGATGATGTAATATAAAATATCATTTTTTTTCGTAATTTCAATGTATGATACGGTCGTGTTATTATTTTCTTCTCTATTTCTTCCCCCTTTAATAAAGGGGGATTGAGGGGGATTTTATACTCCCCTCTCCCGCTGGGGGTAAGGGCTAAAACCTCCATAAAACACTCCAAAGATGTCAGTGTTTTTTTTGGTGAAAAGTAGACTTTATTTTCAAAAATATATCCACCCATACGATTATGGCTTGCAAATATCGACCTTCAAAGAATATCTATAAGTGAAAAAATAAGATTATTTTTCTGTTCATATAAAAACCCTTTTTTCTCAGACATATTCATATCGAGCATCAGATAAACATCGAGTTGTCGTTCTTCTGTATATACTTTTTCTAGAGGGGTAAACAGGTTTGATGACCGGGAAAAATCAATATTTTTTGCAGATTTTCAAAATTCATAGGGAACAAATTTTTCAAACTCCATTCATTTTCCTGCAAAGTGAGTTTTATAATCTCACGCAAAAAGACTCTCTAAAAAAAGAGAGGTTTTGAGTGGAATCTGAGCAAATGTTTTTTTTACAGACATGAAGAACTATTGAGTGGTACATCTTCTAGAATACGATCAATCAAGTGATCCGAATCGATATTTTCTCCTAGAGCATGGTAGGTCGGCATAATACGATGTCTGAGTACTCCATATACCATAGCACGAACATCTTCTGGTGCAACAAAATCTCGTCCAGCAAAATATGCCTGTACTTGAGCCGTTTTTAGAAGAGCGACTGAAGCTCGAGGAGAGGCTCCATAGAGAATATATTCACTATATTTTTCTGAACGAGTAGCTTGTACGATATGCACAATATAATCATAGATATTTTCTGAAATATGAATTTGGGAAATTTCATCTCGCATGGTATCAAGATCTTTTGCAGAAAGTATTTTTTTGATTGGTTTTTGCTCAGCAAGAGACTGCTGCATAATCTGCTTCTCAGTATCTTTGTCTGGATAATATACGAGTGACTTCAAAAGAAAACGATCTATTTGTGCTTCTGGAAGAGTATAGGTTCCATCTTGTTCGATAGGATTTTGAGTAGCCAGTACAAAAAATGGTTGAGGAAGCTCATGACTCACTCCACCAATACTGACCTGTTTTTCTTGCATCGCTTCCAGTAAAGCTGATTGAACTTTAGCTGGAGCACGGTTCACCTCATCTGCTAAAAGAATGTTATTAAAAATAGGTCATTTTTTTGTGAGAAATTCGGCATTTTTTGGATGATATATCTCTGCTCATACGATATCACTTGGAAGCAGATCAGGAGTAAACTGAATACGAGAAAAACTCAGATCTACCACCTGAGCCAGTGTCTCTATAATCAGTGTTTTTGCGAGTCATGGGTGTCCTTCTACCAGAATATGTCCTTCGCAAAGCAAAGCTGTGAGAATATCTGTAATAAGGTCATCGTTTCAGATAACTCGTTTGGCAATTTCTTGTCTGATTTGTTGTATTTTTTCTTTCATTTGATTAAATAGTACTTTTAAATTTTGTAGTCATATCTAATACTCATAAAAGCTCTTTTTTAGCCTCTTCTGGAGTAGCTCAATGAGCAAAAACATTCTCATATCACTCTAATTCAGCTAGGAAACCATGTGAATCTTTGGTAATAATTATTTTCATATAAAAAATTTAGAATACATAAATTACTTCAAATTTTCTCCAGCAAATTCCCAATTCACCAGATTCCAAAATGATTCAATATATTTTGGTCGAGCGTTTCGGTAGTCTATATAGTAGGCATGTTCCCAAACATCAAGTACCAGAAGTGGAGTCACAGGATGTGTGAGAGCACATTCAGCATCATCAGTATTAAGAATTTCTAAGGCTCCAGTATCATTTTGAACCAACCATGTCCAACCAGAACCAAAGTTCGTGGTTGCCTTGCTTGTAAATTGTTCCTTGAATGCTTCAAAACTTCCAAAAGACTCAACAATCTTTTCTCCAAGTACTCCGGTTGGTTCTCCTCCACCATTTGGAGAAAGACTGTTCCAGTAAAAAGTATGATTCCAGATCTGAGCAGCATTGTTAAAAATTCCTCCTTGAGAACTCACAATAATTTCTTCAAGAGTTTTTCATTCAAATTCTGTTCCAGTAACAAGATTATTTAAGTTGTTTACATAGGTCTGATGGTGTTTTCAGTAGTGAAATTCAAGAGTTTCTTGAGATATGTGAGGAGCAAGAGCATCTATCGCATATGGGAGTTGTGGTAATTCGTAATTCATAAATTATAATTCAGTAATTAAATACGGAAATTATAGTAGTGAAAAAAACTCTCTTTTCAATGTTTTTTACTCGAAAAAAAGTTTATTTTTCTATTTTTTTTTATATAATTCCAAACACATTTATCCTGGATACAAGAGATGCACAAATCTATGAAATTTTTACTCAACGAAAAGACAAAAACACATATCCCAAAAATCATCACTACCCTCTCTATTTTACTGGTATTTTTTATTGGAACCTTTGCTCTCCAAAATACACATATCCTCACCCCTCAAATAAATATAGCTTGAGACAGTACTTCACTTAATTCTGAAGAAAAGAGTAATGAAATTATAACTGAAGCAGAAGTCTGAGATGATAACAAAATAAATATCCTTATTACCGGAATGTGATGAGGAAGTCATGATGCACCAAACTTGACCGATACTATTATACTTGCCAGTATTCACAAACTCTACAAAACCATTTCTCTGCTCTCTATTCCTCGAGATCTCTGGGTAGGATACGACGAAACAAATACAGGAAAAATTAATGAAATATATAGAAGAGAAGCCAAAAAAAATGAATCCCCAGCAGAGGGTATGCAAGCTCTTGAAAAAAAAGTCTCAGAAATTACTGGTGAGTCTATAGACTATTATGCAAATATAGATTTTAATGGTTTCACCGAAGTGGTAGATGCACTTGAATGAGTAGAAATCACCCTCGAAAAACAATTCGTAGATTACAGCTTTCCAGATGGAGAATGATGACATAGAACCTTTGTCTTGCGTAAAGGTACTTGGACACTCGATGGAGAAACCGCTCTTAATTATGCCAGGAGTCGACACTCAACCAGTGATTTTGATCGATCGCTCAGACAACAGCAAATTCTCTCAGCAATCAAAACAAAGGTTTCTCAAACTTCTTTTCTTGGTTCACCCAAAAAAATCAAAGCTTTTTATGATATCTTTAAAGAATATGTCTTTACCGATGTAGAACTGTCAGATATTCTGGAGCTTTCCTATCTCGCAAAAGAAATCAAAGACTACGAAGTGATTCCACATAACATCAATGACTCATGTTTCTATGGAAGCAACACATGTGCGGCAGGATGATTTCTCTATGTACCTGAAAGAGAATATTTTGACGGTCGATCCGTGCTTCTGATAAACGGAAGTGATATTACCGATTTGAGTGACTATAGTTGAATTACCTCCTATATGGATCTAGTATTCAATTATCCACTTTTTTATAGTGAGAAAATTCAAGTAAATATATTTAATGCAACCGGGATTAATAACCTTGCCAGTGCATATACCAACGAAGCTATCAAATATGGTTTCTCTCTTCCATCAAAAAATAGTATCGGAAATACAAAAAAACCTTATGAAAAATCAATTATTTATTATAATAATATTGATATCAACAGTAATACGATCTCAACATTAAAATGGTTTTTCTCATGATCCTTCAAAGAAACACCTACTCCACTTTATTCTACTGATCCAAATACCAAAATAGAAATCATACTTGGAGACGACTACCAAGAATCATTTAATTTTTAAATCCCTGGTCCAATGGCATTCAAAAAAAAGAAACTTAGCATTCAAAAAAAACTCAAAACCAAATATACCCGTAAAAAGACCTATGCAAAGAAAAATAAACGAGGTATCTTTGTAAAGAAATTTATTTTTCTTTCTCTTTCGATTGCAATTTTGTTTGCTGCACTGCTTTCGCTCATACTCTATCAAAAATATCTCAAAGATCTTCCTAATGTAGGAGAATTGCAAGATCTAGAAATAGCCCAAGCTTCGACCATATATGATAAAGAAGGAAACGAACTCTATAAAATCTTTAAAGAAAAAAGAACCTATATCGATTATGATAAAATTCATTCTCACATGGTAAATGCTATTGTAGCATGAGAAGATCAAAGATATTGGGATAATCCTGGAGTGGATATTCAAGGAATTATACGAGCTGTTATCTATAAGGTCATTGGAAAAGCAGATAGAATCAAGGGTACCTCTACTCTTACTCAACAGCTCATTCGAAACACCATTATTATCAAAAAGGAAGCAGAAACATTCTGGCAATGAGTTGAGAGAAAAATTCAAGAAGTGTATCTGGCATACAAACTCACCAGTGGACTCTCAAAAGAAAAAATACTCGAACTCTATTTGAATAAAATATCATTTGGAAGTAATGCATACGGAATCGAACAAGCAGGACTCACTTTTTTTGATACTCCTGCATCCGATCTGGATATTCTTCAGTCATCGATTCTGGCTTCCCTTCCCAAAGGACCGACTTTTTATTCTCCATATAATCATCCTGACCGAGTAGTAGGGTATCCATACTTTTTTTCAGATCAGGATAGCGAAAACCTCACCAAAATACTCTCCCAAAAAGATCGAGTACTGCACATAGAAACGATTACTCCTCTCATTGAAATGCTTCAAAATATCAAGGCAAACCCTCTGGGGAAAAGTGATAAAATTTTACTGTGTGGGCTCGAGTCAGAGATGTTTAAAAACCCTATTACTGTTGATAATGATGGTTGTCATATTAGCCCATATTCAAAACTCCTCTATTTTCTCAATAGTATACAGCTTGAAAGTGGAGAATATCTACTTGAATATCAAACATGACGAAAAGACTTTATATTAGGAAGGATGCTTGAAGACGAATATATTAGCTTTGAAGAATACCGAGATGCCATTATAGAATCTATAGGATATAAATTTACCAGAGGGAAAGAAAATATTACTCATCCTCACTTTGTTATGTATGTAAAAGAATATCTCGAAGAAAAATATGGAAAAGAAATTGTCAGTGTATGAGGTCTCCAAATATATACCACTCTTGATCCTGATCTTCAACAAAAAGCAGAAGAACTCGTCGAAACACAATCAGCGATTAATAACAGTCGATTCCAAGCTGAAAATGCGGCACTTATAAGTATAGAGAATGATACTGGAAATATTATTGCCATGGTGGGAGGAAAGGATTATTTTAATGAAGAAATTGGTGGAAATGTAAACATGACCACATCTGCTATTCAACCAGGATCTACATTTAAACCATTTGTCTATGCTCTTGGTATCTATAATAATACGATAGGAAGTCATACTCCGATCTATGATCTAGAAACAGAATTTCCACCGAGCTACACTCCGTCCAATTTTGACGGAAAATTCTCTGGAAAAATGAATATTTCTACCGCACTCAATAATTCTCGAAATATCCCTGCCATAAAAATGTTCTATCTCGCAGGATGAGAAAAAAATATTGTTTCATTTATGAAAAAAATCGGAGTAAATTCTCTCAAAACTCATGGAAGATATGGTGCTCCTCTCGCTCTTGGAACAGGAGAAATGAGTGCTCTCGAATTGGCAACAGCGTATTCTACCTTTGCCAACCTATGAGTAAAAAAAGATATTTCTCCTATTCTCAAAATTATTGATTCAAAAGGAAATATTATCGAAGATAGATCTACTGAGGACCTTTCAGGAGAATCAGTCATATCTGCGGGTCAAACCTATATAGTAAACTCTATTCTCAGTGATACCACTGCCAGACCTGAGGGATGGAATAACTTTCTTGCTCTAGGGGAAAGACCAGTAGCAGCCAAAACATGAACCTCAACGAAACAATATCAGATATGAGGGAAAAAAGAGATTTTTGCTAGAAACCTGTGGACCGCAGGGTATACTCCCGATATTACCACCGTCGTATGGGCTGGAAACAACGATTGAGCTCAACTCAATGATAGATGAAATGGACTAGAAGGAGCTGGGCCAATCTGGAGAGGCTTTATGGAGTATGCCCATAGAAAACTTCCTATGAGCAACTGGAAAAGACCAAGTAATGTAAAAGAAATAAACATTTCAGAAATATCTGGTCTACTTCCATCACCAGATTATAGTAATCTCTTGACGACTTCTTCTCTCTTTCTTAATACTCCAAAGAACTATGATACGAGTTTCAGACGAGTCCTCGTTGATGCTCTCTGTAATGGTATCATCACTGATAATACTCCTGAAGCTGCGAAAAAAGAGTCTACTCTCATATCACTTCATTCACTCTCACCATCAAATCCGAGATGGGAAGATCCAGTACAAGAATGGATACTCTCTCCTGAAGGACAAGGACTCTATGAACAGTATCCAAATATCATTACTTCTCTGAGTAATCAAGTTTGTGAAAGAGAAGAAATTCTTCCAGGAAATATTACCATTAAATCAACCATTGAAAATGGAGAATCATTTACTCTCTGAGAAAATTATATAGAGTTTGCCTATCAAAGTACCAATCCTATCAAGCAAGTAGATATTCTCGTAGAGAATAATATTATTGATGAAGTATTGCTCGATGAAAAAACTGAGTGAGCATGGAGAGGAAGTATATCTATCCCCGTTGAATATAATAATAAAAATATTGATCTCACACTTCGTGCGGTTGATACTGGATATTACTCGAGTGAACAGACTTACAAAATCAATATAGTAGAGTCAGATACGACCGCTCCTGAAATTATCTTGAGAAATCCAGTTGATGGAAGTATATCTATCTATGATACTGATTTCTTTAACCTGAGAGCAGAGATACGTGACAGAAGTGAAATACAATATGTAAAAATATTTATTGATGGTGAGGAAGTCATCTCAAATACCAAAAGAACGATTGTCTATCCCGTCAATAAACAGAGAGACTTAACCGTTTGACCACACCTCATCACTATAGAGGTTGCTGATGAATATGGTTATACCACTGAATCACGAATTGATGTAGAAGTGATACAGAAATAATCCCGAGCTCGGGATTATTTCTATACACTCATTGAACCATACACTTTACAATCTACATTGGATACCTGAAATCATTGTGGCAGATTGAGCGAAAGAGCATCAATATCGACATCAATAATTTGTCCTGTTTGTTCATCTACAAAATGAATATGGTTTTGTTTTGCTTTCTCAAAATATGATTTATTCCCGACTCAAGTCAGCTTATTCAGCTTTCATTCCTTTACGAGTAATTCAACATTTCTATATACAGAAGACCGTCCAACACTTGGGTATTTTTCAGCAATACGTTCAAATATATCATCAACACTTAGATGATTATTATCACATAAATCTACAATAAGATCATTATAATATGCCAGTTTCATTTTGGGAGAAAAAACAAATAATATATAAAAAGATATTGAAAAAAAATAAAAAGTAAAGAAGAAATGAGAATAATTCTCATTTTAAATTTGACTCGAAAAAAAATATTTTTATATTGCAAATGTATACATTCTTCCATGAGGAACTTCTGTATCGAGAAAGTATTTGAATTTTTGAGAAATTGAGAGGGCTGAGTATCAGCCGCATCTTGAGATTTTGAAAAGATTGCAAATACTTTTGAGAGAATCTTTCAGGAATTCATTCAAGGAGAGATGTATAAAGCTATTTTATTCTTAACCATAATAATTATGGATGATTTTTCTTTTGCAGAAATGGTAAAAATAGACAATGCAGCTCCTGAATTTTCTATGCCATACTACGATCCTGCATCTGGTACAGATGGAACACTTTCTCTCGAAGATATGAGTGGTAAATGGACCGTACTTTTCTACTACCCTGCTGACTTTACTTTTGTATGTCCAACAGAGCTGAAAGATATGGCAGATGCAAAAGCTCAATTTGACGAACTCGGAGTAGAAGTACTCGCGTGTTCAACGGATACTGTATTTACTCACAAAGCATGGATAGATCATGAAAAACTCATGGAAAACTTTCCTTACAAAATGCTCGCTGATCACAACCTAGAAACAGCTGACGCATACAATATTCTTGATCCAGAAACAGGTATTGCTGGACGAGGAACCTTTATTATTGATCCAGATGGAGTTGTACGAGGAATCGAAGTAACATCAGGTCCACTTGGAAGAAACTCTGAAGAGTTAATTAGAAAACTTCAAGCACTTCAATTCATGAGAGCCAATCC
>JAKVBB010000024.1 GCA_022448215.1 Candidatus Altimarinota bacterium | reverse complement strand
ATCAGATGCCTGTTTGTTTCCATTGAGCACTTTACTGACTCATGAATGAGCGGTTCACATCTTTTCAGATACCGCAGTAATGGTCAGATCATTGTCCTGCTCAATCATTCTTTTGAGTGTAGCTCACAGATAGGCAGATCGCAACAATTCGGGACTGGCTCGAAACATATATACTATTGCAAGAAATAATATGTATTTATAGTATACAAAACACATAATTGTCAACATTTTTTTCATATTTTATAAAAATAATTTGAAATTATGTACTAAAAGTATACAATAGAAATTACTTATTCGAATAAGTTTTTCTATTTTTGAAGATAAAATACAGGATAATTCCTTTTATTTCCTTTATTTTAAAGGAATATATTTTTATCTTAGAATGTATACTAATAGTATACAAAATACACTGTACTATTTCATTTTTAATATTTTTGTATATGAAATGCCCTTTATGTGACGTGAAAAAATATGGTTTTTCTTGTTGAGAATGAGAAATAGATATTCCATATTATGGACGCTTTCATAGGTCCTGTGTTTGTGTACCGATTGGATTTTTTTTCTTTGTTCCAACTCGTATATGTAACGTTCTTGATTGGTATGGTATTACTCGACTTTCAGATTTGTTGGAACACGATAAAAAATTTTTTATGAACCTCCCATCTATGTGAGAAAAATCATTTGATATTCTTGCTCGTTGAGTATATGATACTACATGATTATGTATGCTACTCGATCGGCAGACAGGGGAGAAACTCCCATGGGCAAAAAGAAATACCAAAAAAGTGCCCAAGTAGTTTTGGCACATTTTGAAATTTTTATTTTTAAAAGCATCAAAACTCCCTAACATGACACTACTTTGCAAAGCGAGACTTCGTGTCTTCCAAAAAAACCAAAACACAAATATAAGGTGAACCAAATGACAACACATAACATTCTTTTTCCTATGAAAAAACTTTCTATCATTCTTGGCTGTATATTTGTATTGCTTTTGTGCTTCTATGCATTTTGGCAATATAGGTATTCACTCAGTGAGCCACAGGTAGGATCACTGGCACATACTGTTGTTTCAGATTCTTCTGATTCTGTTGCATCTTCTGACGATGAAGCACACCGTAGCAGAGACACAGAAGTGTCTCTTCCTACCATTGTTGTTTCACATGAAGCAGATGAATATGATGAAGCAGACGAACTGGATACCCAGGTATACATTCCAGAGCCCTACACTGACCCACTTCCACCCTATCCCAATACTCTCATCAACAATGCTACTATTCTTGGAATAGACAGCAATCACAACGGAGTCAGAGACGACTATGAAGTAGATGTGGTAGATGACTATGGAGAGGACAACCAAGTGGTACAAGCATTTTTTGCGTATGCACACTATAATCGCTATGAAATGCTTTTAGGGCCTGATACGCAGTTGTCTGATGAGAAAATTCAGGAATTAGCAAATGATAGTATTACAATAACTTTTTGTGATGGTTATTATTTTCGTCAATCTGAATTTTATGATGGAGGGATGGGTGATTATCATGCATCCATGAAAATTTATGATCGTTTAAAAAATACTTCTAAGAGAGGAAAGTCGGATCGATTATTTTCCCAGCAGTTTCATGGATTTGCTTCTAGAAGCCAAGAGCCATCAGATGAAGTATGTCAATCACTGTATACTAAGTATGCAAAACTTGCAACCAGCAATTATGAGGAGGAATAGTTATGAACGACCCATAAATCACTTTTTTTAACACCAAGCCAAAACACAAATATAATTTTTTTCATGTTCAAAACAGAGGAAATATCCTATGAACAAGACAATCCTTGCTATCGCAGTAGCACTGATAACCACTAGTTCTGCCACTGCTGTTGTGGCCCAGAACAGTGTACAACCATTTTTTGTAAATGGTATGTGGACGGACACGAATAGAGCAGAAAGACATACTGAATTAATTACCCGTCTGATGCAATCCCGCTATCCTAATTATCCACAAGTACTGCTTCTTGAAAACACCCATCAGGGGAAGTCTCAAGACCTGTTTGAGGCTGTATCTCAATACATACATGGACGAGATATTGCTGAAGCAGTCAGTGAAGTAGTCTATCGTGAGCCACATAAATATACCCAGCTCATCGACTATATCCAACACCATCGAACCCATCAAATGGATGAAACCATTGTGCAACATACCCTGGTCTCGATCGGTGGAAATACTGGTACCCAAACTGGGGCTGGAACCTATTTGGTATTTGAAGACCTCAGCAGTCATGAATTGACCTTGATAGAGCAATTCATTCAAGCGATAAAAGAGCGAATCAAACCACTGGTGCCTGACCTGGGAGAGGGAGGAGAATATGTTCAAAATGTCAATCGTATTGAGCGTACCTTGTCCGGTGTTTTGGATAATGGGGATGGGGTCAGTATTGTGGCTCATTCACAGGGAAATTTCTTTGCCAATGATGCCTTGAAACAGGCTCAATCACTGGGAAAAAATACTCGTGCTGCCAAGATGCTTTCTGTCGGAACTCCTGACAGTGAGGTATTTCAAGATGGGCAATATGTGAACCTGTCTCAGGACTACATTATGGGATTTTTGAGTGGGCTTCTTCCAAACGTTACCAATGACAATATGTCAATGGGAGCACATGGTTGGGCTGATCATTATCTCAAGTCTGGAAGTCAGAGTGAAGAGATGATTCTCTCTGCTCTCAAAAATGACTATACCACACTCCAAACAGAAGTTTCTGATGTTCCCTTGGGAGTGGAGTATGAGAATATCTATATGAAGCAACCATTCTTGAGTTCGACCCAGGTCAAACCAGGTGGACAGATCAAAGCAGGAGTAGATGTATGCTATACCGGTAACAGAACCAATAGCTTGGTTCCCAATCCAAATGTAGCCTATTATCTGTCTTCAAAAGCAGGTCTTGTAGGGAATTATCGACGCTTGAGTGATGATAGTGCCAGTGTAGGAATAGATAGGCCATGTGATGGTGAAGCTGATTGGGTGACCATTCCAACGGGAACCCCAGCTGGGCAATACTATCTGGTATATCAGGCTGACTGGAAAAATGAAGTTCCAGAAAGCCCCGATGACAATGATAATATTACCTACCTGCCATTTATTGTTGAATCACCCGATACAGTGACCGATAATATTACGGTAGATAGAGCCAGTGTCGAGCAGAGAGGGGACAGAGAATTTTATGCTACCGTGTATCAAAATTACTCTGGTACTACGCTCAAATCAGCTCTTCCAGGCTACCCAAGAGTGGGGTATTATATTTCTGCTGACCCATATTTGAGTGACAGTGATTTATTACTGGATAGTGATTCTTCCAGTATTGGATCAGATGATACTTCTGATAGGGAACGAGAAAGTTTAAGAGTCCCCAGCTATTTTTCCAGTGGCAATTATTATATTTTGTTTGTAGGAGATTATCAAGGTATTATCTCAGAAACAAACGAACATGATAATATTACTGCTGTATCAGTACGCATTAACTAAAAAAAGGAGATATTACAGCCTTCCTCTTCATGAGGGAGGCTTTTTTTTGCTTCAAGTTTGAAATTATGCTACACTAAAAGGGAAGTATTTTTTAAAACTTGATATTATGAAACAAATTCTTCTGACTTGAGTATTTGTAACTCTATTATTTCAGTCAGTATTTGCTGCAACAGTACAAGATGTGAGCACTCCTCATGATAAACGAGTAGATATTACACTCAGTAGTGATGTTGTACTGACTCAAGAAACCGTGAGTGACTCTGAAATTCAAATTCTCAAAGATATAGAAATTGCTTATGCATCTCGAGATTTGCATGATCTTCATAAAGCAACTATTCTATTACATGATGATATTGTTGCAAATACTCGTTATAGCCTTATTGGTATTTTTGGTGCAGATGGCACCCTTGATTTTATCACACCAGAACAAATTATTGGGCATGAAATAAGTCCAAATAATACTTTGAATGATGGTATTCTTCGAGCAGAGATTATCGATGCAAAAACCTTAGATGTATATTTTCATAATCCTCTCACAGAGGAAAATATTGAATTCAAACTGCTCAATGAACTTCAAGTTGCTTCTTTTGAGGTTCAAAATCCAACACAATTGTCTGTTATTCTCAACGATACACTTCAAGCAGGAAAAGAATATATTGCTATGATTCTTTCTCTGACAGATGACAATGGCTTAGTGTTTCTTGAAGAAGAACTCAATGAATTTCAAACAGATGTTTCTCTGCAAACAAATCCTGAAGATAATTTTGTAGAACAAATTCAAGAGCAGGCTCAAAATGAACAAGAAGATGAGGTAGCTGAAGTAGCTCTCAATGCAGCAGAAACTCCTGATACTGGAGCAGCGACATGGGTACTGATTGGTTTAACACTTCTCATTCAAGCTGGAATTCTGGCTCGTCGTTTTATGAAGTAGTTTTTGTTTTAATTTTTTCACACACTTTTTATGTTGAATGTTCTCAGAGAAGATTACATGATCAAAGACCAACTTCTTCAAGTTATGATTGATAATGAGGGGAGTGATATGTATATTACTGTATGAGCTTTTCCTGCTATCAAAATAGGAGGAGAAATTGTAAAAATTGATGATGGTATTGATGAAATGAGTCCTGAAGATACCAAACAATTTGTAGAATCTCTGCTAACTCAAGAGCAGTTTGATATGCTCTCGCGAGATAAAAATCTTGATTTTTCATTCTCTTTTTATGAGAGACGATTCAGATGTAATATCAGTTTTCAGCTTGGAAATTATATGATTGTTTTTCGTCTTCTTACCTGAAAAGTACCCAGTATTGATACACTTCATCTCACAGATGTATATAAAGATGTGCTCAAAAAAGGTCAAGGATTGATTCTTGTGACAGGTCCGACATGATCATGAAAAACAACCACTCTTTGAGCTATGATCAATCATATCAACGAAAATTATTCTCGGCATATTATTACTATTGAAGATCCGATAGAATATGTACATGAACATAAAAAATCTATCATTGAACACAAGGAAATAGGGAAAGATGTACCAGATTATGAAACAGCTCTTATGTGAGCGATGCGACAAAATCCTCAAGTCATATTTTTTGGAGAGATGCGAACCAAAACAGAGATGGAGTCAGCACTTCGTTTAGCAGAAACAGGGCATCTGGTCCTCTCTACACTCCATACTCGTTCTGCTTATCAGACAGTGACAAGAATACTTGATAGTTTTAGTGGCTCAGAACAAGATCAGATTCGTATGCAATTGGCTGATTCACTGGTCGCAGTTTTTTCTCAACGACTCCTCAAAGTTGAAGATGGTACTGGAATGAAACTAGCAAAAGAAGTATTAGTAAAAAATTCTGCAGTAGCAAATTTGATTCGAGAAAATGATCTGCACCAGATTCCATCTCTGATTCAAACATGAGTTCGTTTTGGTATGCAACTCCTGGAAGATGATATTATTGAATATATTAATGGATGATATATTACGGAGGAAGAAGGGATGAAATATGCGAATAATCCAAAACTCATTACTGAACACATATCATAAAAAAACACTGGTTTTATCCAGTGTTTTTTTATATCTCAAGAGAGATTAGTAAGGAAGATCTGAACCATTGTTGGTTACAGAAGTTCCAGCAGTAGTTGATTCTACAAGACCTCCCATCTCAGCATCAAGAAGAGCTACTGTACCAGTACCAGTAGAAGTAGTTGGAGCACTTGCAAGAGTAAGAGTAGTTCCATCTGTTGAAATTCTTACAATTTCTCGAGTATCAGTACTATCTACACTTACAAAATCACCTACAAAGAACGAACCAATATTTGTGTTGTCTTCGAGTGATAGGTTTGCACCATTTTTTGCTACAACAACACTTCCAGTTCCTCGAGCATTGTAAGTACCTGTTACAGCAGCTGTTGGAGCACCAGAACCATTTTCGTTAATACCAGCTAGTTCAAATTGACCATTTTTCTTAGTGGTTACACCAATTTGGTATTCAGAACCATTTGGATCTTGGAAGTCTTCTGCTTTGATTCCAAGAGCAGTGTGGTTTACATTACCTTCATTGAAATCTGTTCCAGCAGTAGTACCAGTACCAGAAATTGATCCAGTGAATGTAGTTGGTAATCCTTCTACGAAAGAAAGAAGAGAAGATCCTTGAACTGTTTTTATATTGATCGCAGCAGCAATGTTGTTGAGATCTTGAGTTCTTTTAGAGTTTCGTGCATCAGCACTGTACCCTTGAAGAGAAATAAAAGCAATAGTACCAAGGATTGCGAGGATTGTAATAACTACAATCAACTCTACAAGCGTAAATGCTTGTTTTTTTGTATGTAACATCCGCAGTTTGGTTAGGGGATAAAATACAAAAAATAAATTGTATAATTGGTGTCTTGTATTTCAAAGACAATTGTATACTAAGAGAAAGCGAAAAGAAAAGCAAATCACTTGATTTGCTTTAGATAGACGAATTCTCTAAAAATAGCTCTCATTATATATGAGAAGAAGTTTTTCATCATTTGTCTATAATTGTTGTGCGATTGAACCCATTTGAAAGAAGGGAAGCATGATAGCTACTACAATTGTACCGACTAATATTCATACAATTACGATAATGATTGGTTCCATAGAACTCGATAAATTTCCTATGTATCTTTTGAGTTCGTTATTATAATTTTCTCAGATTTTTTTGAGCGAGTTTGAAAGAGTCCCCGTCTCTTCTCATGTACTGACTACATACGCAAATTCTTCAGAAAACATTTTATTGAGGTATACATTTTCTTCATAATCGAGATTGAGTCAGAGAGCTTTTGAGATAGTGAGTCAAACCTCTACTTCATTTTTGATTCGTACCAGTTCTTTTTTATAAGCGAGATTTGGTACTACCAGGCTCGAAGTTTTGAGGGATTCTAATAACAGAACTCATGAATCAAGGAGAATGGTAAAAGATTTTATAAAATAGACGATATTGGATTGTTTGACTATGTAACCAAATACTGGCAGTCTGTGATAGATGTTTGCGAGTACAAAACGACCCAGATAGGTTGCATTGATCAGCTTGAAAAAAAGAATTACTCCAACAAAACCTATAATCAATTTTCCCCAGTCGTGGATAAAGAAGTTTGATACATTTACAACAAATTCAGTCAGAGCAGGGAGGTCACTTCCTGCCTTTTCAAAACTCTCTGTAATCCGTGGAACAATAAATATCATCATAAATATAACCATACAAAAGGTCAGTGAGAGAAGAATAATAGGGTATATCATAGCTCATTTTACCTTTCCTTTGAGTTCTATATTTTCGAGCATATTGGTATCAAGCTCTCCCAGAATACTTCCAAGTTTTCCGGTTTTTTCTCATACTTTTATCAGAGCCACGGTCAGTGTATCAAATACCTTTGGGTAGTTCGTCATAGTTTCATGAATAGATATTCAGTGATCTATATTGTCTTTAATTTCCTGAGTGATTCGTTTGAGATATGGGTTTTTGGTTTGTTTGACACTGATTCATAGGGCTCATTTGATATCGATTCATGAATTGAGAAAAATGGAGAGTTTGTTGATAAAATTCCATAATTCTTTTTTGGAAACACTTTCAAACATATGAATTTCTATATTCATACTTCAGAGTGATTTTCAAGAATTTTTTGCTCGCTTCTTTTTTGTTTCTTCGAGCATACGAATACACTTTGAATTATCAAAGTTTCCGTATTTATCGTAGAATGTATTTCAAAAAAGATTCATAAATTAGATTAATTAGATATTTCCATCTTTTGCTATAATGTCTTCCAGTTCGTGTATTACTGTATCGTAGTCTCATTTTTTTTCGAGCTCTTTGAGTACATTGTATTTGTTTCGCATCTTGATTTCTTTTTGCTCTATTTTGTATTTGGATTCATTTGCGATTGCTTTTTTGAGATAGAGGTTAATTTTTTTATCAACATATCCTAATTTAATGTACCTGATAGCTTCTTGTTTAAGTTTGAGTATTTCTCAGGTATAATAGAGTGTTTCGAGATTTCTAATGATGTTTTTTGTTTCTTTGAGTTTTTTAATGTTTTCGAGTTCTTTCTCAATTTCACTCTTACTTTTTCCTTTAAGTTTTTTGACTTCTTTTGGCTTTAGGTGAGAGTTTTTTTGTACTTGTTTCAGATATGCATCATCTTCATTATGAATAATATCTTTGTGTGTGTTTCTTTGAAACATGAGTACAGTGGTATCATCTAAAAAACTCGTAGACCCTCATTTGAATACCTTAAGTTCTTCAATAATTTTATCATAGATTTTTTCTATTGAATTTTCTTTTTTACAGATTCTTTCAAATGCTTCAGCAAATCTTTCTTGTCCATAGTATTCTCACGCATCATTTTTTGCTTCTACTACTCCGTCACTATAGGTGATAACAATATCTTTGTCCCCGAGAATAATTTGTTTTTTACGTATTTGGGCTACATCTTTTATAATTCGTATCCCAGCTGCGAGTCCACCTGGAATAAGTTTCTCAACTTCTCCTGTTTTATCACGATAGATATACATAGGTTCATGTCCCATTCATACAAAATCTATGGTATTTTTTGAAGATTTATCTATTTCAAAAAATACTCAGGTAATAAAATTTCTTGATTGAAGGTTTTGTTTGAGTTCATTATTAATTTCAAAAGTGAGCTTCTCAAGTGAACTTTTTGGAGCAAATTTTTCAAATACTCTGGTAAGTAGGGTAACAATAAAACCAGCTCTGATACCATGCCCAGTAGCATCTCATAAAAAGAAGTGATACTTTTGTTTTGTTTCATGGAACCCAAATGTATCTCATGAAATTTTATCAGCCCCGAGGATTTTTCCATAGAGGTCGTATCCAACCATCTGAGTCTTTCTAATTTCCTTAATCAGACCAGTATGCATACTGGTAAGTTTTTTTCGAGCAATTTCTCGGTTCATTTTTGTATCTTCTTCAATGAGAAGATTGATTTCATCTACGATTCGTTTTCTTCGTCTTTTTTCTTGAATAGCTGCATAAATATTGCTGGCCTTTTTGATACTATTAAATATTCATTTTTTTTCTTTTTCTTCTTTTTTTGTTTCCAGTTTTGCGGTTCGTCCAATCAGATTGAGGGCTTCGAGTTTTGCATTGTCTTTATATTTTTTTTCTTCCTTTTTCTTAGATATTTCTATATTTTTTATGATTTTTCTCTTTTCTTTGTTGTAGTATTGAATGACATACTTGTTTCATTTATTTTCTTCGAGAAATCATTGTAGTATTTTGAGAGCATCTTCATTTTTTCCTTGACCGACGAGAGTATCGAGTTCTTGTTTGATTTTTTTAAATCGTACTTTAAAACGTTGTTTTTCTTGTTTTGCATCAAAGATTTCTTTTTTTGCATTGAGTATTTGCTCGAGTTTAGCTATATTTTTTGCTCGGGTATTATAATCTTTTATCGTTTTATTTTTTTCATTTTCATTTAGATTTCCTTCATTTTCAAGTTTTTCTATGAGCTCTCTATAGGCTTTTTGTTCTTTGTTTTTGATTTCTGTAATTCATTTTTGTGCACTCTCCCATTCTTCAACCGCAATATAATACCTGATGACTTCGATAGCCTCATTGTATCTTTTAATATTTTGGAGTTCTGGAGTATGTTTTTTGTCTTTTTTAAAAAACATTTTTTGTGTTTAAATAAAGTTAAATCAATTTGAGTGCTTCTTCTACTGTAGTAATTCCAAGACTGGCTTTTATAAGAGCGTCTTGTACAATGGTTACCATTCCATGTTTTTTTGCTTCTTCTGCCATTTCATTGGCACTTTTCTTTTCGAGTATCATAGGTTCTAGATAGTCTTCTACAATCAGTACTTCATGAATTCCAAGTCGTCACTTGTATCCAGTATGATTACATGCTTCACATCATTCTCATATCCAAAAATCCATATTTTTGAGACTTTCTTCATCGAGTATTGGTGACAAGTGGTGGTCAATTTTTTTCTGTTCAGATTCTTTTGGAATATATTTTTTCTTACAGTGAGGACATATTCGTTTCCCAAGTCTTTGGGATATCACCATTTTCATAGCAGAAGCCAGAAGAAAGGGTTCTACTCACATATTAATCAAACGTTGAATGGTTGCTGTGGCTGAATTGGTATGGATAGTTGAGAGTACCAAGTGACCCGTAAGGGCTGCTTCTACAGCCAATACAGCTGTTTCGGTATCACGGATTTCCCCAACCATGATAATATCTGGATCCTGACGAACCAGGGTCCTGAGCCCAGAAGCAAAAGTATAACCAATTTCGGGTTTTACCTGGGATTGATTGACATACTCTATATTATATTCGATCGGATCTTCGAGGGTAGAGATATTGTACTCGAGTGGATTAAAGTGCTTGAGGACACCAAAAAGGGAAGTAGATTTTCATGATCCAGTTGGACCAGCAACGAGCATAATTCCATATTTACTCTTGAGTGCTTCTTCTACTTTTTTCATATTCACGTCAATGAGTCCAAGTGCCCCTAGGTTGGTAAGTGATGCATCTTGTCTGAGGATACGCATTACCACTTTTTCTCCATATTTAGTAGGGAGGGTAGACAGACGAATATCAATTTGCTCATCAGGTTTTCCTTCTGATTCATAGATGTAGGCTATTTTTCAATCCTGAGGTTTTTTATTCTCATCAATTTTGATTTTTGAAAGTACTTTGAGTCGTGTGACAATGGCAGAAGTATGGTCGTTATGAATTTTATCGAGTATAATAAAATCTCCATCGATTCTCAGTCTGATCATCACAAAATCTTCGGTGGGTTCTATGTGTATATCTGATGCTTTTCTTTCAATAGCGTGCTTAAAAATATCTGAAACATATTCGACGATATCTCAAATGCTTTTTTTGGTTTCGAGCTTTTGTATTTGTTCGCTAATATTGAGCATTTTTTTTGTTTTTATAGAGGGGAATATTTCCTATATATTGTATCATATTTTGAATGATTTATTCCAAATAATAACTTGCTTATTTTATTATTTATTTTTTAATAAAAATATCCTTGAGAATCAAGGATATAATAAGCATTATTTATTTGAAATATGTTCGATAATTTTTTGTTTGGTATTACGAGATATTTGTTTTTTGAGATATGTTTCTAGTTCTTGTTGATCTGCAAATTTTTGACCTTGGTAGAGCCATATTTCTTGTCATCATTCTTCAATAATCTCTGCTTCATATACTCGTCTCATCACAATAATAGATCGAAAAGAAGGAGTATTATCTACTGTAGGAATTATTTGTGGAGGAACTATATCTGGTACTTCCTCTTCTTGAGGAGCAGTATTTCCAGATATATTATAATAATTATTGAGAATACTTGTTTTATAGGCAGTGAGAGAATGTCTTTGTGGATCGAGATAAAAAAGAGTGGCTATAATCATGCTGGTTATACCAATGAGGCCAAATACAAGTTGAGGCCTAGTCTTTACAATTTTTATTTTTTTGATTCTTTGGAGTATGTTTTCTTGCTCTCGTGTGAAAATGGATTGATAATTTTGAAATAGGTCTTCACTTGATTTTTGTTTTTTAATATCTTTACTATTTGTTGTTTCATCCTCTTTTTTTTGTTCAAGTTTTGTATCTTTGTTTTGTGAAATATCTGTTGATGCTTGATCTTCTTTTTGTACATGATTTGTCTGTGAAATATGTACTGGTTTATTTTTATCTCCAACTTGAGATGCTTCTTTTTTTGTTGGTACATCTATTTTTTGAGCATGACTCTCTTGTGAAACAGTTGGTGTTTCACTTTTTGGAGCTTTTTTTCTATTGCTTTGCTCAAAGCTTTGTTGGAGTGCAGAAAGATTTATTTTTGCTGGTGCGCTCATAAAAATAATAT
>JAKVBB010000023.1 GCA_022448215.1 Candidatus Altimarinota bacterium | reverse complement strand
TATAGATACGTACTAAGAAATGATAGCTTTCTCAAAAGTATTTGAATATTTGAGAAATTGAGAGGGCTTGTAAAAGCCGCATCTTGAGATTTCGAAAAGATTGCAAATGCTTTTGAAAAGTTTTCAAACATTCTTTCATAAAAAAATATCTTCTCAAATTTGAGAAGATATTTTTTTATGCTTTATAATCTAGAAAGTGTTTTTTGTAATATTTTTTTGCATATTCCAGATTCTGCATCACTCTTTGCTTATTTCCAACTCAGAGCTCTTGGGGTTTTACTTTGAGTGTAATAAATCCATTATACCCGGTTGTTTTCATCTTTAAGAGAAAGCTTTCCAGTGGAAGATATGATACTCCTCCTCCTGATCCTCCTGGCAAGAGTCCTGTTTTGTTTCCATGTTTATCTCCGAGGAATACATTTTTCACAGTACTTCCAAGAATCTTTTGTGCTTTGAGGATATCCATACCAGAACTGGCATCAATACTGGCAAGATCCAGTGCTGTATCTCCGGTCACTTTTTTGATATCCATAAGAGTAGAACTCTTATATTCAGGAATAACAAAAAGAATAAATTTTGGTTCTACATTTTTTACCGCGATAGAGAGATGTGTATCTCGTTTAATACGATTGAGATATCTCGTGAACCAAGTCGTATTTTTATCCGTAAAGTGTGGTGGAGTAAAGGTAATCAGTTGGGTTTTTAGTGTGGTGGCAATCTGTACAATTTGATCTACCTTTTTTTCACTCATACCTCGAGTGGCTACGGTAATAGAAGGGATCGCTACATCATGTTCATCACTGAGTTCTTTCAGATAATCAGCATCCCAGAGATCATGATTTTTTGCATGTAGATACAGATCAATTCAGTCATACCCAGCTTCTTTTACAAATTCAAACATTCGGTGTACTCCATATCCTTGGAGTGATGCGGTAGAGAGTAAAATCACGTTTTCAAAATAATGAAAATATAAACTAATATAAGTATAGCATAAAAATAATATGGGTGCAAAAAAATCCCCTTATTCTCAAATATTATCTTTCAAAACCTATGAAAAATAGATAGTTTGAGAAAGTATTTGAATATTTGAGAAATTGAGAGGGCTTGTAAAAGCCGCATCTTGAAATTTCGAAAAGATTACAAATACTTTTGAATGAGTTTTTCAGAGATTCATGACAAAATCTGATTGAAAAAAATCATTTTCTCTCTATACTCAGTATTAGTATTTTCTTTTCTTAGTTTTGTAATGCCTGAAGCTCTTAAGCAACTGATTCATTCGATAAGCTTTCTTCCCTGAATTGGAGAAAAATCTGCTGCAAAACTGGCTTTTTTTCTCTTAAACAGTAATGAAAATTTTAGAAAAACTCTTGCAAATAACATCTCAGACATTCATACAAAAATTGGAACATGTAGCAGATGTCATTCTATTACCGATGCATCTCAAGATCTCTGTAATATTTGCCAAAATAATTCTCGAGACCCATACCAAATTGCCGTAGTAGAAGAGTACCTTGATTCACTCACACTCGAACAATCATGAGGATACACATGAGTCTATCATGTTCTCGGATGAGCGATATCACCGGTGAATGGAGTATTTATTGGAGATCTGAATCTAGAAAGTCTTTTCAAACGAATTACAGACAGTGATAAAAATGTAGAAATTATTCTGGCAACCAACCC
This sequence comes from Candidatus Altimarinota bacterium, assembly GCA_022448215.1. Taxonomy (GTDB): domain Bacteria; phylum Patescibacteriota; class Gracilibacteria; order BD1-5; family UBA6164; genus JAKVBB01. Next base: position 10,186 of record JAKVBB010000023.1, on the reverse strand, counting down.
AAATATAGAGTGAGAAGCTACCGTACATTATATAAAAGAAGAAATCGAAAAACGAAAACTCAAACACAAAACTACTCTGACTCGACTGAGCCGAGGACTCTCATCTGGATATATCGAATATGCAGATAATGTCACTCTTATGAATGCGCTCAAAGAAAGAAAAGAAGTATAAAACTAATTTTTTACTATGACAGAATTTACACCACCATGATCCAATCCTCATATGACACAGGCTCAAGTGAGAAAATATGTAAAAAATATGAAGCAAGTTCAAGAAGCAGCCAAACAAAAACTGGCAGAAGCAGAAGCAAATGGAGATCTTGAAACCAGTCCAGAAGAACTGGCAAAACTCGAGCAAGCACTGGAAGATGAATTTAACACCTAAAATACAAACCTTTTATGAAAGCACTCAAAACCAAAAATCTCTCAAAAAAATACGGATCTTTTGAAGCACTCAAAAACATCAATTTTGAGATAGAGTCATGAGATTTTTTTGCGCTTCTTGGAGTCAATGGAGCTGGTAAAACTACCATCATCTGAATTATTACTGATCTCGTAAACAAAAGTTCCGGAGAGGTAAGAGTATTTGGAAAAAGTATTGATACTCATAAGGAAATAGCAAAATCAATGATAGGTGTTGTGCCCCAAGAATTTAATTTTGATATATTTACAAAATTAAAAGATGTCATAACAACTCAAGCTGGATACTATGGAATTGACAAAAAAACAGCTCAAAAACGAACCGAAAAACTCCTCAAGGAGCTCGATCTTTGGGAGAAAAGAGATACCATCATGATGCAACTCTCATGAGGAATGAAACGAAGAGCTATGATAGCTCGAGCACTGGTAAACAATCCAAAACTTCTCATACTCGACGAACCTACAGCAGGAGTAGACATCAATGTGCGAAAAACCACCTGGAAATACTTGAAGCAAATTAATAAGTCAGGAACGACTATCCTACTCACGACTCACTATCTCGAAGAAGTAGAACAACTCTGTAATGCCATTGCTGTTATTAATAAATGAGAAATCATAGAAAACTGTAGCAAAAAAGAACTCTTTGGCAAAGTAGAACAATCAAAATACCAAATAATACTCAAAACAGGGATCAAAGAACTCCCAAAATCACTCGAAAAATTCTCAGCCAAGAAAAAAAATACAAAAACCATAGAAGTTTCTCTCGATAAAAAAGATTCTCTCAATGATCTACTCAAAGTACTCTTAAAAGAAAAAATAGAAATTGATGATGTAAACAATGTTACCAATGAACTCGAACAACTCTTTACTACCCTAACACGATAAACCATGATTAATCAAAATATTGCCATGCAAACTTTGGTACGAAAAGAAGTCACACGAGTCTTTCGTATCTGGAAACAAACCATTCTACCACCAGTCGTCACATCGGTGCTCTACTTCCTCATATTTGGATCTTTTATCGGCTCTCAGATTCAGGATATTTCAGGAGTATCATATATGCAGTTTATTATTCCTGGTCTTATGATGATGTGAGCCATTACCGCAAGCTATGCCAATGTATCTTCTTCATTTTTTGGAGCCAAGTTTCAAAAGAGTATCGAAGAAATACTAGTTTCTCCAATGCATGATTGGATGATTATTATAGCATACGTACTTGGATGAATTATAAGATGAGTTATTATTGGTGTGATTGTATTTATAGTTTCTCTCTTTTTTACAGATATTTCTCTCTCTCACCCTATTATCACTCTTTTATTCCTCTTCTTTACCTCTTCACTCTTCGGTCTCCTTGGTCTATTTAACGGTTTTTTTGCAAAAAGTTTTGATGATGTAAATATTATTCCAACCTTTGTTATTACTCCGATGATCTATCTTGGAGGTGTTTTCTATTCTCTTGAATTTCTCTCTCCTTTTTGGCAAACAGTATCACATTTTAATCCTATATTCTATATGGTAGATGGTCTACGATATGGTCTGCTATGAGTGGCTGAAATGCCAACCTATCTGTCACTTGGAGCGATCATTGCCTTCAATATTATTTTCTTTTTTATCAACCTCAGACTGATGAAAAAATGATATGGTTTGAGAAGTTAATGAAATAAAAAAATAAGAATTAAATTTCTTATTTTTTTATTTTTTCTGCAATTTCAGCAATAACCTTAGCCACTTTATCATACGAATGTCGTACTCTATCATTTTCATGAAGTAAATCTCGTTCAAGAATTTCATAGTTTTTTCCATGAAACTCATTGATATTCTTGATTTTCACGGGTGACTTATGCTCTAGTTTTTTATATTTCTCTGCAATATTATCTGGAATATATCCATTATTCACTACTACATAATCAAGCATACACTTCCCTAAATATTTTTCAATCACTTCAACAAAATCAATAACCTCAAAATGCTCATGATTCCCTTTTGTACTTTCTCATTTTTTTGTCATGAGATTTGTAAAATACACCACTTGAGCATCACTATTACATATTGCCTCAGCCATACCAGAAACAAGTAAATTAGGTACCAAAGAAGTATAGATATCCCCAAAAGTCAGTACAATAATATCAGATTTATGAATGGCCCTTAAAGCTTTTGGGTTTGCATCAACTCAAGGAACCAATTGAGCTTCTACAATACACTTTGAAGTATCATAATTTGCTTCATCAATATTGGTTTCTCAAAAAACTTTTGTTCCATCTTCTAGTGTTACTTCAAGGTCAGACTTTTCAAGTGTTACAGGTATAACGCGACCCTTTACCTTAAAAAGCTTACATATTTGTTTTAAACCTTTTTCAAAACTCCCTGTCACATGAGACATAGCTGTAATTAACAGGTTTCCAATCACATGACCATTCACAGAAGTATCTTTATCGTACCTGTATTCAAAAAGCTCTTTTACCAAATCATGTTCTCGTGAAAGTGCAATAACAGCCCTGCGAATATCACCTGGAGGCAGAATATCAAATTCTTTTCTCAATACCCCAGTACTTCCTCCACTATCACTCATCGAAACAATAGATGAAATATTATACGCATCATTATCTCGTATTGCGGAGAGCATGCTATACGACCCTTTTCATCCTCCAAGGACCGTTATGTTTATTTTTTTATCTGATGACATAAAGTTTTGAATGAATAATAGTATATTCCCTCCCCTTAATAGGGGGAGGGCTAGGGAGGGGGTTTTACAAAGAAATAATATTTTCTTCTCCAGAAGAAAGATGTTTACATGTATATATTTGTTGAGATTTTTCTGATTCTCCATACAAAATAATATGAGAAAAATTCTGTTTATCTGCAAACTTCATTGCTTTTGTAATTTTTTTCACACTGGTTCCTACCACAACTGATTTTCCAGATTTTCTGAGTTTTTGAGCAATATTTTGAATATCAGAAAAAGCAATATTTTCTAGTAAGGGGATGTAATATTTGTCTCCTCTGAAAGCTTGAACACTATCTACCATATTCCAAGACTCTAAGAAAAGCTTCATAGGTTCATCTCCAGGACCAAATCATATCGCAGGAATTCACTGTTTGACTCCAAATATATCTGCGAGACCATTATATCTTCCTCATCCAAACAAAGCTCGGGTATTATCAGGATGTAAATCAAAAACCTCAAAAATAAGTCCATCATAATAATCAAACCCTCGAATCAAAGAAGGAGAAAAAGTAATATATGCTCCATATCCAAGTTGTTCCAACTCTCTGGTAATATACAAAATATCATCAAGGACTTTTTGGCTCTCAAGTGATGGAAACTGTTCAATGAGTGATGTAACACTCGTTGATTCTAAAAAGACATATATTTTTTGTACTTGCTCTACATCCAATCAAAGTTCACTCAGTGATGTATCAAATACATCTTTTTTGAGTTTTTCATACTTATCAAGAATTCGTGTAATAGCTTGTTTCCTGTCTGGTCCATCTACTCCAAGTATATGTTCAAAAAAGTGATCTATCAAGCCTCTATGATTTAACTTGAGAGTAAAACTATGTTTCGGAGGGTTGAATGCCAGCATAAGATCAAGAACCAAACACAATGTTTCTATGTCAGCATGTATACTTTCTTCTCCAAATATATCTGCATTGAGTTGCCAAAATTCCCTATTTCGTCCTCGTTGAGGTCGTTCATTTCTATAAAAGTTAGCAATAGAAAACCATTTCATAGGCTTTTCTTTTTCTTTCCAAACTCGACTTACCATTCGAGTCACGGTTGGAGTCATTTCTGGACGAAGTGCCAGTTCTGAAAGGTTTCATTCTCTATCAGTAATGAGTGTCATCTCACTTCCTCCTACATCCTCTCATGACTTTGCTTTCCAAATAGCAGAATCTTCCACAAGTGGACCAAGATATTCTTCAAATCAATACTTTTGACATACCTCTCTCCAAGTATCAAAAATATATTTACGTACTCTATATTCCTCCGGAAACCAATCTGCGGTTCATTTTGGGGGGGTGGTTTTTAGTTGCATGATATTTTTTAAAAATATGTATATAAATCATATAACATTCACTCTCTATTATTCATCACTTCATTGTTTGTATATCGTATAATTTTTATTCCAGCTGAAGCTAAAAATTCTGTACGAATATCATCATATTCCTTTTGATGTTTTTCAAAATGATTTTCTCCATCAATTTCGACTCATATTTTATACTCTGGAGCATAAAAATCAAGAATATATCTTCAAAGTGAATATTGTCTACGAAACTTGATTCCATGAAACTGTTTATTTTTCAATTTTTCCCATAAATATTGCTCTGGCTTCGTTTGATTATTACGGAGTGATCTGCGTAGTTGAGTTAGCTTCGAAGAGTTATAATATTTAATTCACATATGTCTTCCTTTTTTAATTTTTAAACCCTCCCCTAACCCCTCCCTATCAAGGAGGGGAATATGCTATGCCGTTCCTCCCCTTACTAGGGGGAGGCTAGGTGGGGGTTGAAGAAGAAGGGTAATATAAAATTATAAATTCTTATATCTTCCATCTTCATAAGGTGGATAACAAATTTCATAGAATACTAAGTCATCTTTTGCAATCCATTGCATAGTATCTCATATATTCACATTCACCTCTATTGTTCAGTCATTATTTGGAAACTCATAACTTATATCATTTAATTGAAATACAGCATTTCAAGATATAAATCATTCAATAGTATTATCTCATTTGATGATTTTTTGCAATGGTGTAGAATATCATTTTTGAACTTTGATGATTGCAAGATCTTTATTCGTATTACCAATAAATTCATAAACATCACACAAAACTCATGATTTGACCTCGATAGTTTCTATAAATTTCACTTTTTCATTTTTAAATTCTTGAAGCTTCATTTTTATTATAGTAATATTTTAATCTTTCACAAGTACAGCCTTAATTCTCCTTACTCCTCTCGAAGAACTTTCTTCTTTTTTGATTTTAAATCTTCCCATATCTTTCGAATTTTCTACATGAGGACCTCCACACAGTTCACGTGAATAGGTTTCACCATCTTCTCCTACCATAGAATATACTTTTACTTTGTCAGGATATTTTTCCCAAAAACTTCATTCTACTCATTCATCCATTGCTTTTTGCTTATCCATTTCAGTCATGCTTACCGTAAGTCCAGATTGGATAGCAGTATTTACGTATTCTTCTATTTGATCGAGTACTTCTCGCTCTACTTTTTCATCATGATTAAAATCAAATCGCAATCGTTCTGCCGTAATATTAGATCCTTTCTGATGCACATGATCTCCCAGTATTTTCCTGAGTCCTGCAAGTAAGAGGTGTGTTGCAGAATGCAATGCAGTCGTTGCCTCACTGTCATCTGCCAATCCACCTGCAAATTTTTGCTCAGCTCCAGCTCGAGACTTTGCTTGATGTTCTTCAAAGGCTTTTTTGAACCCTGCCTCATCTACTTTGAGACCTCTCTCTTCAGCCATCTCAACCGTCATTTCAAGAGGAAAACCATAGGTATCATACAGCTTAAATGCCTTTGGTCCTGCAATCGTATCTATTTTTTGCCCGGTTCTTTCAAAGGCAATTTCAAAACCTTTTACCAGTTTATCAAATTCTTTGAGACCCTTTTCAAGAGTAGAGAGAAATTGCTTTTCTTCTCTATCAATTTCAGACAAAATAATTTCTGAATTCGTAGCAACGTTTGTATATATATCTTTGAATTGAGCAATCACTACTTCTGCAACTTGAGCGAGAAACTGCCCTTTAAAACCAAGAGCATAAGCCTGCCTGACAGCTCGTCGCATCAAACGTCTCAGGATATATCCTTGTTCTACATTTGATGGTACGACTCCATCTGAAAGAAGCATTACAGCGGTTCGAGCATGATCTGCAATAATTCGGATAGATTTCATATTTGAATCATTATAAGAAACTCCAAGTACTTCTGATATTTTTGTAATAATTCTCCCAAATACATCCGTATGATACACAGAAACTTCTCCATTGAGAACCGTTACAATTCGCTCAAGTCCCATTCCAGTATCTACATTTTGAGCTGGAAGATTTTTTAAGGTTCCATCTGGTAGTCTATTATATTCCATAAAGACATTATTCCAGATTTCCATCCAGTTATCTTCATCATTTCAGACATTACTTCCTGCAGGTGGAAATTCACTCTCACCTACCCAGTAAAATATTTCGGTATCTGGACCACATGGACCGGTTGGACCCGCTGTCCACCAATTCTCTGATGCTGGAAGAAATGATATTCTCTCTTTTGGCATACCAACTGACTCCCAAATGGCTGCTGACTCTTCATCACGAGGAGCATCAGTATCTCATTCAAATACCGTAACAGCTATTTTTCGAGGATCAAGAGCCAAATGATCTGCAGCAGTCAAGAATTCATAACTATAGGCAATAGAGTCTTTTTTAAAATAGTCTCCTAGTGACCAGTTTCACAACATCTCAAAAAATGTCAGATGAGAATTATCTCCCACTTCTTCTATATCTACTGTTCGGATACACTTTTGAACGTCAGCAAGTCTCTTTCCACTTGGGTGAGCTTCTCCAAGAAGATATGGAACAATCGGCTGCATACCAGCAACATTAAACAGTGCCGTTGGATCGTTTTCTGGAACCAGTGGAGCACTTGGAATAATTGCATGAGATTTTTCTGCAAAAAAGTCGAGATATTTTTGCCTAATTTCAGAACTGGTATACAGCATAAAAGTGAGAAATAATGAGAAATAATTGAGTAGAAGAAGTATATGATATTTTTGAACAAATTCAAGCCCTCTCTTAGCAGAAATATCAAGACTCAATATATTATTCGAAACTGTCAAGATAAAAAGATCAAAAGAGCATCAAAAATATGATACAATAAAGAAAAAATAAAAATAAAAGTATGTCTGAAACTGCAAACTTACATTACCAAGAAGATATCCAACAACAACTCGAACAATCTGAAACAGATTCAACAACGAGATTTTACACGCTACAAGAGATTAATAGAGCCAATAAAATCTTGGAAGATATAAAAGATGACAACCCTCAATATTTCAAAGAAGCTCAAAAAAGATACGAATCATTTCGACTCTCAGCTATCGAGATGATTCAAAGTGAAAATAAAATAACCCAAAAGGAACTGAATGATCTTAGAGGACAAATACATCATTTAGAATGAAGTATAGATACCAAGTGACTTGAAATTATTGCAGCTCCGATTGAACTTATCAACGCATTTACTGGAGAAAAAAATATTCTCGAAAATCTCCAAGAAAATCTTAATCAGATAGAAAACCAATTTATTAAAAAAGATATTGAACAAGAAATACAAAGACTGAAAAACGGAGGAAAAAAGACCAAATGGACCACATATTTAGATACTATTGCTGAAAGAGTAGATAATAATTTTGTACCCGATTTCATGCATAATCACGCGCAAAATAAAATTATTGCTGAAGTACTTTGAACCAGAAAATGATATAACTCAGAATACATTCAAGGATATAATAATACACTTTCAAACTACCTCATAAAAACAAAAGACTTTGAAGCTCAACTGAAAAGTTGAATTGATATAAAACAAATAAACTCAAAAGCTCTCGCAAATTATATCACCTATTTATCAGAAACTGGTACTACAACACTCCCTCAGTTTATCAAGAAATTCTGACCAAATCAACTCTTTGAGCTCGGAAAACTCTGGTGAGAACAAGGTAAGTCATGAGATTATTGAATTGCAAAAACAGCTCTTGAAAAAAGTGGACTCAAAAACGTAGTCCACCTGATTACTATGTTTGGGAGTACACAAAATTTTCTGACATGAATACAAAATATTAAAGATGATCCTGAAGCTCTCGAAGTTGGATTACAATATTATAAAAACAATACTGAAAGTATAAAAGAGAAATTTAATGATGATATGAGAGAAGCTTTTGAAAAAGCTCATCCAGATATGGATGAAAATGAAATAGAAGCTAAAATCAAACTGTTTAATACAAATATGAAAGAAATTATTATACGGTTACAATCTTGAGAGGTAAATATACTTGCTGTTACAAAAGCTTTTGATGTCTTTATAAAAGATAACAACCTAGAATGATTGAATAGTATTGAACAAAGCCAGGTAGTAATGGATAGAAATAAAAATTCATTACAAGCTCTTATATCTCGTGATTATAGCAAACTATACCAACTGAAGAAAACATGATGATCTCAAGAGGAAATACGGCTTGTAGAAAAAAATATTAGTATCCTTGAATTGAATTTTCAAAAACTTACCGTTGCAGATAAACAACTAAGAGATAAAGATTTTCAAAAAGTATACAAATGAGAAATAACGTATGAAGAATTCCATACAAAAAAGATGCAAGAAGATGAAGAATATGCAAAATTAATACAAACAATTGAAAAAAAACAAACAGATTATTGAACAGAAATAAAAGTACCCCAAAGCAAAAATTCAACACAATGAAACGAGTTGTATACCACATCAGAATATACTCTCGATGAAACAGGAAATATACCAACACTCACCTCTCAAACCTGAGAAATTATACGAATTACTCCTGAAGAAGCGAGAAATATGCGTTGAAACCCTGAAGCACAAGAGAGTATTATACAGTTTAAGCAAGATTTAGATGATATATGAATGGGATTTTTCTTTCAAATAAGACAAGATGTTTATGATAGCATGCCAGCAATATGATTTGATACCAATGATGGTGATTATCTATCAAAAAATGAAATGCGAATATTTATCTCTACTATTCTCTTGAGTGTACAGGATAAACTTGATGCTCCTATACCAAGTACCCAAGCAAGTTACGGAGAATTTAAAGAAAAAGTAAAAATACTCAACAAACAAACCCTGATTACTGGACAAAAAGAAGTAGATTTGAATGGATATAGTTATATAGAACATATATTTCGAGAAAAATTCTTTCCAAATGATGCATTTATAATGGAAAAATCCAAATTTCAAGAAGCAATAAAATAATTTTTTATCCCAAAAAAGAGATAATTTAATTAAAAATTATCTCTTTTTTTTTATTTTCAAATGGTGGGTTATGTAGGATTCGAACCTACGACCCCCTGCTTGTAAGGCAGATGCTCTCGCCAACTGAGCTAATAACCCAAGAAGAATGGTACACGAGACAGGGTTCGAACCTGTGACCTTCGCCTTAGAAGGGCGCTGCTCTTCCAACTGAGCTACTCGTGCGTATATATTTATATGCAAGAGGTATCTAGTCACGAGAATCTTTTCGAGATCAGAGAGAATACCACATGTCTCAATAAAAAAAATTTGATACCAGAGTCTTGGCAGCTACCTACTCTCACACATCTACGAGATGCACTACCATTGGCACGAGCTGACTTAACTTCTGTGTTCGGGATGGGAACAGGTGTACCCCAGCCGTTATAACTACCAAGAACCTAACATCAAATTTTTATTGTCTATTTGTTCTATAATATGAACAATGAAAGTTAGTTAATCAAATGAATAATCGTTGAAGAAATATTAAAAACCATTCGTCCAATTAGTATTGCTCGGCTGAGAATGTCACCATTCTTACACCTGCAACCTATCAACCTTCTAGTCTCGAAGGGGACTTATTGCTCGAGGCAGAGAAATCTAATCTTGAAGTAGGCTTCCCACTTAGATGCTTTCAGTGGTTATCCCTTCCGAACTTAGCTACTCGGCACTGCCATATGACATGACAACCGATACACCAGAGGTTCGTCCA
>JAKVBB010000022.1:4328-12053 GCA_022448215.1 Candidatus Altimarinota bacterium | reverse complement strand
TCTTTGGTATTTTTATCATCAATCAGTGGATCAGAAAACCCTCCTACATGACCACTGGCTACCCAGACTTGTGGGTTCATGAGAATACCAGAATCGAGTGCCACCATATCAGTTCGTTTTTGGATAAACTCCTTTTGCCAAAGAAACTTAATATTTTCTTTCATAATAGAACCATATGGTCCATAGTCCCAAGAATTAGCGAGTCATCCATAGATATCTGATCCTGGATATACAAATCATCTGTTTTGACAGAGATTTACGATGTCTTTCATTTCAATTTGAGCCATAGTTGTTTTTACAAGAATTAAAAAACCCGAGATACATATATTATTATGTATACTCGGGGTCTATTATTAGATTTTAGACGGTTCCACCTGAGTGTTTTTCTTTTATCATATCTATTATTCTCTCATCACGCGTTCCCATAACGGATTCAAGCAAGAATGATATATATGATCTAAAAATATGATAAAAAAATAGAGAAAGAAGTCAAATTTTTTCAAAAAAACTACTGATGATTATCTATTCTAAATACCACTAATTTATCTCATTCAAAATAGCACCATGCTCTAAACTGTTTATTAATTCGAAAGTAGTAAATTTGATCTTTCTTTGGTTCCCTAATTTTAAAATTGACTTGTTGCATATATCATCAAAGAAGTAATTTCTTACTCTTTTGATATTGTTTTAAAAGTCATCGACTCAATAAAAAAGATAAAATTTTATCTTCCTCCTCTATAAAATTTATTCTCATTTTTTATATATTAATCCTATTTTTTGATTTTTTTGATTCTAGATATGAAGATTGTATTTCTGGTGTTATTTCATCTTCAGTTGCTTCATGAAGTAATGGGAAATATCCATTTTCTTCAAGTACTCAAAAAAACTCCTCTACCTTAAGAGTTTTTCAACTCTGTTTTACTCTAATATCTTCTTCAAAATTGATCGTTGTCATAATAAAAAACATATATTATATTGAGTAATATAGTATATGTTTTTTTAGAATAATCAAAAAATTATTTATATATCTGAGTCCAGATAGATTTCATTTTTTCAGCATCTAAACATTGATGTTCTATCTCTGGTTGTAAGTCATCAAGTGTTTCTTCTAAGGAAACAGAAGCTTCATAATTATGAAGCTCTGATTGTATTTGTTCTCTTCTTCTTAGGAGATCTAATATTTCGTGATCGAGAGTAGAAAGCTGATGTTTCAGAGTATGTATGAGTGGTTCTGACATATATTAGAGAGATTCATCAGTATAGGTTCCTGTTTTTTTCATTTCTTCTATTTTTTCCTCTTCCTCTTCTTGGATTTCAATTGTTGTATTGGCTACTTCAAATACCCAACCTCGTGAAGCATCTGTATTGTAATCACTAAATTTTTCTACCACTCATTTTTCTACTGCAAAATCTACAATCTGCTCTTGCCAAGATTTTGATGAGCTTGGATTGTATTCATAATCAAATCCAATAGCCTTTATGAGCATTCCCAGTGATTCTGCTTTGGTAATATTATCTTCTGGTCGAAAATTTGTATTTGCAGAAATAAGGTCATTATCTACCAGTACTTCAACATTATAACATACCCAAGTGTTTGGATTAGTCGCGGATACATCTGAAAAAATATTATCACAGCTTGTCTTTTTTGGAAGTCCTGCAACTCATCGTGCTACAGCTGATATCTCTTGTCTCAAAACCGCTGAATCAAGACTGTATGCTGATGGATTATTTGATTTATCATTAATAATTCATCTTTCTGCCAAGCTATTTGCTGCATCGAGCATATCTGAACTATATCCAGAAACACCAAATGTAAAAAGAGAGCTAAGAATAAGAGTAGCTGAAAGTATTTTTTTCATAATACAAAAAATTAAGTAATAATAAGGTCTTCGATATTTCGAATTCGATCAGAGAGATCCGGATGAGAAGAAAAGAGTTTTTTAAATCCAGATTTTCATCGGGTAGATATTTGCATCGTAGCAAATTTTCCACTATCTTTCGGGGCTTTTTCTTGCATCTTTTGAAGTGCTTGGAGGGCTTTAATCATCTTATTTTTCCCAACAAATCGTGCGGATCATTCATCAGCTCTAAATTCTCTATACCGAGAAAATTTCATGACAATCATCGAAGCTAATATTCCAAAAATAATTTCGAGTACGATAGAAACTAAAATATATACCATACCAGAAGCCTTTTCATCCACTCGACTCGCTACAATTTGACCAATAACACGAGAAATAAATATAACAAAGGTGTTAATCACTCATTGTAAGAGTGTCATAGTGACCATATCTCCATTGAGAATATGAGCCATTTCATGAGCAACAACTCACTCAATAGCATCATTGTCCATAGATTCGAGTAACCCACTGGATACAGCAACCAGAGAGTTATTCTTACCTGGGCCAGTTGCAAAGGCATTTGGATCTTTTGAAGTATAGATTCATACTTCTGGTATTTTTATATGATTTCTTTCTGCTAGATCTGATACAGTATCATATACGAGTCTTTCTTTCGGAGAAAGTGTAGAGAGATTTTCTAAATTAAAAAGCTGTATTTTATAAGCTTTTTTAGCCATCCACTTAGAAATAAAAAGCGAGATAAATGATCCAGAAAAACCAAATATCACTGCAACGGTCATCAGATAGGCATATCATTGGAGTGGATATCCAAGGTATTGTTCTACTCAAAATAGTATGATATTTAAAAGAACAATAACGGCTAGGTTTGTTGCAAGAAATAAGAGTATTCGTATAAACATAATGTGTCTAAAAATCTTAAAAAATATTACATTCAAAAACTCATTTGAGAGTCATCACTCAGTATATTTGAAACTGGTTTTCATTCAAGGAATCTTTGAATAATTTGTAGATCATATTTAATATTATGTCCTACGAGTGTAAGGTCTGCATCTAAAAGTCAGCTGAGAAAATCTTGGAGTATATTATCTGAAACATGATTTCATTCATGAAGTCTATTTATGTAATATACATTTTTATCGTCCAAATATACACTCACTCCTACCAAATCTGCATCAATAATATCAAGTGAAGTTGTTTCGGTATCAAGAATTACGGTGTCATATTCTGAAATTTTTTGTTTCAGTTTTTCCAGATCTGCATCAGTGGTGATAGTCTGTACATCTATACTCCTATCTTTCCAAGTATTTTTCTGAACTGTTTTTTCTGGAAGCAGAGAATGAAACTCGAGTTCTTCAAAGAGCTCTTGTACAGAATCATTTAAAAGTGAACTTGATTCAAATATATAGCTATTTATATCAAAACCTGAGAGTTCTATATCACAGGCAATAGTGGCAAGTTTTTTTGAGAGAAAGGCTGACTCTCTTCCCTCTCTGAGTTTTTCATAGGTTTTTCCATTAAAGAGCTTCATGAGGTCTGGATCATAGGCAAATTCTTGTCTGGGATCGATGTTCTTATTTTCTACTTCATCCACTGTTTTATAGATGTCTTCTACACTTCCAAGTGAATTAATCAGTGTCACGGCTTTTTTGGGTCCAAATCATGCAATTCACGGTATATTATCAGCTGAATCTCACATGATTGCCAGATAATCTATAATCATATTTGATTCAATACCATATTTATCTTTTGTTTCTTCTGGACCATAGAGTCGTTGCTTCATTGTATCGTAGATTTTTACGTTTTCTCACACGAGTGAATACAGATCCTTATCTCAGCTAAGAATCACTACTTGGTAGTCTCATGATTGTCCCAGTTTGCTAGCAAGAGTTCCTATTAGATCATCAGCTTCGTATCATTCTCTTTCTATTTTTCCGATTCACATTCGATCGATCATATCTTCTATATCAGCAATCTGAACTCTGAGATTGTCTGGCATTCGCTCCCGAGTTGCTTTATAGTCTTCAAATATCTCATGTCTGAAATTTTTTCCTTTGGCATCTTTTACAAAAAACACATAATCGGGATTATACCCCGCAAGACTATTTACAAAGAATTTTGCCATTCAAAAAGTAGCATTTACTATTTTTCCAGATTTGGTTGAAAACTCTGGAAGTGCAAAAAACATTCGGTAAATAAAGTTATTTCCATCCAGTAAATAAACGGTTTTTTTCATCTATTTTTGTTAAGTAATTGTATTGATACGATTGTAAGTAAGAGTGTCAGAAATACAAGTCATTCTTACTTATTCCCCCTCGATTGAGGGGGTTAGGGGGAGTTTTTTACATTTTTACTTGACTTATGAACAGTTATGATATACTACTAGGTAGCTATACAGGGGTAACGTATGGTGAAAAAAGAAGACTTTTTTAAAGAAAATTATTAGGAGAAAATAAGAAATGACTGATTCTTATGAAAATAATAAATTACTTTGTCACGCATTGACTCAACAAGGTCGTGCAGGAAACCACATCGGCTTACAGCGAAAAAAAGCTGCTGATGAAGAACTAAGAAGAAGCAATAGATTCCTTGGTGATAATCAAAAAGCAGCAAGAAGAGAGAAGTGTCGACGATAGTCATTTTGTCAAAGGAGTGGATAAATCCACTCCTTTTGCATTTTTAGAAAAATCAATACTATGTGAATATCTGTAATTATTAAATATATTTTATGTCTCTCACACTCTACACCCTCTCACAAAAAAACAAACTCACTCCTGATGTCTTCGAACTCGTATTCAAAGCTCCTCATACTATCACTATGGAATCTGGTCAATTTATTACCTTTTTACTTCCAGAGATAGGTGGTCGAGCCTATTCTATTGCCGAAATCAAATGAGAAGATGAAATAGTTCTACTCATTAAACGATGGTCAGAAGAAAACTGAGGAAGATGAGGAAGTATGGCTCTGTGTGATAGCAATATTTGAGATGAATTCAAAGCCGTATGACCATCTGGGCATTTTGTACTCACCCAGAACAATAATAATAAACTCTTTATAGGAACAGGGACAGGTCTGGTACCACTCTATAATCAAATACTTGGAGCGACTGAGTCTGGTCAATCTGGTACACTTCATTTACTCTTTGGAATACGAACCCAGGAAGATATATTTTATACTCAGGAACTTGATAAAATAAGTACATCAAATCCAAATTTCACCTATGATGTTTATCTTTCTCGAGAAGAAGATAGCCATTATAAACATGGATATACCACTGATGGAATTACTGAAGATATAGTAAATAATTTCAAAGAATACTATATCTGTGGAGCTCCTGGAATGATAGACTGAGTCATAAAAAAACTCACTGATATGTGAGTGAGTGAAGAAAATATATTTACTGAGAGGTATTAGGGATACTATGTACATTCTTTTTATAAGCTGGGACTTTATGTCTTTTCTTTTCAAAAATTTCTTTATGTTTCTGAGCTAAATAGTCTTCAAAACATACGTGACTAGGTATTCTAAAAACACCCTTATCATAAAGATATGAGAGTCCATCCATAATATATTTTTTTGACAGCTTATTATATTTTGTTTTGAAATTTTTTATACTTTTTAATCGGTAATCACAAGAATAAAAAACTCCGGAAAGATTTATATTTGATCAGCTATATACTTTATTCTTTATATCTTTATCTATAGAAGTCATAAAATCTTTCATTCCATCAAGAATATCATCTATTTTTTCATGATCTCTAAAAAGAGATATGAGAAGAAACCAAAAACTTACTCTATAATATTCTGAAACTTCATTATTTACCAAAAATTCAACTTTAGTATCGTTCTCAGCAATATAATCAGGTGGTATATTTTCTAAGTATTCATCGATAGCTCCTGTGGGATTTTTGTTCTCTAAGTATTCATCGATAGCTCCTGTGGGATTTTTGTTCTCTAAAGAATTTCTAAAAGTATCAAGACATACAATATTGCTCACTTTGAAAAAAATAAGTATTAAAATCTCCTTTTAATACTCCTCTTATTTTTTCCTTTCAATTAAATAATACACAATTAAGATTTTTTTTGCAAATAATTATTGAAAACGAAAATCATTTATGTTAGTAGATCGATTATTATTCCCCTCTAATATTTTGATAACATCATCACAAGTAAGAGAGCAAATATATTCAGGTGAATAGTCAATTCAACGGATGAATTTTTCTGCATTGTCTTTTAGTTCTTGGAATCTTTGCTGAGATAATACATCATCAATTTCCTCTTCTGTTAAAGGTTTTTTTGTATAAATTGAAGTAATATTTGACATAAAATTTTACTAAGAAACTATAAAATCAGTAATATTTGCTAGATTATCCAAACTATCATCTGAACTTTCACATACTTGCTTTACTACAACGGTTTGTTTGAGAAATCATTGCTTCTCTATAGCTTTCAAAATTGAAAATACACTTTCATCACTGATATCTGCATAAAAGTTTTCATCTTCGTCTTTTGGAATATCTCCTGTTGCACAAATACCATTTAGAATAACTTGAAATTTTTCCAGGTCGTAACTCTCCCCTATTGCATAATCTAGAAAAAATGTACCCTTCCCTTCAGTCGAAATAAATGAGTTTGGTATAACAACATCAGTATTTTTAATATCAATATTTCACAGATTACTTGCCTGTCCTGCTATAACAACTTTAAAAACATCATAGTGATCTCAAAGATATTTTAATGCTTTTTTGTAGTCAGATGCAAATAAAAACAGATACTTCATCTCTTTATCTTGAGAGACTTTTTTCCCCTCAAAGAGAGTGTATTCATCTTTTTGTTCTACTTTTGCTAATTCAAAAGTATTTTTAAAAGCATCGAGGATTTGAGAGTTTTCGACAATGATAACTTGTACGAGTTGCATGAAAACATGTATTTACAAATAAGATATTTCTATTATATATCCTTTCTCAAAAAAGCAAATAAAAGCTTTACAAAAGCTATAACATAACTACATTGAAGAGTAATATTTTTTTCTCTCTCTTATGAATAATAATCTTATTGAAATTTTTTCTTTTGGAATTGCCACTTTTATCGTTGGATTCTCTTTTTTTCCTCTTTTTCTCGAAATGATACACAAGCTCAAACTCGGGAAACAAATCAGAGAAGATGCTACCATAGGAAAAGCAACTGAATTTGCAAAACTCCACAAGAAAAAAACATGAACTCCAAGTATGGGTTGAGTGGTCATTATTGGAACGGTCTTTATTATGGTATGATTGAGTCTGGTACTTCAATTATTTGATTTCACAAACCATTCACTTCTCAATCAACAAGAAACATATCTGAGTCTCTTTACGCTTGCTACTATTGGTTTCCTATGACTCATAGATGATTATCTTAATGCTAAATGAATCTGAAAGACAAAATGACTCTCAGCAAGGGTAAAAATAATCGGACTGACTCTCTTTGCGATTATTTGAGCTTTTTGGTTTTATTATAAATTGGGTTGGAATGTGGTAGATAGTACCGGAGCATTCGTTCGTACTCTGGATAATCCTTTTGGATCAGATATA
Organism: Candidatus Altimarinota bacterium; assembly: GCA_022448215.1. Lineage (GTDB taxonomy): Bacteria > Patescibacteriota > Gracilibacteria > BD1-5 > UBA6164 > JAKVBB01. The sequence continues at coordinate 4,623 of JAKVBB010000022.1, read as the reverse complement.
GCTCTGGGAATATATTTTATTCCACTCTTTATATTTATGGTGCTGGCAACCTCAAATAGTGTAAATATTACGGATGGACTGGATGGCCTTGCTGGTGGATTACTTTTATTCTGCTATAGTATCTATACCTACATTACCTATGATAAAGGAATGTTTCTTCTTTCAGCTCTGTGTATGAGTATTGTAGGAGCCTTGGTAGCATTTCTCTGGTTTAATGTAAAGCCAGCAAAAATATATATGTGAGATGTATGAAGTCTCGCTTTGTGAGCAAATCTATGAATCATGGCACTTCTCC
>JAKVBB010000022.1:0-4318 GCA_022448215.1 Candidatus Altimarinota bacterium | reverse complement strand
GGTTTTATTTTTATTTTTGAAACGCTGAGTGTTATATTACAGCTCTCTTCAAAAAAACTCAGAAACGGGAAAAAGATATTTCGTATTGCACCATTTCATCATCATCTAGAAGCTATTGGATGGAGTGAAGAAAATGTAGTGTTTCGACTCTGGCTCATTGGTATGATGAGTTCTGTTATATGAATCATATTTTATATTTTACAAAAATAAGTCATGACATTTATAGAAAATGATAACCGTCTAGAAAAAATATTTGAATTTAATACCTACGATGATGCTATAAAATTTATCAACAAAGTAGCAAATATATCTGAAACTGTAAATCATCATCCAGATATATTACTCTTTGATTATAAATACGTAAAAATAAGTAGTACTACTCACGATGCTGGAAATACAATTACAGCAAAAGACACCTATATTACTGATCTTATTGATAAGATATAGTCTATGTGATTTATAATGAAAAATGAGACATTTGAGTGTGAAAAATGCTGAGTAGTAGTAGAAAAACATCCAGATGGATCTGCGAGAAACCATTGCCCAGTATGTCTCTATTCAAAACATCTCGATAAGGACTTTCCAGGAGATCGTGCCTCTGATTGTCATGGGCTCATGAAACCAGTATGAGTTGAGTACCGAAAAAATAAATGAAATATGATCGTGCATAAATGTGAAAAGTGTGGAAAAGAAATACTCAACAAACTCGCACCAGATGATGATTTTATCTCGTTTTTAAAAGAATATAACAAAACACTCTAAAAAAAATGTCTGTACATATGCAAACATTTCTTGAAAAATACTATAACTCAGATGATACTATTCTTTTGGGATGTTCAGCATGACCAGATTCGATGTATATTCTCTATCAAATTCTAGAAACCAGTTTTGCAAAAAATCTCGTAGTAGGATATTTTAATCATAAAACCCGTCCAGAAACTGATGATGAAGAAGCTTTTTTAGAAAATCTTGCAAAGCAGAAATGATTTGCCTTTGAAAGTGCTGAGTGCGATTTCGAAAAGATTCAGGCACTCTATCCAAGTAAAAGTTTTGAAGAGCTAGCAAGAGAAAAGAGGTATCAATTTTTTGATGCTCTTATGAATATCTATCATACAAAATATGTTATTACTGCTCATCATTTAGACGATAAAATAGAAACTTTTTTCTTTCATATGCTCAGAGGAAGTAAGCTCTCTGGCCTGACGAATATGAAAGAGTGTCATGGTTGAATCCTCAGACCACTCTTACATACTGAAAAAAAAGAGATTCTCTCATATTTAGATACTCATAATTTAGAATACAAAATTGATGAGACGAATCATCACAATATCCATACAAGAAATAAAATCAGAAATACTATTCTTCCGAAATGTGAAGAAGTAAAACCAGAATATAGAAAAAATATGCAGAACTTAATGTGATATTTTGAAAATATGCAAGCATATATTGATGGTGAGGTGGAGAGATTTTTGAACCTTACCCCCCAGCCCTCTCAAGAACAGCCCTCACCCCCAACCCCTCTCCCACTGGGAGAGGGGAGCTCCAAAAGAAAACAATATTTTGAAATTCCAGATTTTAAATGACTTTCATGATTTTTACAAAAAGAAGTGATCAGATATATATATTATGTTTCAAATAATCATTCAACGATTGGTTTATCTGAAAGTAATATTGCAGAAGTTCTTAAATTTATCGATGGAAAGAATAACAAAACGATCAAAGAAATTCGTCAGTTAAAATTGAAAAAAGATGGAAATAAGATCTATTGGAGATAGGGAGTTCATAATCCCCTCTGTCCTTCGGACATCTTCCCTTTATTAAAGGGGGGCTAGGGGGGATTTTATGAGATTAAATTATACACCTCTTCTGGAAGCATTTTTTGTACCAGTTCATTGTCTTTGTTAATGAGAGCTTCCCGTACTCTCGTAGCTGATACTAGTATTTGTTCATCGTTATGAGAAATAGTTACCTGACTTCTATCGATTTCCCTAAAAATGATCTCTTCAACATCAAGTATATTTTGATATTTTTTAATGGCTTGTATGGCAGAATCATTTTTTGTATCACCACAGTAAAAAGTCACACTTTCAAACATTCCTAGTCTAAAAATCTGATCGTTTATATTTTCAATCCACTGCTTATCTGTAGGAGTATCATAAATATAATCTATCATCAAACTACTATCTGGATAGAGAGATTGGAGCATCATATCTCTTTGCTCAAAGGTATAAGGATTCATCTCATCAACCATATCTTCCTGCGTTCATCAGAGGAGTAATAAACAGATTCATTGTTCTGTAAGAGCAGTATCAATGAGTTTTTTGTGTCATATATGAACTGGTTGCATACGGCCAATTACTATTCCTATTGAATTCATAGTAGGTTTTTAAAAAGTTATAGATATTACTATGATTCTATAACTTTTTTACAAGAGTGCAAGAACATGCATCCCATCCCCCTCGTACCTCGGGTACTTCCCTTCAATGAAGGGAAGAATATAAAAAATATTATTTTTCTTATTTTTCCTCCCTTTAAAAAAGGGAGGTCTCCGAAACGGAGTGGAGGAGGGTGGGATTAAAACTATACATTCTTCTCACTATCCAAATCCGCTAATTCTGGTTCTTGCTTTACGAGTACTTGAAAGATTTTTTCTGCTATATCATTTTGAAGTTGTTCTCTGGTTTTTGGACCAAATACTCCAGCTCACTTTTGATCTTCAGAAGAAATAATGTTTTTATCCATCTGGTAGGCAATAATACTTTGTTTAGTAATATCACCAAAAATAGCTGTATCTTTGTGTGTAAAATATCCAAGTTCTGCGAGTTCTCGTTGGAGGTTACGAACCTGTGGAGAAACTTCACCAAATTGAGGTACTCCAAGAGCAGAAATGGTTTGTTCTGCTTGTTTGAGGGATTCTTTTTGAAGTGAAGCAAGAAGTGCTGCTTGTTCTTCTTTTCTTTGGGCTTCTTCTAGGTACAATTCATAATCATTTTTAAAGATTGCTCGTGTTTTTGGACCAAAATATCCTGCTCATGGGCTGTAGGGAGAATCAAGAAGTCATTTATTTACTTGATATTCATAAATAATATCAATCATTGTTTTTTCTGTCAGCTTTTCATCTGATTCATACAATCAAAGTGTTCGCACTATTTCCTCAAATGCTTGTTTTGAAGTATCAGTACTAAGTGGAGCATCAAAAACAGTTATTTTTTTTGGCTCTGGTGGAAGTGCTGTATTTGGTTTTGCACTTTTTAAAGCATTTTCAAAAATTTTCACATTTTCAATATTAATATTTGTCGGAGAATGCGATGGAGCAATATCTCATTTTACTTTTCTTTTTCCCCATGAAAGAGCTCGTGCGAGTCACTCATCCCCATATCCCATCCATACATCAATTCGATCGTGTTCATATCCCCTCTTCCCTGCATTTACAATGGCTCATCATCTATCTTGTACTGAACCGATACCGAGTCATTCAAGATATATTTTTGTACCAAATTTATAATTCTTTGGTGCAGCGAGCATTCATGGGAATACTCATTTCCCTGATGCTCCAGCTATTCATCGACCATTGAGTCTAATTTCAGCCTCATAGTTTCCTTTGAGATAATACTTTTGATCTGGAAGTGGTGAATAATAGGCTGTTACCACAAAATATCTTTCTTCTGCGTATACACTAGACAGCAAAAAAGAGAAACTACTTGAGAGAAGTATTCCAATCATGAGAAATAAACGGATCATATTTTTGTTTTTATTTTTTAAAATCCCATCCCCCTCCACTCCGTTTCGGGTACTTCCCTTTCTTAAAGGGAAGAAAATAATGGTAATCTGTGAAAAACATTTTTTCATTTCTCTCGCAATGCGGGAGAAAGATAACTTATACTATGTTTCTTCGACAGATATATTATGCCACAATATTTGACAAAAATAAAAATACATATATTGACAATATGTATTTTTATAGTTATTACAGTTTTAATTTAAGGTATTTTAAAATATTTTTATTTTTTGATTTGGTTTGTTTTTGAATAATTTGTTCTAGATTTTTTTGGAGTTTGGATCGAGAAAGTTCATATTGAGCGTTATTTCCTTGAGATTTTTCTTTGAGTTTCATATTGAGTGCTTGAGCTACTTGTTCTACTTTTCTCCTATTTGAATCTGATAAAGCAATATTATATTTTAAAACATCTCCACTTGGGAGGAATTGGATTCTACCCAAGTATTGGAGCGGAATTGGATTACTATTTTTAAAACACCTCAACTTGGGAGGAATTTGATTCTACCCAAGTATCGGTTCGGAGTTGGATTATATTTTAAA
>JAKVBB010000021.1 GCA_022448215.1 Candidatus Altimarinota bacterium | reverse complement strand
AAAAGTGTTTATTTTCAAGGCATGTTAATGACCAAAAATAAATCGAGCTGCATTCTACTGATTTATAAAGAGAAAGTCAAATACTGGAGTATGTTTTTCACACTATCTTCACATAAGAAATATAGAAAAAATACCTGACTCTTCCAAGTCAGGTAAAATTAAGTAGAAAATTTATATATTCGTTCGTCTAAAATCCAAGTCAACTTTATCTACAATCTTATAAGCATGCAGTAAAGGACGGGCATGTCCCTCTGAGTCTACAAGTGTTTCTAAGTCAGCTTTGTCTAAGATGTATTCCTTCATCTTTTCTGGATCATTACAGAGTGAGGGCATCTTACAAAGAAGTCCAGCAACTCCGGTCACTTGAGGAGCAGAAAAACTGGTACCCAGTTGATTACTCTTATAGCTTGAGCTATACTTATAAGCTGCCGCTACATTTTCTGGGGCATAGATATCCACACTCTTCCCATAGTTCTGAGTCGGTCGAGAGGTATTTCTATGAGCTCCTACCACAATCACATTATCTAAAGGATCATATACAATTGAATCTGTAGCAGAATCATAACGATAATGAATGCCTCCATTCTCTTTCTGTGCATCTACATCAGAGTTTCCTGCTGCTAATACAAACAAAGTTGTCGGACATGATTCAAAGGCAGTTCGGAATCGAGACAGGCTCTGAACATGGCTTTCAAAATCAAAATTTTCCTTTGTTTTTTTATATGAAGTTTCAAATGAGAGCAAAAAAGACATGTTTACTATATCTAGTAGATGACAGACTTTTTTTACCATATCAGACTTTTGCTTCACTGATGAACCTCTATGGTTATCAAGTATACTATAAAGACGACGTGGTTTCACAATACCTCGGTATCCTATGGTATTACTAGTAGCACCAACGATAGCACTCACCGTTGTTCCATGTGTATGTCGCTTTCCTGACATATCACGAACATAGGTCAGATCTTTGTGATATGAGTAGACCCCTGAATCTATAACTGCAAAAATTGCAGGAGAATTATAATAGTAATAGTGATTGTTATGTACTGTTTTTGCACTCGAGTCACTACTATCTACTCCAATATCTTGCAGATACCTACTCCCTCCATCTAAAAAGTTTTGATAATCATTTCCTTCTTCTCCAAGACTATATGCATGAGAAGAAAAAAGTGCTCCACATAATACATATGGTAATAATTTCATTTATCGTTCCTCTGTTTGTGTTTTTGTTTAGCGAAATTGCAGTTCAGTCTGAAAATTATAGTATTTTGCTTGCCAGTATTCTGGAAGAATATCTTGTTCAAAAATAACCTCCTGAATGTATGAAATATTTTGTATTTGTTTTTTTACATGTTCTGTCTCTTGTGATGTAGGTAATTGGGGATAATGAATAATAATTTCTAAATAGCTTAACTCTAATATATTATTAATATTATTAATCTCTGAAATATCTATAACAGTAATCGGATATCCAATACTCGATTGAATTTGATGAGCAATATCTGAAATATCATATTCTGTCAGACCGCTATAAATAGAAAGAAGCATCTTATCAGCTCTATATCCATCTAATGCTGGTGCAAAAATAGCTTCATCATTAACAGGTTCTAAGTAGGCTGGAATAAATAAATCTGATCGAATTATATAATCACTATTCTCCCTATAAGGATTGTAATTAGGAGTATAATTCAATGCTATTTCTTTGTGCTGCTCATCGGTAAGATCAAAATAATATTCCAAATCTCCTAGGTCTTCATCCTCAAAAATTTCTGGTCCATATCTTTCTTTCAGTTCTCTATGAAAGTCTGGAGCAGATCGCACTAAACTCTCAAGTGGATCTTCAATGAAACGATGGTCTGGGATTTCTATTTGAACCTTTGGCATATTTGCATATTGCTCTGGATCAATGAGTTGTGTTTGCTCAGGTTGATGAATATTTGTAGTACCTCTGTCAATTTTTACAACAGGAAGCATTTGCTTCTGTGTTTGCACAGAAGTTTCAACAGTATTTAAAGAAGCTTCTGAGGTATCAGAAACTTGAGGAACTACTGAGGCATCATCAAAAAATAGTGTAGAAAAGCCAATAACTCCTAAAATAACTACAAAAGATACAAACATATACTTATATTTAGATGTTACAACCATATTATTCTCCTATGGTAATAAATGTGTTTTCGAAAACTTGATGATTGTATAGAAAAAATATTATACAGAAAATAAATGTAAAAACAGGATCAATATACCATAGATTTTTCCCTTTTTTATCAAGTAAAAAAGTGCCCAAACCTATTGGGCACCTTGAGTGAGATTGAAAATCTGTTAACCTTGACTGATAGTATCAGCCAGTCCCATAATTGGTTGCATAATAGCAATCGCTATAAATCATACTACTACTGCGAGAAATACGATAATGAAAGGTTCAAGAAGCTTATTAAGAACGAGTACAGTATTATCTATTTCTTCGTCATAAAAGTCAGCCACTTTTACAACTGTTTGATCGAGCTTTGCTGTTTGTTCTCATACTTGTATCATCTGTACCATCATTTCTGGGAAAAGTGGATCTCAATCGAGAGATTCAAATATTTTTATCCCCTGCTTTACATCTTCACTCATGAGAAGTATTCGTTGCTTGTATACTTCGTTTCATACTGCTTCTGATGTGATTTTTAGAGCTTCTACAAAAGAAACTCATGAAGCAAGAAGGCCAGCAAGGACACGAGAAAATTTTGAAAGAATGAGTTTTCTATTAATTCCTCAAAATACAGGTATTTTTAAGACAAAGCTATCATAGAGATAATGTCCATCTGGAGTTTTTCTCCAAAGAGTCACACCAATATAAGCAAGAATAGCTAGTATAATACCAAGAAACCAATACTGAGTAAAAAGATTTGAGAGCTGAATGAGAACTTGTGTAGAAGGAGGAAGCGCTGATTTGTCATCAAATATCTCAAGGAGATTCGGAACTACTTTTATCATCATAACAGCGACTACTCAACATACCACCAATACGATACAGGCTGGATAGATCATAGCGGATTTAATTTTTCCTGATATAGAATCGAGTTTTTCTATTTGATCAGCGAGATCAAGCAGTACTTCATTGAGTCGTCCGGTGGTTTCTCATGATCTGATCACACCTCGTTCTGCCTCCGAGAAAGAATTACTCCACGGTTCAAGACATTCACAAAAACTCTTTCATTCTTTGAGATTTACATGAATATCTGCAAGAATCTTTTTGAGAACTTCATTTTTTTCTTGTTTATGGAGTACTTCTATCCCTTTCAGAAGAGTCATTCATGCATTGGTCATGGTAGACAAAAGTCGGTAAAAAATAACCTTATCTTTTGTTTTTACCGTTTGAATAGAAAGAAGGTATTCGTTTATAGTACCTAATATTCCTCATGTATTTTGTCCTTGGACATTTTGGTCAGATCATGGAGTATAGCTACTCATAGTGAGGGGTATAAAAAACTAAACTAACTTCATTGTGTCTTGGCAACTCGATAGACTTCTTCGAGGGAAGTTTCTCATTTGAGGGCTTTCATAATACCATCTTGTTCCAGAGATATCATTCCATCCTCAATAGCTTTCCGGTTAATATTATAGGCAGAATTTCATTCGAGAATCATTTCTTTTACTCCAGGAGTAATTTCGAGTACTTCATAGAGTCCAACTCGTCCTTTGTATCCAGTATTTTCACATAATTCACATCATCCTGGTTCATAAAAAACAGGATTATTCATCGCTTCTCATACTCTTTCAGAGAGTTCTTGCTTTGAAGTTTTTTGAAGTGCTTGTTTGATATCCTTGAGCATATGAGGAGCTACATTTTTCATATTCATTTTCTTCTTGCAAGAACAGAGTCTTTTTACTAACCTTTGAGCCACAATAGCATTAATAGAAGCAGGGAGAAGAAATGGCTGAACTCCCATATTAAGAAGTCTGGTAATGGTTTCTGAAGCATTATTGGTATGAATAGTAGACAATACCAAATGTCCTGTCAAAGAAGCTTCGATAGCAATATCAACCGTTTCTTTGTCTCGCATTTCTCCTACCATAATAATATCTGGATCCTGTCTGAGTGCTGTTCTGAGACCTGAAGCAAAGCTATAGCCAATATCCGGTTTTACCTGGGATTGACTCACTCCGTCTACCTGATTTTCTACTGGATCTTCTAGTGTCATAATGTTTACATTTATTTTATTCAGCAGGGTCAAGGCAGAATAGAGTGTGGTTGATTTACCCGATCCAGTTGGACCAGAGGTTAAGATAACTCCATTTGGCAAGCTCAATGCTTTTTGAATAATTTTGAGATTATTTCCTTCGATTCCAAGATGATGAAAGTCTGGAATCTTTTTACTCTTGTCTACAATACGCATTACGATTTTTTCTCCATGGACCGTAGGAAGAGTAGAAACCCGAAGATCAAGAGATTTTCCTTCAATAGTTTTACTGATTCGTCCATCCTGAGGAATTCGAGATTCGTCAATTTTGAGATCAGAAAGGATCTTGAAACGAGCGACAACTCACTGATGAAGGAATTTTTGGTACTCTAAAATTTCTCTCAATTCTCCATCGAGTCGATATCTGAGTCGTACATACGAACTGAGTGGTTCGATATGAATATCAGATGAATCTCACAAAACAGCTCACAGAATAATATAGTCACATACCTTTTGGATATCGTCTCATTTATAGACACTGTCTTTCAGAATATCAATGACTTCTTTATATTTCATAGGGGTAGTTATATTAGAGTGCAATATTAAATTGTTCAGCAATACGCTCAAATGAACTTTCGTATTGTTGTGAATTTACATACATATCTTGAAGACGTATTTTTTTCTTCATATTTGACTGGAGAGTAGTTATGTCAGTTTGGATTGATTTTAGATAGTTGTAATTCGTTTCGATGTGAACCTTGGTAGCAGGGTCAATATCAGATTTTTTTCGGAGAGACTCAAGTTGTTTTTTGAGTTTTTGGTATTGTTGAATGGTAGTAGTAATATGATGTTCAATTTTATATTGTGGAACTCATTGTACATAAAAGTGAAGTGTGATTTCCGTTTCAAAGGCCTCACTTCAACGAGTTGCTTTAATAAAGTCGACAAAGCTTTGTTCTTCTCTTTGAACGAGAGAAGAGTCAATATAGTCTTTCATAGATATTTTTGCAATATCAAGTATTTGGTTTTTGTATATATTATAGCTTCGGGAAAGTGTTTGTCACTTAAGTACAACTGGAAGTACTCATCGAGAAAGGACATCATCACGGTGTAGGGAAATATTTCAATCTTCTAGATATGTATTTCCAGCATGTTCAATATAATGAAAGAAATCAAGCATAGCTCTCTTTGAACCACGAATATTCAAATCAATTGGAAGAGCAAATATACTGGTTTCAAGGGCATTTTTACTGTTTTGAGAGGAAAATGCTTCGACGAGTTGTGGAGACTGGATTCCAATCAATCATTCATATTCAAGATCAAAGGTTTCGAGTATTGATTCAATATAATTAATAAATTTATAGTCGGTAAGTACAAATGGGTTATCGTCTTCTCATCCATAAATAGGAAGGAGGGTATTCACGAGTTCTTTTTGTTCATTTGTGCTACTTGAATTGAGTACAAAATTATCTTTGAGTGTATCAAGAAAAGCATCATATCCTAAAGAACCTGTGTTCACAAAAACACTATTATAGAGTTGTGCAGACATGTTTTTTAAAAGCTGTGCCTGATAAGGAGTTTGAGTGAACTGATTTGCTTCTGATTTAAAGGTAGAGAAGTCCATTCATTGAGAGAGAGTAGTATTCAAAGTATGATACATAGTTTTTGCCTCTGACTTTAAAAGTTCAATAGCTCGTAGTTGAGGAAAGAAAAATGAGAAAAAAACAACGATACAAATGAGACTCGTAAAACCGTAGAAAAGAAGAGAAAGAAGAATGTTTTTTTGTTTTTTGTTTTCTTGTTGCATAGGAATGAATTAAAGAGATAATGTTGCATTTTTATATTTCAATTGGAGCGAAAAACTGGTTTTCAAAGTATATCCTGTTTGATCTCCGATAACTTTTTGAGTAGAAAATACTTTTTGTTTGTCAATGAGAGAGAATTTTTGAGATTTTTTTTCAATATAATTCAAGAAACTATTAGCAATCGAGAGAGAAGTTCATTGAGCATTGGGTTGTTCTGCATCAAATCATTTAATTCCTGTTTCAAATCCAGCAGAATATGCATCACAGGTCATTTGAAGAATAGGTCCATCACTTATTTCTATATTGTAGCATCGAATTTTGTTTTTTTCGACTCGATCAAAATTTTGTTTCAAAGTATCAAAATCACTCAGCATATCAATAACAGGAAGCTTATTATTCGCGGTATCAGACAAAAATACTACCGGTCGTGTATTATGAAAATTCTCCACTTGATATACCAAATCAACTACATCAAGAATTTTTTTTGTTTGATTATTGAGTGTATGATGCAATTTATTTTTATAATCATCATGAAGAAAAGAAATAGAAGAACACAGTCATTCCTGAGGGATATCAGAAACAAACAGCATACATAATGGGTCTAACAGAGAAGACTGTTTCAGTGCTTCATTTTTTTGCAGAGTAATATATCCTGCTAAGAGAACAAATACACAAAGACTCAAAAGAACAAAAACTTGAAGACAAGTAATAATTTTTTGAAAGTAATAATACATATCTTTGTTTGTTTCTTTTATTTGTTCCTCTATTTCTGGAGTTTGAGCAAATTCATCAAAAATATTTTGTGAGGAAAATGTTTCTTTTTGTGTTGTTCCAGAGTCAGATTTTTGTTTTGTATCAGCCATAAAGAAAGGCATTATCATATAATCCTCTCTATCATATCATACTCTTTATAAGAGTGCTATATATTTGACTTTACTCTTAAAAAAAGATATTTGTTATATTTTTTCCAGAAGCTGTAAGAGTGCAGATGAAGATGTTTTTTTGATACGAACTTGGTCTGGAAATGACTTCAAAAATCGAGCTCACCATCGGGTGGAAAAAATACGATCATCCAAAATAATTACCACTCAAGTATCGGATTTTGATCGTATTAAACGTCCAAATCACTGTTTCATTTTTATAATAGCTTTTGGGATAGCATACTGCTCAAATGAATTTTCAAACAGGCTTGATCGAGCTATAAAAAGAGGATCAGTAGGAACTGGAAAAGGAAATTTATGAATAATTAGGTACTGGAGAGCATCTCCAGAAATATTAATTCATTCCCAAAAACTACTGGTTCCTAAAAGCAAAGATGATGATGGTTGTTTGAGGAAATTATGAATCAGTTTTTGTTTACTTCATCAAATAGACTGAGCATAGAGTTGAATATTTTCTTGTTGAAGAGAGAGGCATAAGCTAGTATAAATTTTTCGAATCATAGAAAAGCTCGTGAGTAAAGTCAAAGCTCTTCCTCAAATTTGTCGATAGAGATGATGTAAAAAGTCAATAATTTGTCCGGAGTTATTTTTAATACTTCCTAATCCGTCCACCAAAAAAACGGTAGCCTGAGAGTGGTAATCAAAGTCGGTTTCAAAGCGATGAAAAGAGAAACTCTCTAAGCAAAGCATATTTTTTATATAAGCAAAGTCATCTCCAATATCAAGTGTTGCAGAGGTCAGTATGATGGTTTGAGTGAGAGACCATAAGTGCTTTTTTAAATAATCTCAAGGATGCAGAAGAGTATATTCGATATAAAATCACTCATATTCATTTTGAGCCAGTATTTTTATATATTCATTTGCTTGTGCATCAAAAAATATCTGTATCGTCTCATATAACTCTTGTAAAAAAAGTATATCTTGAGAGAAGATATTTTTTTTATCTTTTTTTAGATATGAGAGGAGCTCTTGATGGAGAGTAGAAAATTTATTTTGCAATGAAATAAAAGAGGCTCACTCATAAAATTCATTTTTTAAAAGACAGGTTTGATATGGTGCTGAGGCATCTACATGGCTATGAAGATATGAAGAGAGTTCTTCAAAAATATAAGATACTTGATGTTCATATGAATCTCGTATTTTTAAAAATTCAATGGTAGGGAGGGTATTTTTTTCGTGCTTATTTTGAATAACATCAAAAATATCTGATATATACTTCAAACTGACCTTTGTTCGAAGAGCCTCCGTAATACTTTCTTCAATATTATGGGCTTCATCAAATATAATATGTTTGGGTCGAGCTAAAATAGAAAAGTCATTTTTTAGCTCGGTAAATAAGAGTGAGTGATTTACAATGACAATATCACTTTTCTCAGCTCTATTACGCGCATGATACAAATATTCATAGTCTTTATATGGATTTCTATCGGTAAGAATAAAAGGGTCTTCGGCTGTAAGTGGTCGAAGATACTTGATTTCCTGTCCATAATATCCTATTTCATCTGTTTCTCATGTTTTTGTACGAAATAACCAAACGAGAATCTTTGATAAAAATGAACAGTGTGGGTATGAAAAATCTCCTATTTCCATGGCACGAAAGAATTCATACATGCTGATGTAATTTCTTTTTCATTTTAATTTTGAGAATGAAAAATTTAAGCCAGACTCACGAAGAAATTTTGTATCTTCGAGAGAGAGTTGATCCTGTAATTGTTTTGTCTTTGTAGCAATATATACCTGTTCACCTGTTTGTTTTGCATGAAAAATAGCTGAAACCATATAAGCATAGGTTTTTCCGATTCAAGTAGGAGCCTCTATAACTGTATGTCCATTTTGTCAAAAATTGTCTGTTACCATATCAGACATTTTTCTTTGATTCTCTCTGTGTTCAAGAGATGTTTGTGATTCAAAATATTCTCAAGCATCCTGAAAAGAGGATATCTCTGTAGCTCAATGTACTTCCTGTAGAGACAAGTTATCACTTACAATGTGGGTCACAGATTCTTTAAAAGACTCAAGATGAGGAAGGCTTGCTTGTGTATCTACACCAAACAAGAATTCTTCTAAAAACACAATATTTTGATCTTGGCTTTGAGACCACAAAAAATACAGTAATTGTTTTTGATTGTCTGGAAGGGTATGAAATTGTTCACATAAAGCCTGAAATAACTCTATGGTAGCAGAAACATCATTCAAAGCCCTATGTGCTCATGAAAATTCAATTTTGTAATGCTCACAAAGCATTTCTAAATTGAGTGAAGAAGATTCAAAGCTGAGAAAATTAGCTAGGAAAAAAGTATCAATCAAAATATGATTTTGAAGAGGGATGCCTTCAGAAACACACATGTCTCGGTCAAAAAAAACATTATGTCCAAGAAGTGGAGCATCACCAATAAAATCCAGAATTTCTTTTTTTACTTCTTGTATCTGGGGAGCAGAAAGAAGGTCTTCATCATGAATATGAGTCAGTGTTTGAGCAATATCTGGTACCTTGCATCCGGGATTGATAAAAGTACTATAGCTTTCTATTTGTTTGAAATTATTATCAAATTTTACGAGCGCAATTTCGATAATTTTATCTTTGCCAATGTCAAGTCCCGTGCTCTCAACATCAAAGCACACAATCATAATGAAAAATCTTGAAAAAATATATGGATGAGTATACTCATAACAGATGAGAATAACAAAAAATAAATGAAAAAAATATACTCACATTGACCGATATACATCTTGTTAGGAATGTTGCTTCCTTTTTTTTGACTCTGATGAGTATCAGCGAGTCATTCTTCTATTAATCAGGCTGAACTCATAGAAAAGTATATCGACACGCATCGAGAAAAAATTGTTCTCTTTGCAGAAAGGTATGCACTATGAGGAAACAAAGATGTACGAAAGCATGTGGCTGAATTTGACGATATGAAACAAGTGATCATTCAAATAAAGTCCGGAAATATGAGTGAACAAGATGCTGAAAAAGCTTTGGTTGAAATAGTAAAAAAAGCAAAACAGGTAAACTCACAACTGCAGTATGTATTAAAAGAAGAGAAACAAAATTTTGAAAAAAAACTCAAAAAAACTCAAGAAAAATACCAAGCTCTTTGAGAACATCTCTCTTATACTCTCAATCAAGTTATACTTAAAATCATCTCATCTCTTGGTGACAAAAAAGACTTCTCAGAGAAACAAAAGAACATTATTCCACACCTAAAAAATCTAGAAGAAGAAAGTAAAAAGCTCAAGAACATAGGAAACATTAACTTTCAAAATACATCTGAAATGAAACAAAGTTTTTTAAGAATATTGCGTAATATTAAAAGAGAGATTAAGGCGATACGAACGATACAAAAAAAATAATCCTACCTTAATGGGATTATTTTTTGAGTCAGATTTGTTGAAACAAAATATCTTTTTCTTTTTTTGAAAGAGGTATATATTCTCAAACTTTTAAATTGCCAAGAAGAATATTTTGAATACGAACTCTTTTGAGAGTTTTTACTCGACCTCATACAGATTCAACCATCCGTCTAATTTGTCTATTTCGTCCTTCTGTAAGAATAATCGAGAATCTTCGAGGAGAGAGTCTTTTAATATCAGCTTCTTTGGTATAACTCCCAAGAATATATATACCATCCCGCATTCTTTGTAATGCTTGATCATCAAGAGAAGAGAATGTTTCTACAATATATTCTTTCTCATGACTATAGCGGGGATGAATCAAAAAGTTAGTCAACCTTCCATCATTGGTCATAATCAAAAGACCAGTAGAGTCTTTATCCAATCGTCCAATAGGAAATATTCTCTCTGATACATTCATAATGTCTATAACATTGGTATCTCAATGTTCAGCACAGGTAGTGAGAATTCACTTTGGCTTATGTATCTTGTAATATACAAGGTTTTTTTGTTCTTGGATAGCAGTATCTCATAGCTTTACTGTATCTGTTTCTGGACAAATTTTTTGCCCGATAGTGACTGGTTGTCCATTTACAGTTACCTGTCACATCTTGATATATTCTTCTGCTTTTCTTCGAGAACAGATACCTGCTTCGGACATGTATTTATGGATACGTATTTTTTCGTTCATATATAGAGTATATTAAAATCGTCTGACACATTCAAAATTCTTGATGCGAACTGGTGGCTCTCAAGTATTTTCTGCTGGAAGAGAAGAGTTTTTTGTTGCACCAACTTTACAGATAAAACTATCATGACAATGAGACATTTTTTGTATTTCTTCATCACTTCCAATAACTACAAATCATCCTCTTGGAGCACAATAATTTCCCAAGTAAAGTTCTGTAAATACCTTGAAACCAACGACTCATGAGATGATACAGATAAGAAGGAGTTTTTTTATATTTCCTTGCATAGTTTATGGGTTACGAATAATGCGAACTTCATTTTCTAGTATAATATTATATGCATCTTGAACTTTTTGCAATGTGATATCAATAAGTTCTAGGAGATCTGTATAGGTACCCTGTCCATCATGCATGAGAAAATTAGCATGTTTTTCACTGAAATAGGCTCATCAATGATGATATCATTTGAGTCATACTTGTTCGATCAAATATCATGCGGACATGTCTCTACTGGGATTTTTAAAGAAGCTTCCACAGCTATTTCCTTTGGGTTGTTTATGTTCTCGAAAATAAATATTGTCTACATCACTGGAGTATTTTTCTTTTTTTTCAGACAAATCAAATCGAGCTGAAACGAGGAAATACCTCCCTTGCTTTTTTTTCAGCAGAGAGTTTCTATATTCAAATTGCATATCATCTTGAGTCAGAATAACTTCTTTTTTTTCTTGTAAGTCGATAACCCGAGCATCAAGAAAGTTATGTTGTACCTCAAGTCCAAAACATCCAGCATTTCCAAATATAGCTCCTCACACACTTCCTGGAAGCCCAATAAATCTATGCCAAATGTCTTGATTATGCTTCGTTTCAAGTGCTTCGGCTATTTCCCAAATATTCTCATTTGAAAATGTTTCAAGAATATGAGTATTTGAGTCATAATTCCATCATGCAAGGTTATTTTTTATAATAACTCATTGGTACACATCAAAAGCAAAAAGCATGTTGGTACCTCATCATACAAAAAGAAGGGGAAGATGGTTCTGGGTAGCAAAATCGACAACGTCAAATAGCTCATGGACTTGTTCTAAATGATTCAATTCAAAATACCATCGTGCTACTGCAGGTGTTTTATAATTTGAAAGATGAGTAATATCAATATTTTCTTGGAGCATATTATCTATCTAGATGTTTAATAATCGCTTGTCATGTATGACTTTGTTTACATGCTTTTACTGTTTCAATATCTCATGAAACAACCAGGTTTCATCCTGCATCTCATCATTCTGGAC
>JAKVBB010000020.1 GCA_022448215.1 Candidatus Altimarinota bacterium | reverse complement strand
TTACAGAGCAAAGCAAAGTTTCCAATAATCATGAGTCGTTGAATATGATGACAGAAATACTCACGATGCACCTGAGTGAGAGCTATCCTCAAAGGTTTTACTGGGCAAGTTTCAGGATCTTTCCAAAAATACCTTGGTAAAGAACGGGTATGACCAAAGAAATTTTGTTGATAGAGAGTATCTTTATAAAAGTGAAAGAAGTGATACATATACTCTCTCCAACCGAGTATCTGACGGATGAATCATTCTTTATTATTGATCGCAGTATCTGCCTGAGCCACTCTCGCAACAACTTCTCTGGGAGAGAGAAATCCAAAATTGATAGAGGTCGAAAGCATACTATGATGCACATATTGATCCTGCTCATACATCGCATCTTCGAGTGCTCAAAATTGATCCAGATGATGCGCTACAAAATAATCCAGGAGCTGTAGGGCTTCGTCTCTATTGGTTGGTTGAAACCAAGCCCCCCTCAGTCCTTCGGACAGCTCCCCCCTATCAAGGGGGAGCGAAGATCATGAAAGGTATTTCTCTTCTGCTTCTCTCACATATATATTTTTTTCTAGGGAAAAATCCCAGCTTTTTTGATGTTTTTTATCAAACTTTCGATTCTGTTTATCATAGTTCCACTCCCCTCACTCTGGTTTGCCATCTGCATCCATCAGGATATGTTCTTTCTTTCGCATAAATCGATAAAAGTACTCCATAATCGGAGGTTTGCTATACTGTGTACAAAAATCTTCGTGGGAGAGAAAAAATGACTGTGTATCTGGAAGAAACTCAAGCTCGATTCACTCTTGTTCGAGCCTCTTTTGTACTTTCAGAAAGTTTTGGAAGACATAGTGTTCGGTTGGTTTCACGAGAACAAATTTGGCTATATTTTCTTGTCTCGCATACTCGATAAGCCCAGCAAAAAAATTCTTCGCTTCTATAAAATCTGCCTGCTTTCACTGCTGTTGTAACTGGTCAATCATATACTTCCCTCCAGCATAATCGATGATGCGGCTGACTGGATTGAGATTCAAATCTCTTCACTGAAACTTGATTTTCCCGGTGTGATGGATATAAATAAAATGTGTATATTTTGTATATAAATAATCAACCCTGAGTTGATGGTATAAAATAATTTGAGCCGTTTTCATAATGAAGCAAAAGATACAAATAATCTGGTGGAAAAAAAATCTTCGAGTCAAAGATAATGAGATTCTGGCAAATATCAATGCAGATATCCCCGTTTTGGGAGTCTATTTTTTTGAACCACGCCTCATGCAGGCCTCAGACTGGAGTCATTTTCATCTCAAATTTACTCTAGAGAGTTTACAGCAATTAAAGCATAATCTAGAAAGCCTGGGTATCCCACTCCTCTTTCTCGCATCAGATCTGCCACATGGTTTTGAGCAACTGAAAAAAAACTATGAGATCATACATATATGTGCCCATGAAGAGACCGGAAATCACCTCAGCTACATGCGTGATTTGGAAGTCATATCATGGTGTGAAGCATCTGGAATTCCCCTGACCGAATATCCGACCAACGGAGTGGTACGAAGGCTCAAGTCTCGAGATCATTGGAGTCAGATATGGAATGAACGGATGCAGTCTCCTCTGGTTCATCATCATGACAGATATACTCCAGCTCATGTTTCTCCCGTAACACTCAGCTACTCGGAGAAAATATTTCAGAGTCAGTGGAAACAAGCAGAGCATATCCAGAACCTTCAAGTCGGTGGAGAACAAAATGCAGACAGCATACTCGACAATTTCCTGAATCAGAGAAGTAAGCAGTATAGCTACCATATATCCAAACCAGCTGAATCGACTCATTCATGCTCTAGACTGTCCCCATATATCAGTTCTGGCTGTATATCGGTCAGATATATTTACTTGAAAAGCCTGCTCAAGATAGAGCAACTCAAACAGATCTGAGACGAAGCATCCAAAAAGCATATCAAGCAGATTCGCTTTTTTCTCGCTCGGATTCACTGGCAATCACACTTCATACAAAAACTCGAAGACGAACCAGAGCTCGAGTATCAGAACCTGAACCGAAGCTATGATAGTATCCGACAAAGCCCAGATGAGAGTATCATAGAGGCATTTTTCGGAGCCAAAACGGGTATCCCCTATATCGATGCCACGATGCGACAGTTGCAACAAACAGGGTGGTGTAACTTTCGCAGTCGAGCGATACTGGTGAGTTTTATTTGTAACAGTTGCATGCAAGCATGGCAGGCTGTGGCTGCTCGTATGGCCAGGCTCTTCACTGATTATGAGCCAGGGATTCACTACGCACAGTTTCAGATGCAGGCTGGAACCACGGGTATTAATGCGATCCGGATCTATAACCCGATCAAAAATGGGATCGAAAAGGATAGTGAATGAAAGCATATTCGAAACTATCTCCCAGAACTGAACTCTGTTCCACTTGAGTATATCCATGAACCATGGAAGTGGTCGGATTTTGGGAGTGTCGATTATCCAGAGCCGATCATAGATATAGAATCAGCCAATAGACAGGCTCGTGATATCCTCTGGTGAATCAAAGGCAAAACTCCAAAAGATAGGAAGCAAAAGATCCTGAAAAAACATGGGAGTCGAAAAAGTTCTCACCCTAAGTCTTCTCGACTGAATGGAAAGAAAGAAAAAATCCCCCCAACCCCCTTTATTAAAGGGGGAGGAAAGAGGAAAACAAAAATTTGTGTAGACCAAATTGCATTATTTGAAGCATAATATATAGTATCGTTATGACCAAAATAAAACTCGAACATATTGATAATTTAAGCAGATGAAAGAAGTCCTGAGCCAGAATCGGTTCCAGGACTATTGCGCATCATCTTTTTGCCCATGAGCAGATTCATTATGAACAAGCTCTCAGGCAAAAGTATCTTGAAATTACGGATAAACACAGAGTGAATCTTGCGAACCTCTGGTATCAGGTCTGCCAAGTACAGGGCTGGAAAAACTATATCCTTATAAAACACCACGGCAGAGATACGGCTGATATTCTCCTGGATGGACGGATCGTAGTATCATGAGAGAGAAAACAGATGAAGTCTGAGATACAGAGTTTAAGTAAAGAGTAAAAAGTTCGTTCAACAATATTTGTAATTTTTTCAAAATCTCAAGATGCGGCTTATAAAAGCCCTCTCGATTTCTCAAAAATTCAAATATTGCTCGGTTCATTAATAGAATACATCATGAAAAAAATCCTTGAGAGATGACAATATAAACAAGCAAAAGAGTGCCAGACCTGTGGCAAGCTCTTTACGATACGCAAAAAATGGAAACATAATTTTGATGAGGTGCTGTATTGTAGTGAGCGATGTAGGAGGAGTAAATAGTTACTAAAAATAATATTTTTCTAGGATAAATACCATTTCTGGATGAAAATCCTCTCAGACCTCTATCAGTTTTTTGATATCATCTAAACTATACCACTCTACATAGTCTACCTCTCCATCTTCATAGCGAAATTCTCATTCGTACTCGATTTCAAAAATACCAAGAAATTTTTGCTGTCCGGTCGTCGGGCATGTATAGAGATATTTGTCGATATGGGTCAGTTCTCACTGAACTCAAATCTCTTCTGCGAGTTCTCGATTGGCTGAGGTTTCATAATCATCTCAGGAAGACACATGTCATCCAGCTGAGCTACTCCAAGCTCCTGGTTTATAGCTCACACTCATACTTCGTTTTTGAAGCGCAATCTCTCAGCTAGAATTCACCACTATAATATGCACAATTCTATTGATAAGTTTTTGTTCGTATACCTGGTATTTTGGGACAGTGTCAATCACTTGATCATTCTGATCGACTACGTCGAGGAGTTCGTTGTACATGCAGTAAAATTTTAAAATTAATAAATACCTAACTGTTTCTTTCGTACCAAAACAAGAATCACAAATGATAGATTAATAAGTACCAAAGTCACCGGATATGCTACGGTGAGTACAGAAAAATGATAGATAGCAAAGAGAGAAACAAAGGTTCGTGAACCAGCAAGTATATATGCAATGAGTGTCTCCTCTCATGGAGCATAATAGGTCTTTCGAAAGGTAGGATAAAAGGCTCCTATCGTTATTAATATAACAAAAACAAGAGCATAAATAGGCTCAGAGATAGTGACGTATACTATAATACTCAAAAGGGCAAAAACAAAAGAAATCGTATCACTCGTAGTAATATTTCTTGTACCATAGAAAAAAGCCAAGATTGCAATAATAAATGTTGTAATAGTTGACGATCATAATGCCCAAGCTCATGGTCATGCTCCATCATTATATTGAATCAAAAAAGATATACTTGCTAATATAGTAAATACAATCCAACTATACACATGTGGTTTAGTTTTCCCATTGATCGTATCAATGATATATTTCCCATATCCATAGAAAACAGTCACAACTGTGAGGATTCAGATGATGATTTTGTAGTCGAGTTCCATATATTGTATTTTAATAATTGAAAGAATAATACACAAAAAATCTTAAATTTCACATTTTTATCAGAAAGAGGAGAAATTTATTTTGATTTTTATTGTTTTTAGATATAATTATCGCAATATAATAAAAATATCTAAATTATGATAGCAAGAGAAATCCAATCATCCGTCTATGAAAATTTAGAAAATAATAAAATACTCTTGCTTCTTTGAGCGAGGCAGGTGGGGAAAACAACGATTCTGAAAGACTTGCATAATACCATAGAAAAAGAAGGAAAAGAAGTATTTTATTTTAATTTAGAAGATCCAAGCTTCCTTGAAAGGTTCAATGAACACCCAAAAAATCTATTTGAATTTATAGGAACCAGTAAAACAAAGAAATATATTTTTATAGATGAGATCCAGCTCTTAAAAGACCCGAGTAATTTTCTCAAACTTCTCTATGATGAATATAGTGATATACTTAAGATAATTGTGACTGGGAGTAGTGCCTTTTATATAGATAAAAAATTTAATGATTCTCTCTCGGGAAGAAAAAAAATATTTTATATCCAAACACTTAATTTTAGAGAATTTCTTACATTTAAATGAGAAATAAAACTCAGAGAACAGTTTCGGGGTGCAACTATACTTCCCTACTATCACAAAGACATTCAAGGTCTGTATATAGAATATATGACATATGGAGGGTATCCTGAGTGTGTGCTCCTAAATACCATTCAAGAAAAAAAAGAGTATCTCGCTTCTATCGCTCAGTCATATATCAAAAAAGATATTTTAGAAGCGCGTATTGAACACCAAGAAAAATACTTTTTCATTCTCAAAATACTCGCATCCCAGGTTGGAAACCTTCTCAATACCCATGAGATAGCCAATACTATTAATCTTCCAACTTCAACCGTCGAAAGATATATTTATATCATGAAAAAATCATTTCATATCGCTACAATTCAGCCTTTTTTTGAGAGAAATATTCGAAAAGAACTGACAAAAATGCCAAAAATATATTTCTTGGATCTGGGCTTAAGGAACTATTTCTTAAACAATTTTGATCCATTTGATACACGCATTGATAAATGAAGTCTCCTCGAAAACGCTGTGTATAAAAATCTTATCAGTCTCTATGATTTTGATGGTGTCAAATATTGGAGAACTCAGAATAAAAATGAAGTAGATTTTATCATTGAAGCAGAAAAAATCGCATATGAAGTAAAAACAAATATCGAAAAGTTCGAAGAGAAAAAATATAGTCTTTTCAAAAAAACATATCCTGAATATCATTTGCTACCTCTTGATATGGGGAGAAATATTGAAATATTATGTGAATCAAAAAAACACTAAGTATTTTGGTATTTAGTGTTTCTAAAATTTTATTTATGGAGCGGGGGACCAGGTTTGAACTGGCACACCCGAGGGTTGAAGCCTCAGTACACTCACTCTTTTATGTTACCCCCGCAAAAAAGATGTAATCAAGAAAGTGCGGGACACAGTATATAAAAATAATTAAGCATTGCAAGAAAATTATTCTTATAATATTACTATCGATTGATAGAATAAAGAGATGTATACAACTCAATGTTTGCGTTTTTTAAGAACAAAGAGTATAATAAAAAAGATATATAATAAAAAAATCCTATGTCATCGCTTCTTGCACACCCAGTGGTACAAAACATCATTCAATCATTTCTTTCAAACCTAGAATTTTATACTCCAAAAATCCTTATGGCTATTGCCATTCTGGGATTTGGAAGCCTCGTTGCTATTGGAGTATATAGACTGGTTCGATACGGGTTTAAGAAACTCAAAATAGATGAGTTCATTGCCCGACTCGAAACAGACACAAAAGAAGAGAAAAAGTCATCCAAAAAACATATTCTCAAAATCAGTAAAAAAATACCTCTCGATGAAGTGGTAGCAAAAGCCATGGCATATTATATATTCCTGGTATTTTTTAGATTCTCAATTGTCGCTATTTGAATCGATGAAGTAGAAGCATTCTTACAGGATCTCATTGCCTATATTCCTAATCTATTTATTGCCATTGTTATTGGATTCTTTTGAGTACGGTTTGCGAATTTTATCTATGATATTACCTATCATGCCCTCAAGCTTTGAAAACAACATACAGCAAAAATTATTGCGAGCGGAGCCAAGATTATTATTCTATTCTTCACTCTCATGATCGTACTCGATTATACCAAACTGGTAGATGATTTTATTATCAATACTATTTTTGTGGGATTTATCACTACTCTTACTCTAGCAAGCTGACTGGCATTTGGACTGGGAGGAAGAGATATTGCTAAAGAAATACTTGAAAGTTTTCGAAAATAAAAAAATTTATAATCCATCAGTCCTTCGGACAGCTTTCTTTATCTAAAGGAAGCCTAAAAAATCCCATCCTCCTCCACTCCGTTTCGGAGACTTCCCTTTCTTAAAAAGGGAAGAAACATAATGTATAAAATATTTACTTTGATTTTTTTGAGAACTTGAAACTGTTTGAGGCTAAAGGCCGAGTTTTTCAAGTTTGAAAAAAATTGCAAAGTAAATATGTAACTATTATGGTACCCGGAATATATTCCCTCGGGAATAAATCTCTGATCTATCTGGTGAAGTAATAGCAGGAAATACTACATCACACCTTCGTAAACTCGAAAGAAAATCTATAGAATTATTACAGGGACAACTCTGGCACACTGTATTTCATACAAAGGCAGTTCATCCGTCATACACACAACTTGTTTGAGTCACCGGTGGCTGACAACTGAGTCTCAAAGAATCATTGAAACGGCATTCATATCCACTCTGACAATCACTGTCTACTGCACAAGTTGTTTCGAGGAGTGGACAACCAAAATTATCTGAACTTCAAGAAATAATCGGACACAAATCATCACAATCATTGATACCATCTCCATCACTATCCGTCGTACAGGCTACTTCATTGACTCATATAAGAGTGGTTGCCGTTATACTGTTAGAAACAGTATCTGTGACCGTGAGTTCGACTTCATAGAATCATACTCGATCAAATACATGATTGACCTGCTTTCCAATGGCTTGCTCTCTATCATCAAAATCCCAAGCATAGGTATAGCCTGGAGTTCATCCACTTGCGAGCCCATCAAACGATACACTCAGCGGTCCAGTCCCATAGATAGGCACTGCATCAATAGTCGCTCTCAAGTCAGCATTTTGACTGGCAACTACCCCTCCAGTTCCTGGATATGATACACTATTATATACCTCTCCAGTATTTCCACATTCATCTACCACCCTCAGAATGACTCTCCAGTCTCCACCATTCACAAATTGAAAGTTATCTACATAGGTTCCGTAGCGATATATTTCTTCTCATGTAGAAATATTGAGAAACCTCCAAATATATCCATTTGGATCATCGATTCCGTCATTACATATTCCTCCAACCTCTGGTTCAAAATCAAAGGTGTCATCACTTGCTGAAAGTAATTGTGGTGTACAAGCACTTCCCTGACTACAGGTCTGATCATATACCTTCATTTTTACTCCAAGACTATTATCAGATATCTGACGACAATTATTGGCTCGAAGAGCCACATAAGCCATTTGCAAAAAGTCTTCTCTGGTAATAGTAGAGTTTGGAAAGAGTTGATTATTTTCGAGAGTAACCAGCTGGTATATAGTTTGATTCCCAAAAATATCAGTGTCGACCACTTGGTACTCAAGAGCCCGCTGAAAATCAGGATAAAAGGAATACACACTATTATCTGGATTGAGTGGACTCACATCATCCGATAAATCAGCTGTAATTTCTCCATTGGCAATCTGTTGTCTGACTAGGTCAGCTTGTTCATTGGTCAAAAGTCATGAAGCTCTCAGAACTATTGCAAGAGCTTCTTCCAGCAAAATAGTGTTATTTGGACAGAATGGTGCCTGTCCTGCTTGAAAAGTTCCATCATCACAGGTTGTGCCAGCCTGATATCCACTCACATACCCATCATCTGTTGCTCCAGCAATACAATAAAAATACTGGTTCGTCGAAAAAACATCAAAAAATGGTTGTGTATTTGCATGCTTTTGAACAAGATCAAGGCTCACATCTGGTTGAATACATTCTTCACAGCCAATCTCTACGAGTATTCATACAAACTCATCTCGTGTGAGGAGTGCATCTGGATTAAAAGTTCCTCATGTACCAGGAACAATCGCTCCTTGTTCATAGAGTGTCTGCAACTGTTCTAAGTATGGGTAGTTGGCATCAATATCAGAAAAAATATTTTCTACTCTCAAATCAGCAGAAAAAACACTCGCAAAACTCGAGAAAAAAAACAAAAATCAAAGAAGAATATTTCGAAACATTTTTATAAAAAGTTATACTGCATACATAACAATTCCAGCTGCAACCGACACATTGAGACTCTCCTTTTTTCATCTCATAGCTATGATAATATTTTTATCAGATATGTCGAGTAATTCTTGTGAAACACCATCAACTTCATTTCCGAGAATCAGACAAATTTTATCATTTTTCTCTTCAAAAAGTGTAGTATATTCTACTGCATCATTAGTCAGTTCTACACAGTATATTTGATATCCTTGTCATTTGAGGTCAGTAATTGCTTCGAGTGGATCCTTATAATATTCCCAATCGATCCAAGTATGAGCACCAAGGGCTGTTTTTGCAATATCGTTTCTGGGTGGTGTGGGAGTATATCCAGTCAAAATAACTTTTTCAAAACCAGCTCCATCGCAGTTACGAAAAATAGCTCCAACGTTTTGGAGCGATCTCAGAGAGTCAAGAAGAATTATTTTGGACATAAAAAAGAAAAAATCACTATTACATGAGTAGCATAGTGATTCAGTAAAAAAACTCAAAATATTATTTTCTTGGTTCGATATATTTTTTATACATGGAGCTATTATTTCCCATTTTTTTCAACATGAGAACCATAAGAAGATCAGGAATTTTTTGTTTTCACTGGGATATAAAAAATTTTTTTATATCTTGAATTGCAGTATATTTTGCAGGTTCTGTAGAAATACCCATTGCTACCACTATATTCTCTATTGTTTTATAAAAAACATCTTGTGATGGGTGAAATGAAAAAGTTTTTCTCTGAGTGTTTTTATATTCTTTGAAAAAATCTGTGAGAAAAACTTTCCAGTCTTGGAAAGAAAATTCATGTAAACATGTAATATCTTTTTGGAATTTTGAAGGAATAGTTGGTTTTTTTTGAGTATCTGAAGTAGTCTCAAATCATGACTGAACACTGTCAGATATTTCTGCAATTGATGCTTTGTTTATAACAGGTATTGCTTGAGTATCTTTACTTACTTTTTTACTTCCTTGTTTTTTAGATTTTTCCTCTTGTGAAGTTTTTTTCTTTGATAGAATTTTTTCAACATAATCGTAAATAGCTCTATTGAGAGTTGTATATCACTTTGACTCAAAATCTATTTCTGAATTAATTCAAGGCATACTATAAGAAATAGTATAATTTTTTTTAAAGAATCTCACAAATACTCAAATACACCTTATTTCCTCCGTAGACAATTTTGACTTATCTGAATAAGCTTTTTGTAATAATTCTATAGTTATATCAGGAAGAAGATCAGCTTTTTCAAAGCTGTTAAATATATCACAAACTTGCAGTATAGGAGTGATAAAATTTTCATCTTGCAAAGCAGAAAAAATATCATCACTTGTTTTACAAATAGAATTACTCGAATATTCAAGTTGCATCACATCTTCATTAATATGTATCTCTGGTAGATTCATTGCAAATGAGAATAATATGAATAAATAATAAAATATATATAATTATTTATTCATAAATGTCAATATATTCTCCTGTGAAATCCACATTCTCATCTATGTGTTTTATAAAAATCTGATATAATAAACAAAAATAACATCTAAAAAATATTCATGTCAGCTGAAATCCTCGTTGCTCTTTGAGTATCTCTCATAATCATCTGATACACAACTCTGTTTATTCTGAGAAAAAAAGAAGATTACAAGCGATCTCTCAATCTTACATTTCTTCAAATTACCCTTCCAAAAAAAGACTCCGACAGTGATGAAAAAAAAGAAACCCAGAGAGACTTCAAAGAAATGGTTTCTATTATGGAACAGCTCTTCTCTTCTCTCAAAAGTCTCTACTCAAAAAAGATTCTCAAAAAAATCCTCGGCCAAGACACCATCAGTTTTGAATATGTCGCTCATGAATGAGAAATACGATTCTTCATTGTCGTACCCAAACACTACAAATTTCTCATAGAGAAACAGGTCAACGGTTTTTATGCCGATGCCATTATCGAAGAAACGACTGAAATCAATATCTTTAAAGAAAGAAAAAAATATGCCTGTACCTATATAAATACCAAAAAAGATTATTTTCTCCCGATAAAAACGTATCAGAAACTCGAATCTGACCCAATTAATAATATTACCAATGCTTTTTCAAAGCTCGAAGAAAATGAGTCAGCGGCCATTCAAATCATGCTCAAACCTATTGATGATGACTGGCAATCAAAGTGTATCAAAGCCTCTCGAAATATTATGCAGGGGAAAAAAACCTACTTTACCCTCAATCCATTCAAAATTTTGCTTGGACTTTTTGAAATATTTACGAGTTCATGAGATGACAATAGTCCAAAACCTCAGGATGATCACAGTTCAGCTCTGACCCAAGAAAGAGCCAAAACAGTAGATGAAAAAGGAGATAAAAGTGGTTTTGAGACGATTATTCGAGTGATTACCACCGGAGACTCTCAACACATGGTAGATACCGAACTCACCAATATTGTGTCTGCTTTTTCACAGTTTTCTTATCCAGATTTTAATAAATTTGCGAGCACGCTACGACACTCAGAAAAAAAACTCGTGAGTAATTATATTTACCGATATTTCAAAAAACCTCTGTATCTCAAAAAAATGATCCTCAATACCGAAGAACTCTCTTCGATATTTCACTTCCCTCATATCAAATACAATCTCACTCCAGAGATTAAATGGCAGAACTTTAAGATTACCAAAGCTCCGACCAATATTCCAAAAGAGTGACTCCTACTCGGACACAATGTACATAGATGAGTCAAAAAAGAAATCAGAATCAAAAACGAAGACCGATTCCGACACTTTTATGTTATTGGACAAACAGGTACGGGTAAATCAAGTATCATGCAAGTGATGGCCCGACAAGATCTGGCAAATGGAAATGGTATGTGTGTGATGGATCCTCATGGAGACCTGGCCAAAGACCTTCTTCCCTTTATCCCTCGAGAACGGGCCGATGATGTGATTATCTTTGACCCATCAGATACTGCACGACCACTCGGACTCAATCTGCTTGAAGCAAAGAATCCAGAAGATCATGACATGGTAGCTATCAATGCTATGAATATCATGATAAAACTTTTCTGAAACGAGATCTTTGGCCCACGAATCCAGGACTATTTCCGAAATGGTGTAATGACCCTCATGGCTCACCCCCAATGATGAGCCCTCACAGATATCGTACGGCTCTTTACCAACGATGATTTCCGAAGAGAACGAGTCAACAAACTCAAAAATCCTATTGTAAAAGGTTGGTGGGACTCAACCTATGCCAAAATGTGAGAAAGAGAAAAATGAGAAATTATTCCATACTTCGCAGCAAAATTTGGTGGTTTTATCACCAATGAAATGATGCGAAATATTATCGGTCAGCTTGATTCGAGTTTTGATATTCTAGATATCATGCAAAACAAAAAAATACTCATGGTAAACCTGAGTAAGTGAAGTATCGGTGATCTCAACTCTGAACTTCTTGGTATGATTCTCGTGAGTAAGATACAAATGGCTGCCATGTGAAGAGACAAAATTGCCAAAGAAGACCGAACCGATTTTTTCCTCTATATCGATGAATTCCAGAACTATGTAACAGACTCGATTGAATCGATTCTTTCAGAAGCCAGAAAATATAGACTCGGT
>JAKVBB010000002.1 GCA_022448215.1 Candidatus Altimarinota bacterium | reverse complement strand
ATAAATTAAAAAAAGTAATACTTCCTTATTTTTCTTGCCTTTTTAAGGGAAGTATCCGAAACGGAGTGGAGGAGGATGGGTTATTTAAAAATTAAATATACAACTTCGCATCAATCACTACTGCACTCTCTTGGTTTACAAGAATCGGATTAATATCGATTTCATGTATTTCAGGTATATCGTTAAATATCTGAGCCATACGAGCTACCGTATCTACCAGACTCTCCATGTGCACTGCTGGTTTTCATCGAACTCATCTCAAGATAGGAGTCATATCAAGGTGCTCAAACATATCTTGTATCTCAGATCTTCAGAGTGGAAGGAGTTTACGAACCACATCATTGTATACATTGACATATATTCATCATCTTCAGACAATCAAAATATCTCCAAACGATGGATCTCGCTTGCATCCAACAAATATTTCATGACTCTCGGGAACTTGCTGGTTTAAAATCACTCCATCTATCTGAGCATCTGGACAATGCTGTCTCACAGACTGCATAATACTTCGGTATGCTTGTCTGGCTTCTTGCAGAGTTTTGATCCCAAGTATCACTCATCCAATATCTGTTTTATGAGCGATATCTGGACTCGAAACTTTGGCCACTATTTCACCTGAAAGCTGTGCAAAAACATTCTCAATTTCAGCCTCATCCGTGACCAAATATTCCCCGATAGTATTGACCCCATAGGTATCAAGAATTTCTTTGGTCAAACTCATATCACAGATACTCCCAGTTTGAGATGAGATTTTTTTCTTGAGTCCCTCCCCCTTAATAGGGGGGAGGTTAGGAGGGGGGTTTTGTATACATAAGTCAGAGGTTTTTTCCCACCTCTTCTGTGCTAATAATCTTGCATATACTCCAATACCCTTTTGTGGATAATCATAGCTGAGAATTCCATTTTGCTCAAGAATATCTCGTGAATCACCCAGAGAATGTCCCCCCATAAAAGCTGTAAAGATGAGTCTATCTGGAAATCTCTTTTTAAAATCCACTATTTTTTGAGCCACTGCATCTACATCGGTGGTAGTTTGAGGAGTCAGAAGTACAAAGATAGCGAGATTACGATCAAGAGAAGCAATATTTTTCAGGATCTGTTCGTAGCGAAGTGAAGTAGCATCTCCAATAATATCAAGTGGGTTTTTTACCGAAGCAGCTTCAGGCATTCCTTGCATGAGTATCTGTTTTTCTTCATCACTGAACTCAGCCATTTTTACAGCCGAAAACTCCATATGATCGGTAATCATGACTCCAGGACCTCCGGCATTGGTAATAACCACCATTTCTTCTGGGATATCTGTATGTCGTGTCTGAGAAAAAGCCTGTCCCCAAAGAAAAAACTCTTCGAGTCTATGAGTAGAGTGGAGACCTGACTGGACAAATACGGCATTCAACAGATCAGCAGAACTGGCAAGCGCTCCTGTATGACTCGCAGCTGCTTTGCTTCATCTGGATGACATACCAGATTTTACGATAACGATTGGTTTCTTAGGTGAAATTTCTTGAACGGTTTCATAAAACACTCTTCCCGCTTCTATGCTTTCCAGATACAGTGCAATCACATCGGTCTCTGGATCGCGAGCCAATTGTTGCAGAAAATCATTTTCATTCAAACAAGCTTTGTTTCCCATCGAAATGATTTTACTAAAACCAAGTCCATATTCATAGGCCCAGTCGGTAAATGCCACAGCCATAGCACCAGATTGAGAAACCAGAGCGATGTTTCATGGCCGAATATCTTTCCCACCAAATGAGAGGTTGAGAGACTTAGAAGTATCGATATATCCGAGACAATTGGGCCCGAGCAGTCAGATACCATAGTGTTTGGCAATATCTTGCAATTCTTTTTCTGCATCAGTATTTCAGATCTCTTTAAACCCAGCTGATATAATAATGACTCTTTTTATTCCCTTTTCTCCACATGCTTTCAGACTTTCAGCAACAAAAGATGCTGGGATAGCAAATACAGCAATATCTGGAACTTCTGGAAGAGATGAAATATCAGGATACATTTGAACTCACTGCATATAGTCCTCCCCCTTATGAGGGGGGAGGTGTCCGAAGGACGGAGGGGGGTTATGTACGAAGTATTTTGGATTGACTCCATAGGTCGTTCACGAAAAATCACTCATGTTTTTGAGCAGATCATTTCATATTTTTCCAGGTGTTTGTGATGCTCATATGATAGCAACGGAGGCAATATCGAAAAAATTCATGAATCTAAATTATGTACAAAAAGTCTTTAATAGTATGATACCATAAAACGATATGATCTCAAAAATATTTTTTCTCATTTCAAAGGGGCTTTCAATTATATATTGAAAGCCCCTTTGAAAGTTGACTACTATAAATACCTGAATTTATCTACCTCCTATACTTATTATAACTCCCATACTGACTCTTCTGTTTAGAATATTTGTTGTATCATCCAGATTGGTATCTGCTCGTAGGAGTGGAAGTCATGATTCAGAAGTTCTGAGTAAATGTATCTCAGCTTGTTATAGTAAATGCATATACTGCTTCTTGTGGTTCTGTAAGAGTAGTATTTCTTCAGAGATATACTTGAAGGGTGTAGTCTCATGGTGCAAGATCCTCAAAACTATAGCTTCCATCTCCATTAGGTCGAGTATAGAGTTTGTTCTTGGGTCGGTACTATATACACTTAATCATCCCTACAAGGTTTTTCAATAGTACTTATAAATGAATTTCGAGTCATATCCGCATCACATCTTGGCCCCCCCACAAAAATAGGTAGGCTTTCTATCATATTTTGGATATGCATAATAGTCATAACTCAGATAATTATATTTTTTGTACTCTGGATTGCTTATTTTCATGTATTGTTTCTTACTTTTTTCTGAATACTTATCTCTATATTTCTCAGATTCTAATTGAAATCCAAACATATACGGTTCATCTCCATTTCTATTACTCACGTAGTAACAGTTGTGTATAGGTTGTATATTAGCTCATGTGATTTCATTAAACTCTCGAAGAGTGAAGAATTTATCTACATCTTTTGATAAACCATCAAGAAAAGGTTTTGCCTTTTCCAACTGTTCAAAATTATATTCATCTATTTTTTGGTTTGCTAGTTCTTCGGGACTCGCATTTACGGTATATTTATAATAATTTTCTTGCTCTTCTAATGCTTGCTGTTTCTTATATGATTCGTATACATAATAACTTCATACTGAAAGACTTATCAGTAGAAATAATATGATAAATACAGTAATGCTTTTGTGATGTTTTTTCCAAGCAGTTTTCATAACAATATTTATTATTCAATTAAAGTATTTTATTTTTGGTATTTATTATAACTTCCATATTTACTTCCACCATTATTACTGTTGTAGTTTCAGTAGCTATTGTATGAACCATAACTGTTATTACTCTGAGGTGTATTTTTTACTACTCAGAAGTTCTGAGTGAATACATCTCCATTGCTAACTGTAAATTCATATATCTCTTCTTGTGGTTCTGTAAGAATCATGTTCTTTTTGAGCGATAGAGTAAGTGTATAGTCTCATGATTCGAGTCATTCAAAACTATAGCTTCCATCTCGATTGGGTCGAGTATAGAGTTTGTTCTTGGGTCGGTACTTGTAATACTTCCCTCCAGTAGATATATCTCCTCCATCGGTTCTTTCTAAAATAAGAATGGCTCTTCTATACTTTTTCTCATGTTCATCTTTTATTCCATTCTCATTACTGTCTCTATATACACTTCATGAAATACTTCATGGAAGGGTCTCTTCTTCGTATTCTTCTACAGGTGAAAGTTCTGTGGTTGCATCTATGCTTCCATCGTTGTCTCTATCTATACTATATTCTACTGAATCATCAGCATTCTCCAATACTTTGTTCCAGTCTATAGCTATTTCTTGAAGTCCATCTGTAACACTGAGATTCGTGAGGAAGATGCTTCAGGTATTGCTGTCCATAAAATCATCTGATGAGATTTGGTAAGTAGTATCTGTTTTGGAGTCATCGAAGTCTATTTGGATAAAACTATAATATTTACTCTCATGATGTTTCACATGGATGAGATACTATATATTGAAAACTTTCCCAATTTCTATCATAACATCATATTCATCATACGCATTTTTGTCAGTATGGTACATCATACTTTGGATATGCATAATATTGGGTTCCGTATATATATATATACAAGTAAGATTCTAATTTAAATCAGAATATATATGGTTCTCTTCAAGAATAATTACTTACAATATAACAGTTATTCACTGGTTTTATTTCAGCATTATATTGATCATTAAATTCTTCTAAAGAATAAAATGTTTTAGCATCCAACGGTATAGACTCTAATATTGGCTTTGCTTTCTCTAACTGTCTAAAATTATATGTATCTACAAATATATGATAGCACTCAAGTAATATGAAGATTCATAGAATAGATATCAGAAATATCTTTCATCATTTGAGTATTTTTTCTTTCATTTTCATAATTGATTATTGGTTATATTTATTATAACTTCCATATTTACCCCCAGTATTATTACTGTTATAGTTTCAATAACTATTATATGAACCATAACTGTTATTACTTTGAGATGTATTTTTCACTACTCAGAAGTTCTGAGTGAATATATCTCCATTGGTAACTGTAAATTCATATACCGTTTCTTGGGGTTCTGTAAGAATCATATTCTTTTTGAGCGATAGAGTAAGTGTGTAGTCTCATGGTTCGAGTCATGCAAAACTATAGCTTCCATCTCTATTTGGTCGAGTATAGAGTTTATTTTGTTTCCTATATTTACTATATCCTGTACTTGGAATACTTCATCCATCTGTTTTTGTCAGTACGAGTACAGCTTGTCTGTATTTCTTCTCATCTTCATCTTTTATTCCATTTTCATTGCTGTCTTTATATACATTTCATGAGATACTTCCTGGAAAAATCTCTTCTTTATATTCTTCTACAGGTGAGAGTTCTGTGGTTTCATCTATGCTTCCATCGTTGTCTCTATCTACACTATATTCTACTGAATCATCTGCATTCTCCAATACTTTGTTCCAGTCTATAGCTATTTCTTGAAGTCCTTCTGTGACACTGAGATTTGTGAGGAAGATGCTTCAGGTATTGCTGTCCATAAAATCATCTGATGAGATTTGGTAAGTAGTATCTGTTTTGGAGTCATCGAAGTCTATTTGGATGTTTTCTCGGGTGATATTAAAAGTATCTATGTGTCAGGTGCTGGTAGCTATATCTGAGAGTTTGGTGTAGTGGTCTCATCATGCTATCATGAGGTCATATACCTCTTCTTGAGTTGAAAAAATCTCAATTTGTAAATCCTCTTGTTTTTGTGGAATATATATTTGTTTCCAGGTAATATCTGATGCATCAGTATTATTAAATATATTTTGTATATACACTCAAGGTATTTCATCAAATATTTCACCGTCTTTATATCATGTTGTATTTCAGTGCTTGTCTCTGATAATAAAATCAGATGATCATTTTAAAGTATAGAGTGCATCAACATCATTGAATCATACAGGAGAGGTAGTATCTGAATAGATATCGTCTATGTGAACGATTCATATTTTTTCAAATGTATCCCATGAATATCATGGAGCACGAAAGGTATTATTTTCAACATCCACTTCTATATAGCGACTATACGAGTATTTGATACCTTGTCATAAATATTCAAAAAATGGATATGGGTAGTTATTATCCCATACATATATTTTATTTCATTCAACTTTGTATGGAACAACTGCGTGTCAAGGATTTGATTTACAATTAAATCAGAGCAAGTTACATCATTTTTTTCATGAAAAAGTGAGCATATAACCATTATCTGGATTATTTTTTATAGTATTTAAAATATCTACAGGGGTTTCATTATTTTTTGAATCATTTTCTTTTGCACTATAATTTTCGTCATATTGATATAACTGGAGAGCAAGTATTGTTTTTATATTATCATCCATTCATATCCATGAATATCATTTGTCTTCATCTTCTGTTTCAATATTTATATTCTCCCAAATAGTTCCAGTTCATACATTGGTATGAAATTCTGGAAAATTATCCTGTAAAAAATTCGGTTGATACTTTTGGGTAAGAGAAGATAAACCTAAACCAAAACAACTTCCATTAAAAATTGATGGGGTATCATTCCCAAGTCACATGATATCAAACGCAGCCACATATTCTCTTTCTCATCCATCAAAAGATGAAACTGGAAATACTTTATCCATTATTTCCCATTTTGTCCCATGATTTTTATTTAAATTTACACTTCCATCTAATGGATTATAAACATAGTTATAATCTCAAGTAAGCAGTGAGTAATCTGGACTACTATTTACAAAACTATATCCATGCGGATACGGCTCAAATCCAGCAAAAATACCAAAGTCAGATTGTGTAGATAGATTATCTCCAAACTCCACCCACTCACTCACATTCTCAGAACCATCCTCAAACTGCACTCTCCATGCAAAGGATCCCGTAGCAGAATATGGAACAGTGATTTCTAGTATTCAGTGAGCTGCCATCTCATCAGACTCAAAAATCTCTATGGTTCAGCTCTCTATATTTGTCAGCTCTGCTCTCATCTTCACTGGAAGGGTATTTCACTCTGCCAGACTGGCTGAGAGAATGATTCCAGAACCAGATTGAAATCGACCTATCTGTTCTCACACTGCAAGATCTTCTCTCTCTAAAAGAGGAGACTCAATAGATTGTGTGAGTTGTGTTGGAATTGGAACAGAAATGACACTGCTATTTGTCAGATATATCGTCGAAACAATACTCGGTTCAGAAAAAGTTCCATCTGCATAGACTCATCGAACATACCATTCATATTCTCCTGTTGGACGATTTTGAGGATCAAAGATATATCTATTATTCTGTGTTCCAGCAGTGAGAACATCATTGAAGTACACATCATAGGAAACCGCATATGGAATCATATCCCAACCAAGAGGAATAGTATTTTCTTCTGTAATAGAAAGAGTATGTCATGCAAGATACACTTCAGCAAAAGAAGAAAAAGATACTCATCATGAAAAACTCACATCACCAGCCAAGAAAATATCTCATCGAACCCGTGCATTATCTACAAATTCAACCTGGTCAATATCTGTGGTAATACTACTCATATCTGAAGTTTGAATTTTTTCATCCTCTACATCAGAATTGTTGGATGAAAGAACAGAACCTTGTTGCAGGTTATCTACAAAAATATTTTGAGTTCCATCAACAAAGAGAGTATTATTCTGTAAACGAATATCTCATGCTAGATCAAGACCACCACTAAGGGTCATGTCTCACATGAGATACAGATTAGTATCTCGGGAAAAAGAACCAGAAAATGAACGAACTGGACGAGCATCGAGTCACTGAATATCTACATCTCATACTATATTTCATTCTGGTGTCTGCGTAATACTTCAATAGAGATCAAATTCATCAAATGTTTGTATATTTCAATCGTTAAACAGGTCTCATCGTATTTCTAAATCCAAAAATGTATCTCCAAGTGATCTATATATATCATTTTGTATAAAATTATAAAAACTATAGTACGAATCTTCTCCATATCTCTGAACATACTCAAAATAATACTGGTCTCTCAAAAAGTCTTCATTTTGATAAAAATAGGTATCAAAATCAAATCATGATATAAGTCACTCATTTTCTACATCTCACTCCACAGTAACACTCATTTCTCTCGTAGGGAAAGTATAACTAGGAACATGAAAAATTGCTCAAGAGCTTGTTAGCAGTCATCCAATAACAATATCTGTTACGATATCTCAGTTATCATAATACCATTCTATATCTATCTCTCGATCTATTTGTACAATATCTGATGGTCATGGAATTCTTTGTGGTTCCCAGGTATATTGACTTCACCATCGTCATGCAACAGCAGAGCTAATAGTAGGAACAAGATATGAAAAAGTCTGAAAAAATAGAGCTCAAAAGACTAGAGCTCAAAGAGAAAGTCTGAAAATATATGTATGTCCTCCTTTCATTATGTAAAAAAATAAACAAATAAAATCCCTTCTAAAAAATGATTTCACCAAAAAACAAAAGTATTTTGATAATATTATTTCAAAAGGGAGAGAAGAAAAATATCTAAAAAATGTCTTGTTTTGGCGAATCTGAAAAAATACTATTTGAATAGTATTTTTTTGCAATTATTTTTTTAATTTATTTGTGAAAAACTCAATTATATCCCATTAAAACTGTCTGTCTGCGTATTACAATCTGTGTTTACCAGAGCTCCAGTAGAGGAAAGTATCTGGTACTGTTCTGTGGTACCAGTATTTGAAAAATCTGAAATATATTTTTTATCTTCATATATTTCTATACAGCTTCTATAGTCATTATTTTGCCAAAAATGATCTCCATTTTCTGCAATAGTAATAAGTTCATCAAATGTGAGTCATTCACTATAAGGAACTTGAGTATCAAATAAATAGGGAAGATTGTTGCTACTCCTATGAAAAATAAACAGATTTCTATTTACAGAACCATCTCATACTCCGTCATGAATTTCTATCGGGGTGGTTGATATCATAGCTAAAAAGAGAGTAGGAAGAACATTTTTTGAAACAGAACTATAATTTCCAGTCAAGTGAGCTATTGGAGTATCATCATTTTCGAGTGTGGTTGCCAGTTGAAATTCTTGTTTGTTACCAGTAATAGAATATACATAATTGATATCTGATTCTTTTGGATCCTTTGGAAGAGATTCTAGACTAGGAATACGAACATTGTTATTCAAAAATCATTGATAAGCTACAGTATACCCATTATTTGTGATACTAAAATTATCTCCAGGATCTGGATAGACTCATCGACTTTGTTTTGATATTTTGAGTGCAGAGGAAACCTTTTCTAGGTCAGAAATACGTTGCGTATCTCTCGCAGAAGAAACAAAGTCTACATAAGAAACAAAACCAATTACCGTTAAAATTCCAATAATTGCTGTGACAATAATGAGTTCCACAAATGTAAAAGCACGTTTGTTCATAGAGTATCTTTATAAAGAATATTTAAATACTTTCTTAAGGAAGCTCTGAAAAACTCTATTTTGAGAAGAATATTTGAATGTTTGAGAAATTGAGAGGGCTTGTAAAAGCCGCATCTTGAGATTTCAAAAAGATTGCAAATATTCTTTAAATTATCTATTTTTTAGAGTTTCCTCAAGAGTGATATCAATAGGAGTATAGTAGTTCGTACTATTTTCTCAATTATTTTGCTCTAACATATCTTGCAATATATCTATTTCATGACTTTGGAATATTTTTGTTCATATATATATATCATATATGTTTCATCAAAATACTTCTGTTCCTGAAATACTTTCTCCAATACTTCCATCATGATGAGTAGAAGGAGCAGAAACGCTCGTGAGAGAATCCTGTTTTATTCCATTTACAAAAAACTCAAACACTTCAGAGCCTCCATGTGTGAGAATAAGTGTATAAAAACTATTGGGTAGTACGGGAAGAGCTCTGATGTCGGTGTTTCATCATTGTTTGACCTGTGCATAGAGAGTGTTATTTTGGATAAAAAATCTATATCCAGTACTGTTGGTTCCAGAATCATATATGGTTTGAAGAGAGCTGGTATCATTAGCAGTTTCTAGGCTCAAAGCAAGAGTAATATCACTTCAACCAGTATGAGTAAAACTCAGTGGTGTTCCAGTTGATAGATCATCTCCGTTTATGTGTGATAGATATATGCGAGGAACTCAAATATTTTCTATAACGTCACGAGAAAGATTGGGAGAACTTGATTTTCTCAAAGAATGCTCATATATATTTCTTCAACCAGTTTGGGTGCTAGGAAATCAGAGAGCATTTATAAAATTACTTGACCCTGTGCTAGAGAGAATAGTTCCACTCGCAGAATTTTTTTCTATATAGAAGGGAATTGAATTGGGAATATGTGAATGGTCGATTTTTTGAGAGATATGTTGTATGTTTTTTATGAGAATATGCTGAGTTATTTCTGACCGATAGTCTGACTTTGTTTCTGCATGAAACTCAAATATATTTGCCAACCCAATCAAAACAATAGAGAGAATAAAAACTCCTATAATCACAGCAACAATATTTTCAGCCTTTTTATTCTTTTTCATTTACAAAGAAATTCAAATAACTATAATTTTTATATTCTTCAAATATAGTGATTTTTTCAAATAATGAAATACTTTCCATCTCGCATTGCCATGACTTTTGTTGAGCTTGTCGTATCACTGACTTTAACGGCTTTGATTCTTTTCATTGTGGTACGTTTTGTATCTGATGGACTAGATACCTTAGATCAAAATAGAACCCAGATAGGTCTCAGTGATTCCATTATTACTCTTCAAGAGACTCTCCATGATATCTATGATGCATGATACCAAACCTTTGATATTCCTATTGATGCACTGCCCCAAGTAGGGAATGATGTTTTTATTATGAAAAAGCTAGACGAAAGCGATGGGTATATATTTGGAGTTGTGGATAAAAATATATGAAATATCGAACCACTCTATAATACTTATAGTGAACGTGTATTTGCATATCGTCGTATATCATCTGACGAAATAAATGCTATTGCACTTGATAATAACCAAGCGAATCTTTTGACTTTTTTCCCTGATAAAATGTTTGATGGTGCAGTGGTACGAGATTTTCAAGTAACATCATACAACTCTGGTACTATTATGGATCTAGAATTTTCAGTTTTGGATACTGATTTTGATAGTTATGGTTCCTGGGAACAGATCCCTGATAGAAATATATTTGATTTTTCTCTTTCTTTATAACATATGTATTCTTCTGATAAAAATGCTTCGGTTTTGGTCTATGTATTACTGCTGGTAAATATTGCTGTTATTACTGGTATTGCGGTATTTAATAGTTCTTTTATTCTATCGAATAATCGTTTATTATTTGGAGATGGAGAAACTCTTGAACAAGCTCTACAACAAAAGGCCGAAATAGTTTTTGATCATACACTTCAGTATAATAGTAATGGGTCGGGTATGGTTGATGTACTTTCATGTCCAGAAAATGTTATTTTTGAATACGATACTCTCAATGGGAGTGGTGAGATTATACGAGAGAGCAGTAGTTCTCTTATAACAACTCTCTGATATATGACAGGAAGTATAGTATGTATGTGAGATTTTCTATGAGATAATTTTGAAATATTCTGGAATCAGATGGGAAATAATTTTTCTGCATCTACTTACTTGAGTACCATTGTAACTCTTACTGGAACCACAAGTTGGCAGACACTATCAAATTTTTGAGATACCAATAATACCACACTTTCATTTGATGATACTGGTACCAATGGAGATGGAATTGATGATAATTTTGATGATGATAATTACAGTATCACGAGCTCATGATCACTCTATCCCAATGGATACCAGGATGATGATACGCTCCACAGAAAAAAAATAGTTTGAAAATTATTTACATGAGCCCAAGAACAAAATATTTTTTGGGAAAATTCTGACATAACTCAAATTATACAAAATAATCCAAATAATACTGATCCATACCATGAGTTACTTGGAGATGTATCAGATGGAATTATGTATTTGAGTTTTATTTCTTCTGAGATTCCAATTATTGATATAAAGATTCTTCGTTTTGATGCTTGAATATACCAGCAAACAGGGGAGTTAGTACTCAACGCATCATATGAATGAAACAGTATTTCGACACCATGATGATACCTTCAAAGAAGTGGCAACAATAGTGTGTCATTTTCATGATCACGTACGGGACAAGAATTTGTTTTTGACTTCCATCTCTATGATTATGCCCTCTTTTTGTCTAATCAATGAACACGCGATATTTTTTATCAACTGAGCTCAGAGAGTGGTACTGGAACTACTACAGGAACGGGTATATATATAGTTCCAGTTCATGAAACAGAGAATGAAATAAACATACTCAGTAATCACATATTTTTGGACGATGAGCGAAATATATTTTTTGATCAAAAAACATATTCTTTTCCACAGCCATAAACTCTTTGCAAAAATCTATTTTTGTATATACTCTCGTGTATTATGTCCCATCTTTTTAATTTTTTAGCTATTGGAATGGACCCCATACTTATTGTTATCTTTCTTTTACTTTTTTGTCTTTCTGCTTTCTTTTCTGGAACAGAACTTGCCCTTATGAGCCTTCCAGAGCACAAGGTAGACTCACTTTTGAAACAGAAGAAATACGGTGCTCAAGCTCTCAAACACATCAAATCTCATAATGATCGTCTTTTGATCACTATTCTTATATGAAACAACTTGGTCAATGTATATACAGCTGCATTGGCTACCACCATTGCTATTAATATTGGCTCACAAATGTGATTTGCTCAGGCTCAATCTATTTGAATCGCAACCGGTATGGTAACATTTTTACTTCTGTTGTTTGGAGAAATTATTCCAAAGAGTTTT
Organism: Candidatus Altimarinota bacterium; assembly: GCA_022448215.1. Classification (GTDB taxonomy): domain Bacteria; phylum Patescibacteriota; class Gracilibacteria; order BD1-5; family UBA6164; genus JAKVBB01. The sequence continues at coordinate 7,733 of JAKVBB010000002.1, read as the reverse complement.
GCGACTAAAAATGCTACTTTTATTTCTCTTGCAGTAGCCCCTGTGTACAAGGTAGCTATGTTTGTCCTTCATCCAGTTATCTTATTTATGGAGTCACTGATCAAAGTATTTACTTCAAAAAAAGAGCTAGAAACCATGAGTGATGAAGAAATAGAGAGCTTTATTGATATGGGAAAAAATATGGGATGAATTGAGGACCATGAACATGAAAAAATAAAAAGTATTCTCGAACTCGATACCATTCATGTAGAAGAAATTATGACTCCGCGGGTTAAAATAGAAGCTATTTCTATAGATATGACCGTGGAACAAGCCATGAGTTTTTATCTCGCACACACCCATAGTCGTATTCCTGTATATACTGATACTATTGATAAAATAGATCACTTTATTACTTCGAGAGATCTTATATTTGCTTTTCAACACTGAGAATTGAGCAAAAAGGTTTCTGAGCTTGATCTGAAAAATGTTCTCAAAATTCCTCTGAATCAACCCATTCATAAAGTCCTTCATACTTTTCAGCATGCTCACAAAATAATGGCTATTGTTTTGGATGAGTATGGTGGAGTGGCTGGTCTGGTGACTATGGAAGATATTATAGAAGTAGTATTTGGTGAAATTCGAGATGAAACAGATAAAGAAGTAGAAACAATACAGTATATGAATAATGATACACTTCTCATTGATTCAACCGTTTTAATAGAGGATGTATTAGAAGAATATGGCTTGGAGTTACAAGATATTGGATTGAGTCAAGATGAATTCAATGGAGAAACAGTCAGTTATCTGATTACGCATGAACTCGAAAGATTTCCAAAAAATGGTGAAACCATTCTATTTCATATATGAGAATCTGATAAATTTACTCAAATTATATTCAAAGTCCTCTCAATATCTGCGGGACAAATGTGACAACTCGAAGTAGAAATGGTTAAAATATAATTTTTTTCTTATGCTTTCTCTCTCAAATATATTGATATGAATTTCAGCTCTGGCTACACTTGCCGGGACATTATTTCCAGGAATATATTTATTTGGTATGAATGATATATTTTTGGATCAAGGCTATTATCATATTTATATCATTCAGTTTTTTAGTTCAGTCTTTTTACATGGATGAATATTTCATTTGTTTGCCAATAGTGTCTTTGTTTATATTTTTTGAAATCAAGTAGAGGATATTTTAGGAGCAAAAAAATATCTCTTATTTTTTGTAATCAGCTGTGTTTTTGTATGAATTTGAGTAACGTTTTTGAGTGATTGAAACACGGTGGGTATCAGTGGTTTTTGATTAGCTATTTTGTCATATTATACTCTGTTATTGAGGTCCAAAAAACACCCAGATTACAAAGGATGAATCACAGCTATTATTTTGAGTATAGGTATTGGACTCATGCCAGGAATTAGTTTAGTTGGGCATCTATTTGGAGCTTTGTTTGGAATCATTTTTTATCTGCTTGATAGAGACTTTTATAAGAAGTGTTTTGTCGGAGAGGGGGTTTAAATCTCTTTTGCTATTTTTTCTCGAATATCTTTATCATGAAATTTGAGGAGGTCATCAGAGATAATTACTCCAAAAGGTTTTCAGAGTTTTTCAAAGCTTTGAAGAGTTTTGGGGAGAAATATTTTTTTGATGAGGGTGTTGAGACCACCCCCCAACCCCCTCCTTAGCAAGGAGCACCCCTCTGGGCATAAAGGGGAAACGAACGGAGTGAGTGGGGGTGGTGTGTCTATAAAATCATCTAAATTACACCATTTACTATTTATCTCTATAAATTTTTCATAGGTATTATCAGAGTTATATACTGGTTTGAAATATACCATCCAAAAGAAAAGATACGGATCATAGGGAAGAGCAAATTGGGAAAAATCCATTCATTCAAGGGTAGAAAAAAATGACAGACAAAATCGTCATGCATGTTTTTTGTCCGTTTTTCTTACTCAAAGCAACTGAAAAATCAGTGTTGTTAAGATACGTACTGTCCACATGCTCTGGTTGTCAGTGATGATATAGAGATCGATGTCTGAGTCTTTATTTCATGCATTCATAGAAATACTATTTCCAATTCAGATCATTTTTATTCCAGGTATCCAGGTAATATAAGGCACATACTTTTTTGTTTTTTGTATGTAAATACTATCCCATTTTCAGGGATTCTTTTTGACTTTAAAATACTCTTGAAAAGCTTTATGATGTTTTTGCGTAAATACTTGTTTTTTCATGAGGCAATATTATTTACTTTGAGAGGGAAATCAATAGAATTCAATTAAATTTTATTCAAAAAAATATCTTTTTATATATGCACTACTTCTGTACCCAATGTAGCTACAGCTATGATGAATGAAAATGAGACGAGCAAGAATGAATCTTACCTGGAACGCTCATTGAAAATATTCATACCTGTCCTCAGTGTGGTGAATATGAAAGTTTTCAATGAGTCCAAGAAGAGGTAAATTACTTAGATTATTCCTCTCTCCCTTTGGGGGAAGAGGCCATAACATCTTTAGAAGCAGAGCATATGATACAATGGGAAGATGTATGAGATGATACCATATTGGTCAAGGTTTGACAGCCAGACTTTCATGCTACGTGAGAAGATCATCGTATTACCACTCTCGAACTCTATGATGAATATGGTGATAGAGCAGATGTAAAGTTCTTTGCATCAGAAGAAATTCCAGAAACAGAGTTTGATACATCATGAATGGATAAATTTGAAATCAGAGCCAAATGTAGCCTGCACGGTACTTGGTGAATCAAGTGTGAAAAATAGTTTTGTAAAACAAAAAAAATATGATAAAATAAACCAGTATCCTTCGTATAACTGCTTCGTGTTTTTGCTTCTTTTTTATATTTTCTATCACTCTAGATATTGGAGATGATACGTGAAATATCCAAAAATAGAACGTTGAGAATAATGAACTTACCTTCTGACTACACTATGGATAAAACGGTTTTAGAAATATTGGTTGACCGTAAGAACGAAAAATGACCTGGAGTATTTGAGCATGTATTGATAGTATTGCATAAAGTATATGATGACTTTCCTAAGACTTCCTGGTTCAAACGTTGAAATACAGATCAACCCTCATTCTCACTCGAAATTACCAAGATTTGAAATAGAATCCGTTTTTTTCTTGTCACTCCAAAAAAATATCAAAACTTTCTTAAAAATCAGATCTATGCTCATTATAATGATGTTGAAATATCAGAAGTAGGAGATTATCTCGAACACATCCCGAGTGATAAAATATTTATTGGACAAGCAGGGCTGACCAAGCATCAGCTCTATCCAATTAAAACTTTTACCGAACTTCAAGAAGATGGGTCCAATGAAACCGTTGATCCATATTCTTCTATCACATCAGCTCTTTGAAGAACAGGCAAATATTCACTCAATATGCTGCAGATTAATTTTGCACCAGCTCACGATGCTTCTTGGAAGAAAAAACTCTCAGAGACGGTAAAGGTACTCACTTCATGATATCCAAAATGGATGAAAAACATACTTTTACATCCTGCCTATGGTTATTTTAAAATTCTCTTTTTCCCATTTATAATTCTTGGGAAAATTATCTCTCTTTTTACTACATCTGCAAAAACAGAAGAATCAGTACCAGAATGAGAAGAAAAAGTAGATAAAACGGATGACAATGCAAGTTCTACTCGAAATGTAGATGATAAAAATGTAGAGATACCAAAATGAATTTTTAATAAAATATCGCTCAATGGGTATACTACCAGTGTTGTAATTGCTCATGCTGGAGAAGACCCAGTAGAAGCTCGTGCTGCAGTGAAAGAAATCTATTCTACCTTGGCTGTTTTTTCAAATTTCTGACAAAATTCTTTCCAGTTCCATTGAATGGAACAAGATACAAAAAGTATAAGTGCCTTCAAAGCTCGAAATATGATGCAGCCTTTTATTCTCTCCACCAATGAGCTTTCATGACTGGCTCACTTCCCAACGAGTTATGTAAAAACTCCACAGATTAATTGGGTAGCAGCGAGAGCCTTTGAGCCACCATCAAATCTTCCTATTATCGACCCAGATTTGACGGATGATATTATTCCAGAAACAAATCTCACTCCACTAGGGAAAACAAATTTTAGATGAACCAATATGAGTTTTGGTATGGGGCCAAACGATAGACGAAGACATGTGTATATCATTGGGAAAACAGGTATGGGAAAATCAACCTTACTTGAAAATATGGTCATAGATGATATTCGTAAAGGTCGATGAGTAGCTGTTATTGATCCTCATGGTGATTTGGCTGAAACTGTGATTGGATTTATTCCAAAATCCAGGACCAATCAAACAATTATTTTTGATCCCTCAGATACTGAGTGGCCCATTGCATTTAATATGCTCGATGATGTAAAATCAGAGCATAGACCACTGGTGGCTTCATGACTGGTAGGTATCTTTAAAAAAATATTTGGGGACAGTTGGGGACCACGACTCGAACATATTCTCAGAAACACTATTCTGGCACTTTTAGAATACCCAAATACTACTCTTATTTCTATTCCTTTGATGCTCACATCAGAAGTATTTAGAAATAAGGTAGTAGCAAAGGTATCGGACCCAATTGTAAAAAAATTCTGGACCGGAGAATTTGCCAAGATGGCTCCGAATCAAAAAGTAGAAGCAGCTGGGCCAATTCTTAATAAAGTAGGACAATTCCTTTCAAGTACGATCCTGCGAAATGTTCTTGGTCAACCAAAAAACAGTTTTTCTGTGAGATGGGCTATGGATAATAAAAAGATTATTATTGTGAATTTATCCAAAGGGAAAATTGGGGAAGATGCCTCAGCTCTTCTTGGTGCCATGATGGTTACCAAGTTTCAGATGGATGCGATGAGTCGGGCAGATATGCCAGAGGAAAAACGAGAGGATTTTTATCTCTATGTTGATGAATTTCAGAACTTTGCGACCGATTCGTTTGCTACCATTCTTTCAGAAGCTCGAAAATATAAGCTCAATCTCGTAATGGCCAATCAATATATTGATCAGATGCAGGAGAGCGTACGTTGAGCCGTATTTGGGAATGTATGAAGTCTGGTATCTTTTCAAGTATGATATCATGATGCGAGTATACTCAAAGAAGTCTTTTCATGAGAGATTTCGACCGATGATCTGATTAATACCAGTAAATATAATATTTATTTGAAACAGCTCATTGATGGTATGCCATCTCCAACTTTTTCTGCTGGGACCTTTGCTCCGAATAAAAAAGATGATGATGTTTTTTCAAGCAGGTATAACAAAATCCTTACTGTAAGTCGTGAAAAATATTCAAAACCTCGCGATACGGTACAGAAAAAAATTGCTAAAATGATAGAAGATATTGAGCAAAAGGAAAATGAGTGGGAAAAGAAAAAAGAAGATTTCAAAAATAAAAAGCAGGAAGAAAAACGAAAAGCACATGAAGAAAAAATGGCAAAACAAGATCAAGAAAAGCAGCAAAGAGAAGTATCAAGTGAATAAAGTCCCTCCAAATGGGGGATTTTTTTATATTTGCATTTGCATTTCCCAAAAAAAATCCTACTATCTTTTGGTCTTATTTTTTTAGGAAAATTCTATGAAAATCACAGAAATAATGCGAAAAATGGTCTTGGTGGATAGCCAAGATTCTTTAGAGAGAGTTATTTTGAAAATGATACAGGAAGATGTAAATTCTGTATGAGTAGTGAATGAGGATGATAAACTGGTATGAAACATAGATATTGTCACTTTGATGAAGGCAATTGTACCAGATTACGTAGGAAATAGGGATGCAAGTTTAGCTGGGTTTGTGACACTTGAAATGTTTCATAACTTTATTGCCGAAAATAAAGACAAAAAAGTTCAGGATTTTATGTTACAAAATTCAAAAGTACTTCGAGTTGACTCAAGTGCTATGGATGCGGCTGTAACCGTTACTGAATGACGTCAATCTCGTATTCCTGTCTTGGATGAAAATGATATACCAGTTTGAGTCATTACTCGTCAGAGTATCAAACTGATGCTATGAAAACTTTTATGAGAAGATATTTCTCATATCTAGTATAGGATTTCTGAAAAATAGATAACTTAAGGAAAGTCTAAAAAACTCCTCAAAGAATATTTGTAATCTTTTCGAAATCTCAAGATGCGGCTTTTACAAGCCCTCTCAATTTCTAAAAAATTCAAATATTCTTCTCAAAATAGAATTTTTCAGAGATTTATATATTTATTTTAATTTCTCTCCCCATTTTTTTATGAGTGAACCTGAATTAATACAGCATGCAGCAATTACTTTTTCTGCTACTTCTTTTCCCTTTTGGTTGAGTATCATTATTTTTTCTATTACTTTTATTATTATTCTCTCTGAGAGAATACATCGTTCTGTCATTGCTTTTTTGTGAGCTGTTGTGATGGTAGTTGCAGGGATTATGTTTGGTTTTTATTCTCCTGAAGATGCAAAACATGCCATCGACCTTAATACAATAGGACTTTTATTTGGTATGATGGTCATTGTAGCTATTCTAGAGCATACTTGAGCCTTTCAATATCTTTGAATCAAAGTTGCAAAAAAAACTTGAGGAAATCTTTGGAAGCTCACGGTAGCACTTGGTACGCTTACCACCATTCTTTCGCTCATTTTGGATAATGTAACTACCATCATTTTGATTGTTCCAGTTACTATTATTATTGCTCGTATCCTCAAACTTAATCCGACTCCTATTCTTATGGCTGAAGCTCTTTTATCCGATACGGGGTGAGTGGCTACTTTGGTAGGGGATCCACCAAATATTATGATTGGTTCGGTAGCTGGTTTTTCTTTTAATGATTTTTTGATTCATTCTTTCCCTATTGTTTTTGTGGCTTGGTTTGCGACACTTTTTACATTACGAATTGTATTTAGAAAAGAATTTAGGGAATCTGCAGATGCACAAAGTGTATCTGAAATGATGAAAATGAATGAAAAAGAAGCTATTACCGACATGAAAACTCTCAAAAAAATTCTTTTTATTCTTGGTTTAGTGGTAGTGCTATTTTTCTTACATCATAAGCTTCATATGGCTCCTTCATTGGTGGCTATTATCGGTGCTGCACTGGCACTTATACTGGTTTCTGCTACTCGTGATCCTCAAAAGATTCTTGAGAGAGTAGAGTTATCTGTACTTTTATTCTTTGGTTCACTTTTTGTTATTGTTGGATGACTGGAATGAGCTGGTGTACTTGAATTTCTTGCCCAGTTTATTACTGCTGGAGCAGAGGAGAATCTTCTTTTGACCGCATTAGTGATTCTTTGGGTTTCTGCAATATTATCAGCTATTGTGGATAATATTCCAATGACGGTTGCTATGCTTCCAATTATTGCATATCTTCAGTACGAAGCTCAGCTTCCATGAGTAGAACTACTTTGGTGGGCACTTGTTTTTGGGGTATGATTTGGTGGAAATGCGAGCCCTATCGGTTCTACGGCAAATGTAATTGTAGTAGCCAAGTCTGAGCAAACAGCTCATCCAATTACGTTTATGGGATGGATGAAATCTGGTCTTTCAACTGCCTTTGTTTGTTTAGTTATTGCATCAGGTGGATTGTGGGTATTATCTCAATTTATTGCATAGAACATTTAGGTAAATAAAAATTATTTTTCTATGCTTTGATATAGATTTTAAAACAATATATCTAGAATCTAAAGTCAAACGCAACTTTTAGGAATGTTATGAAATACTTCGTGAGGTGTAAGATAGTTCAGTC
>JAKVBB010000019.1 GCA_022448215.1 Candidatus Altimarinota bacterium | reverse complement strand
ATAGTTCCAGATGTATGGAGTCGTGCACAAAATGGACACTCAAGATCTGAGTATTCTACCCAAGTAATTTTTGCATCACTGTTTCCTTTGATATAGGCTCATTCTCGAATACTTTCGAGAAGTGCCAGGTCCATTTGACGGAACCCTCTTTCACTTCTTTCCACAAAAGGATCAAATGAGGCTCCGATATTGAGTGAATATTCTCCAGAACCAAGACGAATCAGGTAGGATTGCATATCAGCTGGAACACCATTATGGTTGAGGATAATAGCTGGAAGTGCAGTGATTCAATTTTCTTGGAGGTATTTTTCTACTCCTTTGTCTGAAAAATCTTTTTCAGTAATTTTTGCATTTGAGAGTACCGGTTGATTTTTGAGTTGATCTTTAATGGCCTCTTCTTGACAGTTATTACATCTACTATCAGAGATGAAGGTAATTTCCAGATCTTTTGTCTGACTGGATCCACCAGAAGAAGACTTTCCAAGCAGATATGCTATAGCTCCGACAGCCACGAGTAAAAATACTCCGAGTACTGAAATAATGATAATAAGCAGTTTTGTATTGTCTTTCTTCTTCGACATGATTTTTGTTTAATGAATAAATAGTATTCTTTTCTTTCTATATGTTTAATTCTATTGGACTTACATCATCTCGCGCGGAGCGCGAGATGATGTTTCGATATATTTAAATATAAAAATAAAGAACATTTTTGAGTATAATACTTGCTTTTGGAATGTAAAATTTTTGGTGGTTGACAAAAGAATCTTAACTCTACCAATAAAGCCCCCTCCCTAACCCTCCCCCAGAGGGAGAGGGAATTTTACTTTTCCCCCTCTTGGAGGGGGTGAGGGGGAGTTCTAATAAACATAGCATCTCAAAAAGAAAAAAATCGAAAGGCTTTTTGTATGGCATACTCATATGCTTTTTTTGTATTCTCTTTTCCTGCAAAACTCGATACGAGCATGATAAGAGTAGATTTTGGTAAGTGAAAATTGGTAATTATAGCATCCACAAATTTCCAAGTATATCCTGGATATATAAAGATACTGGTTTCTGTTTTTCCAGGAGAGAGTTTTCCTGTATCATCTGCAAAACTTTCAAGAACTCGAATAGCGGTAGTTCCTACGGCAATAATTCTTTTTCATTCAGATTTATATGTATTCAGTCTCTCTGCAACATCATTTTCGAGCTCTATATATTCTGAGTGCATATTATGGTCACGAATATCTTCCGTTTGGACTCACTGAAAGGTTCACAGTCCCACATGCAGCAGTACTTTTTCGATTTTTACTCATTTATCTTGTATTTTTTGGAGGAGTTCTGGAGTAAAGTGGAGGCTGGCTGTTGGGGCTGCTGCTGAACCTGGGACTTCATGAAATACGGTTTGGTATCTATCATCGTTTTCGAGCTTTTCTTTGATATATGGTGGAAGAGGAATTTCTCCAAGTTTTTGTATGATATCCAAAAATTCTGTCCCGCTTTTGTTAAATTCTACGATTCTTCATGAGTCGGAGATTTGTTTGATGGTTGCAGTGAGAGCCCCCTCCCCTAGCCCCTCCCCCAGAGGGAGAGGGGAATATGTGAAGTATACTTTTGTTCATGGTTTGAGTTTTTTTCCAGGATATACGAGGCAATCCCATGTATTCTCTGAGAGTTGTTTATGGAGAAATATTTCAACTCGAATTTCTTCTCGTTCATTTTCAAACCCCCCTCCTAACCTCCCCCCTATTAAGGGGGAGGAATTAGAGATATTTTTTGTTATGTAGCCATGCAATCGAGCATTGATGACACTGGTTTTATTGAGTACAAGAACATCATTTTCACTGAGTTCATCGAGTATTTCATAGAACTTTGATTCTTCTATATTTCAAGAGTCTTTATCGAGTTTGAGAATTCGTGAATGATCGCGTGGTTCGATAGGGGTTTGAGCAATAAGTTCTTGAGGAAGATCGTAATCGAAATCGGAGAGGTTCATATAAAGTATAAAAAAATAATTTCTCCCATTGTAGAAGAAATTATTTTTTTGTAAATATGTTGCTATGTGTTTTGAAATGAGATATTTTCAACTCCAATTCATAATACATTTTTTATTTGAGAAAGGAGGGTATCGTTTTGGTATATAATGTAGTCTTGTATTTGCGGATTATGGGATATGATAGTGAGTCGAGAATTTTTGACTATGTAACGCAAGTCTGTTGTTTCTTGGATTGCATATTTTTGGAAAAATATCTCAGTGAGTACTTCTTTCTGTGTATCTGAGAGTTGAGTGATATCTCCATATGTTTTAAGAGGGTTTCATTGTTTATCTATTATTCCTGTTTTCACTAATTCCTCATACTCTTCTGGAAAATCGTCAGCCCATGCTTCATATCAAAAATATCATGCAGCAAGTAATGACCCAAAAATCAAAGCCCTTCATTTTAATCACATTCTCTTCTGTGTTGAAAATCAATTTTTGATAGCATCTTTTATGGATATTTGTCATCGTGACTTTATAACATCTGCTATGTTTACTCAAGTTTTTACCACATTCACTCCAAAAGAACCAATATCAGTAATAGGTCGAATGATATATTTTCCGGCTCTAAGTATCCTATTTCATTTTGTGTCTGATGAAACAGCAATTTTTGCTAGATTTGTTGCGTCAATTCATAGAAGAATTCCTCATGCTCCACCAGCTGCAATTTCATGCCATTCAAGCTTACCATTCTCAGAAAGAGATGTTCACATGTTGAGTATCAGTTTTCATGGCCCAAGTACATTCAGTATATATGCGCTGGAATCTAATATAGACTCAACTACAGAATCTTTACTGTTTGCAATGTCAACTCCAAAGAAGGCAAGTGTGAGTCCTCATCAAAACATACTTCGGAAGAGGTCTGGCATATCTTTTGCCATTTTTCCAAGAGCTTGAGTACGAGAAAGAGCTTCTTTTTTTGAAAGACCTTCAAAGTTAATATGTTGCATATTTCGAGAAAGTTCCATGTTTGCAAACATCTCTGGTATCTTTCTGAGTCATTGTACTACTTTTGCTGGAATTCAAGTTGATAGAGCTTGTCGTTGGTATCTTTGAATCGTATTTATATTTTGTACAAAATGGTATTTATGCATTTCAAGAGAGTATTGTGTCAATCACTTTGGAATATTCTCAGATCATATTTTGAATATACTTTCTACTGGTATTTCTGCTATACTATTTGCTACTCATGATCGAAAGTCATTAAATGAGCGAGTTGAAGATATATTTCATATTTTTTGAAGGAGAGCTTGATCAAAGTTATTCCCAAGTTTTTGAATTTCTTTCTTCACGTGTTGTATTTTTGAGGCATCATCGGGGAATTGAGAAGCATCTTGTATAATAGATATAAGGGAGTTATTGGTGCGAAGAGTTTTGAGATGATTCATACTTTCTTCTAAAAATTGTGAACCAGCACTTATGCCAAAGTGTTTTTCAAGATTTCTATAGCTTGCGTTTTGTTTTTCTATATTCTGCCAACTTTGAGTTCACATTTTCCACGATGTCTCTGGTGTTTGAGATAACACCTCGGTGGTTGATTGCACTAAAAACCCCATTGATTTACCTGCAAAATACGCAAGAGCTCAAGATTGTCTATAGAGTATTCCCATAAGAAGTCGTCTTTCATGATCTTCCATTTGTGATACCTGTTCAGAGAGTTCTTCAACTGATATACTTGGTGTGAGCCCCGGAAGTGCTCCTATACTCATAACAACCATATCACTTCCTGATGCATAGAAATTACTTGCAAGTTTCTCTCCAGAAATAACTCATGTTCCAACAAGTTTAAGAAAGAACCAAGATGCATCTATTGCTGACTCACTCATCGCAGAGAGAATTTCACCAAGAGTGATAATCTCTCATTTGAGGAGTTTTTCTTGTATGAGTTCATTACTTTGAATGTTTTGTTTTTCAAAGAGTTCATCCACAAGATGTTTTGTGGTTTCACGTTTTTCTACTCCAACATCGAGGCCATATGTGTCATATATTTCATTGATAATATGTGTTTTAGTCATATCGAGTTGTGCTTGTCGCTCTTCTTCTCCCATAATGGTTTTTAAAAGAGCACTATATTTTTCAGGGGTGAGTATAGATTGGATATCAACAAGCTCTATGTTTCCATTTTTTTCTATTTTTTCTTTGAGTTCTAGGAGATTTTCTTCATTGATTATATTTGGATCGTTGACTACCTCTTTGAGTCGTTGCTGTACGAGAGGATGAATATGTTGAGATCCAAGGATATCGGATTCTATTTTTTCAGCCACTTGTTGTTTTGTCTGTATAATCTCTTGAGGGGATAGCGTTTCTCTGAGTTCTTGTACTTTTTCTGAGGTTTTGTCTCAAAAATTAAATAGACCTTTGAGCCATCCAAAGAATTTTCCAATGATTTTAAAGAACCCACCTATAAAAGGAATTGATTCCAGTTTTTCCCACGAAAAATTCATCATTCATGATTCTTTCACTTTTTTAATACCTTCTGTTGCTTTTTGAGTTACTTTTGTATTTTTAACTCATGCAAGAGCTTCATTTGTTGTTGCCTCAAGCTTTTCAAGAGTACTTTCTTGATCTTTATCTCATTTTTTGAGGATTTCAGCAGATTTTTTTAGATTTTTTTCTACTTGTGTAGTATTAATACTGTCTTTGTGTTGAGAGAGTTTGAGACGAGTAAGTTTTTCAACAGTCATTTTACCTGCTTTGAGCTCTCAGATATGCTCTTTTGTAAGGAGGATATCTTTAAATTCTTTTATTTGATCTTCGGTAAATCATTGATCCCCAGTTTCTTTGATAGCATCGGAAAATAGCACTTTTTCTTGTGCTGATTGAGTTGGGTTTTTAGAGAGTTTTGGAGTTGACATATAGGAGAGATAAATATATATGTATTATTGTAGCATATTTGGTAATAAAAAACAAAAAAAGGGAACGATTGTTCCCAGTTTTTTTGAGGAGAACTACTCACTTGATCAGTCCTGATTGTTTCATAAATACAGGAACAGAGTCTTTTGAAGCAAAGCTTCCTCCAGTAGTGTAGATACGGTTATCATTTCCAACTTTGTACCCAGTTGAGTTTGATCCGAGAAATATTTCCTTTCCATGACCAACTCTCAGAGTAGTATATTTTCCAGATACCGTTGTTACGTTCCACTGCGACATAACTTTTTCCTCCGCATTTTAATAAAAAGATAGTCTATGTATATGATAGCATAGTTTTATCGGAGGAGCAAAAAACACACTCGTGAGAGTGTGTGGGTTTATTGTATTGTCTCTTCATCATCTAGTAATACATAGGAAAGACCTGAAATAAACCCAGCTCAAGTTAGAATCTTCCATTTATGCCTCTTAACTAAATTTATTCATTTAGATGATGTATTTTTTATGATTCTAAGTCATGTTTTACCTGTACCAAATACTGCAAGAAGTCATGTTTTTCATAAACTAAGTACTGCTCACCCTGTTCACCATATAAGAAACTGTGATATTATATCTATTATTCGTTCTTCAGGAGTTTCAGCTTTATCATTGGATAAGAAAATTTCTACTCATGCTGCTAGAGATCATGTAATGAGACCAGATTTTAAAAGCGCTCATGCTCGAGCTCGAGCGAATTTAAAAGCATCAAAAGTTATATTCTTTATGTCTCCAGTAGTATCATTTTGTCTTATTTTTTGCCATAATTCTTTATCACTCATGTCATCCAATTTTTGAGCTAAAATTTCTCATCTTATTTTAGGAGTCTCTAAAATTTCACTTACTTCTTTCGGATCCTTTATGAGTTTTCAATTTTTTTCTATATCTCCTCATTGTGTGATTTTTACTTTTCCTGTAAAGGGGATTCCAAAAGTTTTATCTATTTCGATTGTTTTCCCTTTTCATACTTCTTTTATTTGTTCATTTACTTTCTTATTTAGAAAATCTATCTTTTTTTGATTAGGGATCTTATTTATTAATTGTGAAAAGGAAAGCAGTTCGTTACTGTCTCAAAGCGTATATTTTCAGCTACTTGTTTTGTAAATTTTAACTGTATCATCTCACTCTAATATGTAAGCTTCTTTTCCACTATTCTTATCAAGAGTATCTTTTAGGTACTCTTTAAACCGTTTTTTCTCATATCTAGTAGGTGTGTCTCATGTATGAGTAGAATCTTTTTTTTCTAGATTCTCTTTTTTTACTGACACAATTTTCCCATTTTCATTTTTGAATTTACCATCAGGCTGTTCGAAATATTTTTTTCCTGTAGTTTTATGAATGTACTCTACTCATTTAGATTCTATCTGTGGTTTAGTTTTTTCTGCAATATTTGTTTTTATTTTTTGAATTTTTTCATTAAATTTTTCTACAATAGCTTGAGCTTTATCTTTCATTCATAATCGAGCAAAAATAGATGCTCTTTGTTGTACTTCTGAGGCTTCTTTTGCGAGTAATTCTCTTGCTCCCGAATAAATTTCTTTTCACCTAAATGCTATAGGCAATAATGCCCACACAAGATTATTCGCTATAGCATCGGTTATATCTATATCTATGTCATATGCCCAAGCTCTTGTTATGTCTGCACCCAATCATATTGCAACATCTCAGCCCATCTCAAAACTAATAGCTTTGAATCATTGTTTTGATAATATTGTATTTGTTCATTGAATAGCTCTTCAACCTCTGAGGATTGCTCAACCAGCACCAAACATAGCAGTATTAATTACCATCTCGATCCCTCATTTCTCCCAATCTTCTCAGAAATAATTATCCCCATGATTCAGCATCATTCATGCTGTTGTAATAGCTCACCCAACAATAGCTCATGCTCAACCTGTTACAAGTGCTCATGCTCATGTCCAACTCCCTGCAAGAGCTCATGCTCAAAATCATGATGCAATTCATGCTCAAATAGCTGCAAAGTCCCATCCTAATAGATCCCACATATCGGTTGTAGAATTTTTTACACTCCATCATGCTCAATTTACATCCATAAGTAAATCAAGAGCATCATTTTGTATTTTACTTAAACTATCTCTTGAAGTACTATCTAAATCTTCTAAATATAACTCTAGAGCATCTTCATATTCTTCAATGAGCTGTTCTCCATTTTCTTCTGTTGCATCTTTTACCACTTTTGATGAAAATATATTTTCTATAGATTCTCATTCAGAAAGCTTAGTAGAGATATATACACCTACTCATGTACCTTTAAAAGTTCAAATAATATCTCATATTTCAGGGGCAATAGGAGGTTGTCCTTTCCCTTTTATTTCTCATAATACTTCAAAGGCTAGTTGAGTAGAGAGTTTATAATTACTATGATTACTGTTTTCTATACCATTTGGGCTTTCATCTGCATAATACTTTGCAAGGAATAATTTTATTTCTGAAATTCTTGATTGAACTTCAGAATCTGAATTTTCTTTTAAAGTTCATAAAAGAGCAACAAGAGCATTATGATTTATATCTAGTATCTCTTTGTTTGCTTGTTTTTCAGAACTTGATTCAATATCAAGAAGAGTATCAATATTTTTAATAGTATCTACAAAAGCATTAAATAGAGTGTTCATATCATTTAAAACAATATCTTTTGATGTTTCTGTGATAATTTCTTCTGAAGCTGGTTGTATATGTTCCACTTGAACTCATTTATTAGAATTACTTTCTCTGTTATTTGTTTCATTTCATTCAATACTTGTTTTTAATTCTACTCATTGATCAATTTCTGTATTTTCAGATTCTTCTCTTATAGTTTCAGATTTTTCTTCATTCACCTCCTCTCATTTCTTCTTATTTTCTTTAAATCCTACTACGTTACCAATTTTCTCCCCATTTTTTAAAATCTCATTTTTACCATTTACCTGAATAATATCTCCAGGATGAATTAAATCTGCTTCAGCCTGATTGCTCCATGAAATACTATTTCCTTCAGAGGTAATAGATTTAAGGTAATTAAGCTCATCACCTTTCATAATTTTGAGTCATTTTTCACTTCTTAGAACTCGAAAAAGATTGTTTTCTATAACTTCTTTTTTAAGGTTGTTCAGGTCCCCTTGAGTTTGTTTATGTGTTTCTCTGAGTTTTGTGTCTACTTCTTTGAGATTGAGAGTTCTTTTGTCTGCTTCAAAAGAAAAATTAGGTGTATTTATCGACATAATTTTATGTTATATTTGTTATTTCTTTTATTCTACCATATTTTCTCTTTCCTCTCCAAAAATTCTCACTTGACTATTGTTTAATATATTTTTATTCAACAGAAGAGCTTTCTTTTTCTTGCAAAAAGCTTTTAGAGAGGTAGTATTTCTTAAAATATAACCTTTATCTCAAACGCATGCGACTCCTTAAATACGCACTCAAAAATATTTTCCGAAATACTTTCCTGAGTATCTCATCAGTTCTTGTACTTACACTTCTGATGTTTTTTATCAACATCCTTTTTGTGATTCATGATGTCAGTTTTAATATTATTAAAGAAATTAATAACAAGCTGAGTATTTCTCTGTATCTGAGTGACGAGTATGATAGAAATACTTTGGATGTCACTGATTTGATTCAGGATCTGGATGATGCTTGAGTTGATGTTACCTATAAAACAAAAGATGTTATTCTCGATGAGATGCGTGTGAGCGAGCCAGATCTGGCCAAGATTGTAGAGCGTACCAATCCTCTCCCAGATACTATTTTGCTCAATAATATTGATTTACAGGATTATGATAATATTAACCAAATTATCGAGAGTAAACTGTATTTACTCATATCAAATGATGTCGATCAAGAGTATTTTGCCAACTATACCACTCAGTATAAGAAGATTCAAAATATTATTTGAGTACTTCATATTCTTCAGATAGGGCTCTATATCATTATTGCTATTTTCTTGGTATCGATTGCTATTATTGTTTACTCTATTATTGGAAATTTTATCTACTATTATAGAGACGAGATATATATTACCAGGCTCGTATGATGAGCGAGACAATTTATCTACGGCCCATTTGCACTTCAAGGAATGATTTATTCACTGCTTGCATACATATGTAGTGCGAGTTTTTTCCTCTTTGTTCTGCAGAGTGTCAATACTGCATTTGGAGAACTGTATATCTTTTCTCTGCATCCTCTTATTTTACTTTGAGAGTGTGTTCTTTTTGTACTTATTGGTGGATTGAGTTGATATTCTTCATCAAAGAAATATTTGAAATAAACTCTATATACTCTCCCCCTTAATAAGGGGGAGATGTCCGAAGGACAGAGGGGGTTTGGGATCAGAGATTTCCCTTTAAATAAGTCTTTCTTGTAAAAATAAAAAAAAGTTTTGCAATGGGATAAAAAATTTATATAATGCGTCGGCATTTCAGAAGCTCGGGGATGTAGCTCAGTTTTGGTTAGAGCGCCGCACTGTCACTGCGGAGGTCGCGGGTTCGAGTCCCGTCATTCCCGCCATTTCTGCTCAATGCAAAATAGTGAAATACTTTTGAAATATGTTTTTTAATCACTTAACTTGTGAGGCGAACATGTAGAAGAAGTATATCCATTTTATGTTTGGGGCCTTAGCTCAGTTGGCTAGAGCGCCTGCTTTGCACGCAGGAGGTCAGGAGTTCGACTCTCCTAGGCTCCACCATTCTTCGTTTTTCGGAGAAAAACTTCAAATGGCATAGCCATTTGAAAAATATATTATATCTTTGCCCTCTCATTGTTAGGGTGTTACACGCGATATTATGCCTGCAAATAAAAGACCGAGACGATTAAATTATGCAGTAAACAAAAAATGACCAAAAGCTGGAAATAAAGTAGAAAAAGCTATTGCTCATTATAAAAAACTGCAAAAAAGACAAGCGTTTGAATGAGAAACTAAGTGGATTGCAAATGCATTTGCTGTGGTAGCTCAAAAGCTTAAAAAATACTGAATAAATCCTAACAAAATATAAGATGGCAAGATTGACAGGACATGCTCACCGAAAACTTCGAAGAGCACTCAAAATTATTGAGAAAAAAATGAGAAAAACAAGAGGATAATACGAAGTTGAGAAAGAGTTGATTTTTTTAAACAAGTTACTAAAGTACTAATACTTTAATTTTATTTTTTTACCCTTATTGATTATGGCTTTTGATAGATCTAAGGCACACATGAATATTGGTACCATCGGTCACGTTGATCATGGGAAAACTACTACTACTGCAGGTATTTCTGCTGTACTTACTGCTAAAATGGGTGGTGAAGTAAGAGACTTTGCTTCTATTGATAACGCTCCAGAAGAAAGAGCACGAGGTATTACAATTAATACTTCACATGTTGAATACGAAACTGAATCACGACACTACGCTCACGTGGATTGTCCAGGGCATGCCGATTATGTTAAAAACATGATTACTGGTGCTGCACAAATGGATGCTGCTATCCTTATCGTTGCTGCTACTGATGGTCCTATGGCTCAAACTCGAGAACATATTCTTCTTTCAAGACAAGTTGGTGTTCCATATATCGTTGTATTCATGAACAAATGTGACATGGTTGACGATGCTGAAATGCTTGAACTCGTTGAAATGGAAATTAGAGACCTTCTTTCTAAATACGATTTCCCAGGAGATGATACTCCAATTATTAAAGGTTCTGGTCTTGTTGCTCTTGAAAATCCTACTGATATGGACAAAGAATACGGAGCAAAAACTATTATTGAACTCTTTGACGAAATTGAAAAATTCGTACCAGTTCCAGAAAGACCAACTGACAAAGATTTCCTTATGCCTATTGAAGATGTATTCTCAATTAAAGGTCGAGGTACGGTAGTTACTGGTAAAATTGAAACTGGTGTTATTAAAGTAGGTGAAGAAGTTGAAATCGTTGGTATTAAAGAAACGACTAAATCTACGGTTACTGGAGTTGAAATGTTCCATAAACTTCTTGATCAAGGTGAAGCTGGTGATAACGCTGGTATTCTTCTTCGAGGTATCGAAAGAGATGATGTTGAACGAGGACAAGTACTTGCGAAACCTGGTACTATTACTCCACATACTGAATTCGAAGCTGAAGTATACGTACTTTCAAAAGATGAAGGTGGACGACACACTCCTTTCTTTAAAGGATATAAACCACAATTTTACTTCCGAACAACTGATGTAACTGGAGATATTGAACTTCCAGCTGGAGTAGAAATGGTTATGCCTGGAGATAATATCCAAATGACAGTAAAACTTCAACAACCAATTGCGATGGACGAAGGTCTACGATTTGCGATCCGAGAAGGTGGTCGAACTGTTGGTTCAGGGGTTGTTTCAAAAATCAAAGCATAATTCAAATATTGCTTTAAACTTCTTATAAATTATCGTTCTTTCCCCACGCTTTGCGTGGGTGAGAATATAATATTTTATAAGAAGAAATAAGGCTCGTATTTGTAGCACTTTAATTCCATTATATTTTAAAACTGAGTATACATGCCAGCAAGTAAAAAGAAAAAGACGGATGCACTTAGAATTGTTATCAAATCATTTGATCATAAGATTCTTGACGAAGCAGTAAAGAAAATTGTAGTGATTATTCAAGATTCTGGTGCAGATGTTGTTGGTCCAATTCCACTTCCAACCAAAATTCAAAAAGTTACGGTAAATAGATCAACTTTTGTTAATAAGGATGCGAGAGAACAATTTGAAGTGAGACGACATAAAAGAATTGTTGATATTGTAAATCCAAACCCAAAAACAATGGAATTTCTCCAGGATGTGCAGATTCCAAATGGTGTTGGTATCGAAGTAAAAGCTTAATTTATA
This sequence comes from Candidatus Altimarinota bacterium, assembly GCA_022448215.1. Classification (GTDB taxonomy): domain Bacteria; phylum Patescibacteriota; class Gracilibacteria; order BD1-5; family UBA6164; genus JAKVBB01. Next base: position 815 of record JAKVBB010000019.1, on the reverse strand, counting down.
TTTTCATTTTTATTATTAGACTATGGCACGAATTTGTGAAGTCACAGGGAAAAAAACTTCAACTGGAAACAGACGATCACACTCTATGCGATCAACGAAAAGAAAGTTTTACCCAAATCTTTTTTATAAAAATATTAAAGATCCTGAAACAGGGTTAGTATACAGAATTCGAGTTTCTGCAAAAGGACTCAGAACTCTCAGAAAACACGGAATAGTGTAAACCCCTCCGTAAGGGAATTACACCAATCTTTGCCCAGGTGGTGGAATTGGTAGACACGCGGGACTTAAAATCCCGTTCCCTCGGGAGTGCGGGTTCGATTCCCGCCCTGGGCACCACCAACAATTTTAAGTAAAAATTTTTGATTGATTTCTTGAGCGAGATAAAAGTTTGAGGAATCGAATGGAGGGTTTTTACGAAGTAAAAATTTTATTGCGATGAATAAGAGCAATAAAAACGAATGGCTGACCCGTAGGGCACCGATTCCTGGCCCTCTCGCACCACCAAATGTTTTTATTCTAGATTCCTGTGAAAAAGGTATCATACAAGATAGCTTTTGAAAGGAGTTTATAATACTTACACACTTTATATTTGTATTTGTAAATTGATATGCTAAAAATAAGACTTGCACGAGCAGGAAAAAGAAATATGCCATTCTTTCGAGTGGTTTTGACAGAACATACAAAACCGTGTCAAACGGGATACAAAGAAGTGCTTGGTTTTTATAACCCACTCAGTAAAGAATTTAAAATTCAAAATGTTGATAAGGTAAAACAGTTTGTTTCTCACGGAGCGCAAATATCTCCAAGGGTCGAAA
>JAKVBB010000018.1 GCA_022448215.1 Candidatus Altimarinota bacterium | reverse complement strand
TCTCTTATTTCCAGAAAGGAGAAGAAGTGAGCCAAAGAGACCTTGAAGCAAATGGAATCAATTCTCATTCTGATCTTGTTTTTCTCACAACAGATGGATATATCTGATTTACAAAAGACTACCAAAAAGTAGCTCTTGCGACAGAAGATATTCTTTTATATCATCCAAATTTTTATGATATTCTTTTAGCTCTTAAAAAAGATCAAACAAAGGTAATAAGTAATAGCGTAGATGGAATAGAAGAAATTAAAAAAATTACTCAAAACCTTATAAAAAACAAAAACAGAGAAGAAAAAATTAAAACTATTTATGAATATATTCTCAGTAGAGTCTCTTACACTGAAAATATCGACTTACAAGATAGAAAAATATTTTCTGGAATAGAAACATTTCAAAACAGAGATGGTGTTTGTGAAGGATATACTGCACTGTTTTATTATATGCTTCAATTTGCAGGAATATATGATAGCAAAGTAATTTATGGTGATGTAATAGACTCTCAAGATTTTCCAAACATATGACATGCCTGGGTGCAGATAGGAGAAAATTACTATGATCCTACTTTTGATGATCCTATCGGACAAGTAGATACAAAGAAGTTTCATGAATATAAGTATTATAACCTTCCTCGTGATATTTTTTATACCAATAGATACGAAACATGAAATACTCCAGAAACTCTTAAATCAACCTCTCTCCAGTATAGAAAAAATCTTATCCAACAAAATCTTTCAAAACTCATAGACAAATATGACAATACTGATTACAGACTTCTTATTCCTCTTAAGTTTAAGCAGCAATACTGATATAGTTATAACGAAGAAATCACTATTAATAATTATTCAAAAATAGCTCCTATTTATGAAGTGCTTGATTACCACTACAACACAGAATCTGGGAAATTATTTACGATTAAAAAACTGAATTATTTCCCCGTTGATACTCAAAATAATAATATAGAAAATATACTTTCTCAGATTGATTATGATGTGACTGGATATACTATGTTTGCATGGAAGATGCCAGATGGTAGTTATGAGTATAGACTTGCCTATAATGTTGAATATTATTAGATTGCCAAACAATCAAAAATCACTACAATGATGAGTAATTACACTCATCATTTTTTCTTCCCTTTTCAAGGGACCTCGGTGCCGCTTGACGGTGAGTCCCGAGTAAAACGAGGGGATGGGTTATTTCTTTTTTATTTCAAAAAATGCAAGACTTCCAAGACCACTACACCAAACTCAACTCAGAACAAAAAAAAGCCGTAGATACTCTCTACGGACCTATCATGGTCGTAGCTGGGCCGGGAACCGGAAAAACCCAAATCATCGCTATGCGTACCGCAAATATCCTTCTCAAAACAGATACTCATCCAGAAAATATCCTCATCACTACCTTTACCGAAGCTGGGGTAATTGCACTCAAGAAGCGACTTCTCTCATTCATCGGAACCGATGCCTACAAGGTCAAAATATCTACCATACACTCATTTGCCCAGGACATCATCTCAGAATTTCCTGAGAAATTTATTACACAGCGTGCCGGAAGCACCATAGATGACATCGAAAGCCTGGAATTTTTCTCAGAGATTCTTGATAGCAAAATAGGCAGCGAGGATATCAAGTATCTCTTTCACCCCAGTGATCGAATGAGTTATCTCTCGGATATCAGAGCCCGCATCAATACACTCAAATCCGAATGAGTCTCTCCAAATCATTTTGATACACTCATCCAGGAACAAGAACAAAACTACCAAGAAGCACTCGAATCGCTCAAGGACAATAAACGTATTCGAGACCTCGAAAAACGAAGCGCAAAAGACAAACTCACATATGATACCCACATAGCTAAACTTAAAGAGCTGAATATCCTCTACCGAGCCTACCAACAATTCCTTCAAGAAAAAAGCCTGTATGACTTCTCAGACATGATCAACTTTGTCGTAGAAAAGATGAAAACAGATGAAGAACTTCTGAGCTACTACGGAGAAAAATACCAATTTGTGATGCTCGATGAATATCAGGATACCAATAATCCCCAAAACGAGATTATGAATCTCTTGATGAGTGCTTCAAATGATCTCCCCCTTAATAGGGGGGAGATGTCCGAAGGACAGAGGGGGGTTATTTCTACCCAAAACATCATGGTGGTAGGGGACGATGACCAGTCCATCTATCGTTTTCAATGAGCTAATATAGAAAATATGCTCGATTTTTATACCCTTTATCTAGAGACTCAGTTTATTGTCCTCAAAGATAATTACCGATCAGCTCAATCTATTCTTGACCTCTCAAGTCACACGATTCAAAACAATAGTGAGCGACTCGTAAACAGACTCGATTTTCTCGATAAATCACTCACAGCTCAGTCAGGTCATACAACACTCGACCAAAACCATTCCTACATCCTCCCGGACGATATCTGAGAAAAAATATTTGTCTGTGAAAAGATCAAAGCTCATAGTACACAGGAGAGCATTGCTATCATTGTTCGAAGTAATAGAGAAGTAAAAGATTGGACCGATTTTCTCATCTCTCAGTGAGTTGAGCTACATTCAAAACTCAAAACAAATGTATTAAGCAATCCATTTGTTACTTTTCTGCTTGACCTCATCCAACTCATCGAAAACCCATATTACAACGATGGAGTATTTCTTGATATCCTCAGATCAAACATCATTGATGTAGATAATAGAGATATCATTATGTTGGCTCGTCAGCTCTACCAAAAAAACTATATAAAATCAGGCTTCAAACTCCAAGTCTGGGATCTCATACAAGACCTCAAGACTCCATCACTTGATATCTCATACCATGAAATAGAGAAGATCATTACACTCAGAGATACATTTCTCCAACTTGGAGCACACACCGGAAATATCTCCACTCTTTTGAGCCAGATCCTAGAACATTTCTCTATCATAGAATACATAGAAACTCATGGAAGTTTTTCTGACCTAGAAGATATTTTTACCCTCTTTAATGTCATCAAAAACTGGAATACTCATAACCCAAATCTTCTCCTGCGAGATGTTATCAAAAAATGTGAACTTCATAGGAAATATAATATTCTCATACCCAGACAAATCCTCAAAAAAACATCTTCACATATAGAAATCCTCACAGCCCATAGCTCAAAATGACTCGAATACGATCATGTCTATATACCAGGATGTTATGGAGGAAATTGGGAAGGAAAAAACATTGCTGACAAGATCAAACTCCCACTTGGGATCACCGGACAGTGACTGCAATTTGCAGATATGGATGAAAAAGACATCAAAGCTCATAGTAAAGAAATGAATCTCCAAGAAGACCGAAGACTCTTTTTTGTGGCCTGTACCAGAGCCGCTCAGAGTCTCACTTTTACCCGTCCAGCAGGAAAGGATCACAAACCCTATATCGACTCACCATTTCTTGTAGAAACAGGAATAGAGAGTGAAAGTATTGATTCAGTATGAAGTGATAACATACTCGCAGAACAACTCATAGGAAGTATGAAAACAGATCACATCACAGCTATACAGGACGAAGAAATAGAATACATCGCAGAGTTTTTTGACAACTACAAGCTCTCAGCAACCGATCTCAATACTTTTCTCGAAGACCCACTCGTATTTCTCAAAAATGCGGTCTTTAAGTATCCATTTGTCGATAATGAATATACTATATTTGGGAAAATTTACCACAGAGTACTCGAACTAGCCACCATTAAAAAGCAAAAATGAGAATCCCTCTGAGCCGATTATATGATAGCCAGCTTTGAACTACTCCTCGATAAACAAGTCCTCTCAGCAGAAGAAAAAAAGCGGCTTTTAGAGAAGGGGAGAGAAGGACTGAAAGGGTATTATGAGATATTTCAGAGTAATACTCGTATCCCACTCCAAACTGAGTATAATTTTCGAGGTAAAAATATCACTTTTGAAGGCATTCCTCTCACTGGGAAAGTCGATGCTATTTTTGAGGTAGATAATAACTCATCCGAAAAAGATATAAATTTTTCTCCCCTAATAAGGGGGGATTGAGGGGGGTTACAATGAGCTCTCTTCACTCAGTCAGTGGCTATTGTAGACTACAAAACTGGTGCCATTAAAACAGCCGGGAATATCAAATGAATCGATCGATATGGAAATACAAAACCAGGTTATGAACATGGAAAATACTACCGACAACTGATGTTCTATAAGCTCCTCTGTGAACACGATAGGGAATTATCCGCTCAATATACTCCAGTAGAATTTGCCCTTGATTTTGTAGAAGGAAAAAATGGAGACTATCAGTATCAAGTCATCGATATCGATCCAAAAGATTATAAAAATTTTAAAATCCTCATTCAAGAAAGCTGGGAACAAATGAAAAGTATAGAGTTTTGGAAAGAAACACTTGGGAAATAGAATTGACATTCATATTTATATAAATATAAGTATAAATGCATTATTCCATACCATCATAAAAATATAGGAGAAGTATCGTGAAAAGTGTCAAAATAGTTGTAGTTTTTTTTCTCGTATTGCTGGGAGCATGCTCGCATACAGCACAACACAAGTCACTAGATGAAAACAAACATCATAGTGAAAGATTTAGTGAAATTGTAGGGAAAGCAGTAGATGCCACAGTAACAAGAGTACTAGAGAATAGATATATTATTTCCCTAGTACAAACTAATCAAACTGGCATTAGTTTTTCTGTCTCATTTGATGTTTTGTGTTCAACCAGAAGTATTCATCAGAATTCAGGAACACCACTTACATCAGACCAAGCAAAAAAAGCTATACAATACATTTGTGATGAATAATCACAATATTGAGAAGTCTCTTAGGGGACTTCTTATTTAATTTTAAATGGTCAAATATATACAAACCTCAGAATCAAAAACAGAGCCAAAAGAAAAAAGTATCAGATATACTCTCTTAAACATCTCGTTGATACACTTCAAAACAAAATCCTACATCATTCTCTCTCTTTTTCTCACTCTCAGAGATTGTATCAAAAGCTTCTGGGATACCATCAAAAAACACATCACAACCAAAGTCTCACTCTACTCGTGTGAGATATATTTTATCGAGTCTATTATCAGTCAGACAGTCATTATATACCCCTGAACCTCAAATAATATAGATATTCTCTATCAGGGGATTTTGCTGAAAGTCTTCTAAACAAGCATCCAAAGAAGTGTAACTCACACATCATTCATCTTCATAGTTCTCATCACGCGTGAGGACACAGTTGACTCGATCCAGAAGAGGTCGGTATGTATCTGGAATTGATTCCCAAGTTTTTCGTCCCATAATCACTACATTGACCTTGTTTTCATCTTCTGTATTGGTCGTCACATCTCGAAAATATTTCATATCTTCTGAAATTCTCCAAGCAAGTGTATTATCTTTTCACAGTCAATTTTTATCATCGACTGCCAGAATCATATGAAATTTTTGCATAAGATATATATTATTTCTAAAAAAATAAAGAAAATGTGTAGTGTATTAAACAGCTACCGGAGCTTTAATCACTCCGTGAGATTGATAATTCAATAGTTCAAAATCTTCCCATTCAAGAGCTTCAATATCCTCAAGTGTTTTGATATCTTTTTTCACTCGAAATTCAGGACGGGGAAGTGGTTCTCGAGAGAGTTGTTCATTCACCTGATCTACATGGTTATTATAGATATGAGCATCTCACAGGGTATGCGTAAAAGTTCCTGGAGTCAGTCCCGTAATTTGAGCTACCAGCATGAGCAGGGTAGAGTAACTCGCTATATTAAAAGGCACTCAGAGGAACATATCCGCACTTCGTTGATAGAGTTGAAGATTGAGAACATTATTTGCAGTATCTACATTAAACTGAAAGAATGCATGACAGGGAGGCAGAAGCATCTGATCGATCTGAGCTGGATTCCAAGCTGATACAATAATACGTCTATTGCTTGGATTATTTTTAATCTGATCAATAGCGTATGCGAGTTGGTCTTGTTGACCTTCCCCCCTGATAAGGGGGGATTGAGGGGGGTTTGGGTGAGGGCCATTAAAATTTCTCCATTGATGTCCATATACAGGACCAAGATCTCACCATTCTTGCACAAATGAATCATCGGCTGGAAGAGATGTAATCTTATCAATAAATTTTGTTTTTTCTTCCATCCAAGCATCAGAGTATTTTGGAAATTTTTCTGAGAGATTATTACTGTCTAGGTAATTCTGAAAGGGCCATTCATCCCAGATATGACAGTTTCGATCGACGAGGTATTTTATATTGGTTTCTCATCGGATCAGCCAAATAAGCTCTACGATAATGATTCGCATAAAGGTTTTTTTGGTGGTCACGAGGGGAAAACCATCTGCCAGATCATATTTTGCCTGCATACCAAAGAGTCCTCGTACCCCCGTACCGGTTCTATCATCTTTTCATATCCCATTATCACGAATGTCTTTGAGGAGATCGAGGTATTGTTTCATAGACAAAATAATGAGAGAATAAATATGTATATAAGTATAGGCAGGGAAGGATTTTTAGCAAGAGAGAAGTTATTGACTTTGCTATGCATAAAATTATACTACTTCTATAAAGTTATATTCTCTTTTATATGTTATGAAATACATAAAAATTCCTGTCTCTATTCTTCTCACCATAATTTTTACCTATCTCTGAGTTCAAGCCTGGACTACACTTTCATCTGTAAACTCATGAGATGCTTTGAGCGCAAATCTATGGAATACATTTATTTCAAACCTCAATGAACTCAATACACGAACGAGTCATATTACCAATTCTGGTGCTAATACCAGCTTTCAACTCACAGATGGAAATCAAGCAAATGGAAATATACTTGTATCTGATGCAAATGGGAATGCATCATGGCAAGACGGAGTATTATCAGAAGTTATCAACTATCCTACCATAGTTATGCCGGCACTCACAAATGCATCTCTTCCAGCAGGTTGATCTATAACAAGTGGAACTGTTAACTTAGATAGAGGTCTCTACTTAACATCATTCTACAGATGTGCAAATCAAATTAATGCGGTATGAGGTATGAATGTCTTACTTTGTCCAACCAGTGATTGTAGTAATAATTCTCAATGGGATACTTCAGCATACCGACCAAACGATGCATCTTTTTCAGACTGTGGAACCTATCATACATCTATTCTAAGAGTAGAATCAGACAATACTACCATATATCGACGTTATCAGTCATATGGATGATCGTATTTTAATTGTTCATGATGTACCTCAAGTAATAATTCTGAGCGAATTATCTTTTCAAGAATACAGTAAAAATTACTTATTTTCTTTTTTTAGCAATTCCTCAGCCTTCTCTCTATCCAAGAAAGTATATTCACTCTCGAGTCATTTTCAGTTCAAAAAATCAGTTATATAATAAGCTAGTACATCTCCATATCGTTCAGTAATCAGAGAATGGCCAAAATTATCGAGTTCTATAAAGTATTTTTCTTCAGCCCCAGAATTTTGATACACGTCTCTTCACTGTTCAAATGGAACAACAATATCAGTGTTTCCATGAATGATGAGAGTTGCTTCATCGATATTTTTGATATTTTCTGCACTATTATAAGAATTTCCATGAAGCACGAGTTTTTGTGGAGCAAAACCAAAAGCCTTTCGAGCCATATCATAACGTGAAGCAAAAGGGGAGAATAATACCAACTTATCAAAATCTCGATCTTTGGCAAAATCTATGGCAACAGCGGTTCCTACACTATAGCCCCAAATAATAACATCTTCATCAGCAATATCTTTTTTCTGCGTCACATAGTCATAGAAAGTAGCAGCAAACTCTCTCACTTCCTCCTGACTTGGCTCTCATTCACTGTTTCCATAGCCTGGATAATCAAAACTCATGACATTGTATCCCAGATCTCAGATATAGCGTTTTTCAGTATAAAAATACTGCATCGGGGCACCATTTCCATGGAAGTAAAACACGGTTTTTTCTGCCTGATTATCGATATATATACCATGGATTCTCTCTCACTCTCACGAGGTAGTATAAATATCTTCTGCAGCAATGATTCCAGCAGGATGCTGTACCAGTTCTTTTAGATTCACATCAGTTCCTGGAAAAGTTGCAAATCGTTCGATACGTTCGACAAAAATAAACAGGAGGATATAAGCAATAATCATAACAATAAATGATATTTTGAGAATTTTTTTCAGAGTTTGAAGAAACAGTTGTTTGTATTTCATGGTTTTTAAAAAGGGAAGTAGATAATTCCAAAGTATGATAGTGAATATAGGAGATATGCAAAAATCTTTTTACTCTTTTCTGACTTTGCTTATAATACAAGATATATTATTCATAAAATATTTGTATGTCTCAGTGAGTACAACTTCCGATCGTTGTAAAACAGGATGATAACAATACCATTCTGGCATATTGTCCTATTTTTAAAGGGTGTCATACATTTTCAGAAAATAAACAAGATCTCAGTCACAATATAGAAGATGTGGTTGGAATGTATTTTGATATGTATAAATCAGGGGACAAAGATATCCTCGATGGAGACAATGTTTTATATCTAAATTTTGATACCAATGGGAAAATTACCAGTGATTTCAGCCAAGCACTTGCTGAGGATTCTCTCAAAGTATTGAGCTAAACAACTCAGGCAGCGATGAAGTCATCTGCTCATCGAGTTCAATGGAAACAAAACAGTTCTCCCACTTCACTCCAATAAAGACCTCTGAAAGTGACTCTTAAAACAGATTTTTAATGATCTGGATATTTGGGAACATGAAGTGTATGAAAAATTGTTGGGAGAATAAATTATTTATATCTAGATATTAAAAAATAATATATATCCTTAAATCAATTATATATATATTTTAAATATTCTTTAAAATAAAAGTACATTACTTTAAAATAAAACAATACTCAGCTAACAAATCATTGTGTCATCATAATATATGATGCTTGAAATGAGTCTTTCAAAAACATATTAGATATATAAATCCATCATCTCCATTTTAATTTGAAGTAAAAATAATAATAAATATATATAACTCAAATACCAAAAGAAACTATAATTCATGGTACAATAACATCTTGAATACCTCAATAAAAAAACATATCTATCATATCTATAACTCAAAATAAAGTTATAAAAAGTGTAAATATTAGAATAAATAAAGAAGATATAAAAAGATATATTAAAAAATTTATCCATAGAATTTGTATCCCTAGCATAAACCTTATAAGTGGTAATAAAAAATAAATCCACATAAATTTATTTACTTTTCTATCGAATTCTTTTTGTTTTTTTACTCTTTGTTCTTTTTTTAATTTCTCCAAAAAATCATATAACTTTCTCTCTTTTTCTTCTTCAATTTGGTGCATTGCATTATAGAAAGCTTTTTCTAAATTTTTGTAATCATTCATAATATGTATAGTTAAAATATAACTAAAAATATAAACAGAATATTAGAGAAATAAAATATTCTGTCAATTCTCCTAAACCACCCTCCAAATCATCACAACACTAATAATTAATATCATTAGAGCTGAAAACAGGGAAGAATAGTAGCCAAGATTCTTTATCCTGCCATACATTCTATTTTTCAAAAATACACTCAATAAAACAATTCCACATAGTGTAGTAAATATTCAGATTCCAAGAGCCAGTACCAGAGGAAATATCCAGTGTGGTTTTCAGAGAGCTCCGAGTAACAAAAATATACTCCACGCAAAGGAACAAGGTGCCAAACCAGCTAAAAAAGCAATCCAAAGAGAAGTTTTCACCTCTTGTTCCTCCCCCTTATTAGGGGGGAGGTGTCCGGAGGACGGAGGGGGGTTATTATTCAACAAAAGGGATTTTTTAGCACTTGAAAGTGCTCTCACATTCCTCCATACCAAATACAATCCAAAACAAAACAGCAATACAGCAGAAGATACTTGAATCAAAGAAGTATAGTGTGTTTGAAAGACTCCAGAAAGCATCTTTGCTATAAATACCAGCAAGAGAATATCTACGATATGGGTTAGCGTAAAAACAAAAGCAAAGAGAAATCCTTTCAGATATCCATTGCGTTTTTCTAAAGTATAACTTACAAGTAAACCTTTTGAGTGGCCTGGTCAGAGGGTATGAATCATCCCAAGCAAAAACACGAGCCAAAACATCCCAAGCATATTTCACTCATTTTTTTCAAAGAATTTAGATATGTATTCCAGAGTGTTTTTGAGAACCCCGGAGTTATTTCCAGAAAAATCAGAGAGGTTTTTCTCAGCCACAGCTCACATTACATCTCAGAGCTTATCTATCTGAGTAAAACTCTCTTCTGGATCAAATTCAGCTCTCAGTTCCTGCCCAGGTCACATCTCGACACTGAGAGGATCCCAACCAAAATACACTTCTTCACTATCACTAAAATTATCTCCGTCACTGTCAGGATTGTTTGGATCGGTTGCATAGATCTTTTCGTCCTCATTGGAAAGTCCGTCCTTATCATCATCCAAATGTACAATATCATCTCTATTATAAATATCTACTTCAAAATAAGGCTTTTTTGCCGTGAGAACCTGGTACACAATAGACTCAGCTCACGCAATCCCAGCAGAAACATCATAGAGGGTAATTCGATTCGTCTGAAGTGGAAATTCGATAAAGTATTTGAGACTGATATCCAGCTTTTCAATATCATCATCACATTCAAACCGTGATGAGACTCTTAACCCGTCTGACAATACAATATAAACCTCATCTTCACTGACTTCTATATTTTTTAAGCGACACTGTGAACCATTGTTGATAATAGAGGTTCTCTGCGAAACATAGTCAGCAATATCAGAAGCAGCTTTGAAATAATCTTCCACTCATCCCTTCAGATCGTATCACTGTTGCATGAGAAGATACTCGATCTCATAGGTATGAAAATAGGTCGTCATAGAAAAGCTCTTCCCAGAGATACTTCCCGTTGATACACTGATATCCAAAGGATGTGCATGCACAGGAGAGAGGGAAGTGATACACAAGAAAGTGACAAGAATGAATGAACAGAGTTGTTTCATATATAAAAAATTGTTTTATTTTTTCTCTTTCAGAAAGAAGAATATTTGAATTTTTGAGAAATTGAGAGGGCTGAGCATCAGCCGCATCTTGAGATTTCGAAAAGATTATAAATATTCTTCAAGGATGTAGAGAAAGTCTATCTCTGAGACACCTGAGCATTATACTCTCGAATCTTCTCTTTCACTCGCTCTTGAGCTTTTTTCTTGTTGATTTCTCGGATTTTTTCTCGAACTTGAGCCTTTCGTTCTTCAAGACTCAGAACATCTTCATCTTCGCTGTCTTTTCTGATATTTTTTGGAGTGAGTTCTGGGATGACCGTAGAGGATTGACTCTCTTTTCGTTTTCTATTAATTTCTCGGATCTTTTGTCGTACGAGCTCTTTTTTCTCTTCTCGTGTCAGCTCTCTCTCTGATATATCAGTTATTTCAGAAGCAGAGCTTGGATCGATTCGAGATTGGAGATTCAAGAAAGCTTTTTGAATAGAGGCCTTTTGATCGTATATTTCTTGTTCAGAGAGACTTTCATCATCCAGAGACTCAATAGCCGCATAGACTCGATCGAGTGCTTCCTCATACACCTCTTTTTGTTCATCAGAAATATTCTGTGTCTCAAGTTGTTCATAGAGTTTTTGAAGTGGTTTGGAACGGTATTTTTTTATTCACACAGAAGCTACTTCCTCTGAGTCCCCCTCTCCTACAAGGAGAGGGGCTAGGGGTGAGGTCTGCTCTTCACTCTCTGGGAGTGAATTATCTCCGTCATCCATTGCCTTTCTAAGACTACTCTTGGAATATAATCTAACTGAACGAGAAACTGGTTTTCTGAGCTCTTGAACAAGATCTCCGTCCATCATCACATCATCATCTCGCATACTACTAAACTTCTGACCAAAATCATCCACATCATACATAGCGTTGGCTATTAGTGCTTCTGGGTCTTGTCCACATCGACCGTCATAATAGTTTCCAGTATAATCTCATCGAGGACAGAAGTCTTTTTTGGCAATTCTATTTCTTCTTGTTGAACCTCATCAACCTCCTCCTCATCATCAACTACTTACTGTAGGTGTCTGAGGTTCTGAGCTAGGAGTAACAGTAGTGTCTACTGGATTTCCATCATCATCCACCTCTACTACCGCAAAGAAACTAAAGTGATCGGTAGAGAATCGTACACTGTTACTGGTTTTCGTGAGAGCGGAAGTATTTCTCGTCCAGTTAACTCCGTCTTCACTCTGAATGACAATATATTCTTTTGTTGTGTCTGGGATATCGAGTTCTATATCTACTGGCTGATTGAGGTTCATTCGAAGTCCAAGTTGATCTCAACCTATTTTGACCATTTTTGGGATACTAAAAGTACTCAGTTGTGATCAGCTAAAAGTAGAAGTTACATCAAGAAAACTGTCTAAATCAACTTCTTCTGGAACCTTAAATATTCCTCACCAGGTGATAGATTCTCATGATTCAAGTGATTCGATCGTGGTACCGGTTCCAGCAAAGATACGAGCATTTTCTCATTCAATAACTTCGGATCCACTCATAGTAGAGAGTATGACTGGATCAGGAAGGGTATTTCGACCATTAACTACAAAGTTTTCATAAGATCTGAGTCTGGTATCTCGGTTTCGCTCTACGCTAAAGTTTCCACTTCGACGAATAATTGGAGCCCTAAAGCTGCCATCAACGATCTGAACATTGTATTGATCGTCATAGGCTTGGATTTGATAATAATAGGTTTCTCATTGATTTACAAATCCACTGAATGGAATCACAGCACCACTATTACTCAAATATCGTCTCCAGATATTAGAAGTACTTTGTTCAATGAGATTTTCAGGATCGGTTCCATGGGCAAATCGTACATACGAAGCTCCAGATCGTCAAAAATTGGTATCATCGATGTGAAAGCTGACTCGTACGGCTGATTGAGAATCACTTCTTGGTCGGAAATCTTCTCGC
>JAKVBB010000017.1 GCA_022448215.1 Candidatus Altimarinota bacterium | reverse complement strand
TGAAAAAATGGCTGTTATTGCTGGAGTATGAGTACGACAGTATTATGAGAAGAGAGGATATAGTTTAGAGGGAGAATATATGGTGAAAGAGATATAAAATTATAACTTATGAAAAAGTATTGACTTATTGATAAAATATTTTATTACTACATAAAGTTTATATATTAAAACATAAAAAATATGTCAGGAAACAATAATGATTTTAACGGTACATGAATAGATAACTCTTGTACAGGAAAAATAGAAGCCTCTCAATCTGGAGAACAATGAAAAGTTACTACAGAGATAAATACAGGTGTAGAAAGCATTATCAGTGCATACTGAACAGACCCTAAAACAACATTAAGATCAGAAGATGAGTTCTGGCATCATCCTATTTCTGAAGATAATTCAAAATAAAGTCATTGACTTTCTACAAAGTGTACCAAACTCTCTAGAAAGTCTAGATATATAGGATAATTCTTGATTTTATAATCCATTTAAAAAAATAACTCAAGAAAAAGATATAACTACAGTAGTAGTTATATCTTTTTATTTCACAAACGCTTTTGCATTCCCTATATTATCTTCCAGAGTATTTGCCAGTGAACCAAGTAGATCCTCTGTTCATAATGTCACATCATTTGATGCATGATGGTCTTCAATATCTTTTTTGAGGTTTTCGAGAATAGATACTGCTTGGGATTTTTTTGATTCTAGAGAGTCATCTATTAAATTTCCTCCAAGATCAACATGTTTTTCTCCCAGTTTATGAGCCACTTCAAAGAGTGCTTCATACATCTCTTCGGTAGCTGGGTGAAAAACTGGATCCGTTGTTTTGGTATCAATATGAATTGTCAGCATTTCAATATATGCTTGTAAGGCTTTTTTGTGAAGTTCTTTCATAGTGTGTAAAATTAAAAATTATTTCATAATGAGAATTATTCTCATTCTATTTTTTTATATCCTTTTGTCAATTTTTATACCAATATATTACATACCCACACACTCACCCAATTATACTCAATAACATTCACACAGCTACACATGCATACCATAAAGATAAAGAGAAAAAATCTATAAAACTAAAGAGTACTATAACGCTCAACGTTCCAAAAAATAGAGTTACTCACAGACCAATAGTTACCAGATAGGCATATTCTATATTTCCAGCTCTTTGCAAAGATCTACGATCTCAACCCAACAAAGAGAGGGTAGCTATCTTGGCTTGTTTAAATTGTGATAAAAACTCTATAGAGCTGATAAAACTCAGCAGACAAAACACCGCAATATATGCCATGCATAGATAGACCACTGCGATCACATTATTGGCCACCCCTTGAAGCAGTTCAGTAATACTTTTAATATCTATAAAGGTAAGTTGAGAAGGAGTATCTGCTTGAAGCCTAGTATCAAAATCAGTAGCAAATTCAGACTGCTTATATGCAGCAAAATAGGTCTTTGGATAGCGCTTAAAATCATCCGGGAAAAGCTGAAAATAGAAAAAAGGCTCCGTTCCATTTTGCTCAGTCTTTCTGGTATTAACTACTTTGAGTTCTTTTGTAAGACCAGCCACACTAAATACAATACGATCTCAAAGCTTGACTCACAAATCCTGAGCAAATTCATGACCGACCGATACTCATCCTGCCTCGAGCGAAGTTCCAGAAATAATAGGATCATCGAGTCTACGAGTCGTCGAGAAAAATTCTCGTGAAAATCTTCATGAAACTCGACCTACTCAGAGAAAATCTTCCAGAGACATGCCATTAATCGTATCAATACGAGCAGAGATGATTTCAAAGACCTGATCTTCAGAAAAACGCTCCTGGATGATATCTCTATCATTCTTTTGAATATTTACGATAAACATATCATTTCCACTCGAGATCACTCACGAGAGGTAGTTCAAGAAGCTTCCCGAAAATATAAAAAATATAAATAAAGCCAGCGAAGAAACAATAGAGAGAAATACCACCAAAAAAGATATATTTCATGGTTTTATCGTAGATCTGAAAGCATCAAAAATATAAAAATTTTTTCTGTATTTTTGCAGTATACGAGACAAAATTTTTAATATCCAATTGACTCCAATGTAGCATACCACCAAAGCAAGCATACTTCATACCCCATAGAGAAAAGAAGCCAATACAGATATTCCAGATACCAAAGAAATACCAATAAATCAAACAAAAAAGAGGGTTAAATATATGAGAATAGTTGAGATAGAAAAATGCGAAAAATCACCTTTGGATTTCAGCAGTCATCCCAAAGAAGTCTGGTGTACTTTATACATGGGTAGACTCACTCCTACCAAGAAAAGTATCAACATAATCCCTATTCATACCGACAGAGTTTGACTATGAAAAACAAAAAACGAATACAAACCATTCATATACTCAAAGGCCAGTATATTGACTCCTACTGCAGTGATGAAGGAGACAAAAAATACCGTGAGTATGGTCCATCAAATAAAGATAAGCAGAGATCTTTTTGACATTCCTAAGACATTAAAAAGAGCTATCTTTGGAGTAATTTTTTTAAAGAAAGTTTCGAGTGAAATAAGGATGATAAAAAATGTCAGCAATATAATAGAAACATTAAACACATGGATAAACAGATAGAGTCGGTCGGTAATATTTCCTATCGTTTCATTTCTATCACTCAGACTGGTAATTCTGAGTCACTCTCACGGGTAATTATCTTGTATTTGTTCTATGATGTTCTCATCATATTCTCACACAAAACGATAGTATTTTTTGTAGAGGACTCTGGAATTGGTCTCATCAATATCTGTAGGAGTGAACTCACTAGGGATATATATTTTTGGTTGGGTATAGAGACTAAATTCCCCAAGAGATGCTTCAGTAATAACTCATGATACGGGTAAAATATCTCAAAAAATATCGATACTTTCTCAAAAGGCTTGATACGTTGCTTCATCAATGATCACTCATTTTTCATCTTGTATTTGCTCAAATGAAAAACTCTCATAGAGTGGAAAATTATCACTAAAGTACAAAAATTCATAGAGTTTTGGAGCATCATCAATAAACAGGGTTGAATCAAACTCCACCGACTGGGCTCATATAAATGTGTTGGGATATTCGTTCATCAAATCAATATCAATCGGAGAGCGACTGTTGATAACGAGGTCTCATCCAAGCAGTGGTTTTACTTGATCTGTAAGATAGCTTTGGAGTGAGAGAGTGAGATTAAGCGAAAAGAGATATGAAAACAAACTCAAGAAAACTCACAAAAAAACAAAAAAGAAATATTTGCTTCCTTGTTTGAGAAAAGTTTTAAAGATTTTTTTATAGTAGCTCGTCATTTTTTTTGAAAGTGTTATTTTTGAGAGTATAGGTAGTATCTGCTAATTCAGCCACTTCTGGATCGTGGGTAATCATCACAATAGTATTGCCTACTTTTTTATGAAGTTCAGCAATGAGATCCATGATGACAGATTTATTTTTTTGATCGAGTGATCCAGTTGGTTCATCTGCCAGAAGAATTTTTGTTTTTCATACAAAGGCTCTCGCAATAGCAACACGTTGAGATTCTCATCCACTCAGGTTGAATACATAGGTCTCTGCCTTGTGAGAGAGTCCAACTATTTTGAGTATTTCTGGAGTACTAAAGTTTCTTTCTAGGTCATTCATTTGAATAATCAGATCAACATTTTCTGTCACAGTAAGGTTTTCTACCAGTTTAAAGTTCTGAAAGATATACGAGATATTTTTTCATCTATACGAAGTTATTTGAGTATCACTGAGTTTTGAGATATCTTTTTTGTCTATCTGTATCGACCCTTCAAAATCTCGATCGATTCATGAAACTAGATTCAAAAAAGTAGATTTTCCACTTCAACTGGGTCCAATAAGTGCAATAAAGTCTCACGGAGCAATAGATATATCTGCATCTTGAAAGATATGGGAGTCTCAAAATGATTTTGTCAGTGATTGTATTTGTATCATGGTTATTATGGCTTGGAAATAAGTTGTTTGTCTTTCAGAAAAGCAAAGAGATTTTCTACGATAATTTCATAGCCCTCTGCTGTTGGATGGATTCTATCTGATTGATTATATTTTGCGACTCATCCTACATCTTCGAGAAAATACTCCATACGGTAGATGTTGTCTCTCTGTTTGGTTACTGATTCATACACTTCACGAAATTTCTTTCTGTAATTGAGTCAGAGATTAATAGGAATATCCATTCCTCAAAGTACGACAGGAATATCTTGCTTGAGAAAGATGTCTGCAATAGAGAGGATGTTTTCTTCGAGTGTATCGGTAGAGAGTCCTCTCAGGCCATCGTTTCCACCAATTACGAGTATTACTAGATCAGGATTTTGATCGAGGTAGAGTTCAGCTCGTGAGAGAAGACCCGCAGAGGTATCTCCACTGACTCATCCGTTGATGATATTATAGTTATATCCCTCGTCTGAGAGTTTTTGTTCGAGTTGAGAGGGATAGCTTTCCTCTGGAGCGAGTCCATATCCAGCTGTGAGACTGTCTCATAAAGAGAGAATGATTTGAGGTTCGTCTCGATCTTGGGTGACTTCTTGAACGATAGCTGATGGTTTATTTCCAGAACAGGAAATAAGAAAAAGAGTAAAAAAGAGTATGGAGAAGAGTTTTTTCATATATAATAGTATAAAAAGAGAGCTTTATATAAACTTAAAATTATGTTCCATATTTTACTTATTATTCTCTGTATCACAACCAGTCTTATATTTGGAAATATAGATGATATTTTTGGTTGGGATATTATTCCAAATATATCTGGAAACTACGAATTTACCAAAACAGTATTTTTTATTGTCTTTACACAGATCTTATTTATTTTTTTTATTATTCGTCATAAAGGAGTCCTGATACCGAAATATTTAATTCTGCTTACATGACTCATCATCTTTAGCACCCTCTTTTCAATTTCTCCTCTTACCTCAATCATCGGGTGAGTGAGCAAATGACATGGAGCTATTATGTTTTTTTCTCTCATATTATTGAGTATTATAGTATATAATCTCAGCAGAGAGGATCAAAAAAATATTCTGAAGCATATACTCTATACCAGTCCTCTTATATGTCTATTTGCTCTCTGGCAATATATATCTCCCAGCTTTGAATACTGAGACCTACAAAATCGAGCATTTGGGAGCTTTGGTCATCCAAATTATCTGGCTGGATATATTTTACTCCTGCTTCCTCTCCTATCAACGATAGAGAAAAACATATACAAATATATCATTTGAGGCCTTCTTATCATCACTCTCATACTCACCAAATCTGCCTGGGCCCTCCTCATAGCTGGATGTTATTTTATATGAAAATCCTCCTATCCCCCTTTGTTAAAGGGGGGGCTCAATAAATATTCCCTCCCCTTAATAGGGGGAGGGTTAGGGTGGGGGTTGATGGTAATCATATTGTCTCTCATCACTGTATGAACATTGTATGAATTTGGTCTTTGAATTAAACTCCATTCCTTTCTCGCACGTTTTTTTATCTGGGAAGCAACGCTTTCTATTATTTTTTCTGATATAAAAATACTTTTATTTGGTGCTGGATTTGAAACACTTCCTCTCCTCTTTGATAGTTACAAATCGGAGTATCTCTATATCTTTGAAAATATATGATTCAGGGCCGATAGACCCCATAATATTCTACTAAATATTTTTTATACATCTGGCATACTAGGCCTGATAACTCTATTATGAACCATCATATATCTTTTAAAATACATTCAAAAATCCAATATTTATGTTCACTCTTTAGTTTTAATGAGTATTTTTCTGATATTTAACTACACTTCTGTGGTTCACTGGATGATCGTTATTGTTTTAGTATGAATATTATTATCATGAAAAAATATCAAAAAATATACCCTCAAAAATAATATCTTTTTAAAAACATGAATCATAGGCATTACAAGTACCATCATTTTTCTTATATGATCTCTCTATACCTGAGAGATATATGCAAAAAAATGAGAATATCTGAGAGCGTCTCAGCACTTCCCTCTTCCAAATTATTTCTATAGATTATGAGAATATGAATTATGAAAAAAATGGGAATGATATGCTTCAGAAGAATATTTTGTGAGTCAGGTGGTGCATGACAACGATATACTGTCATCGTGTCATAATTTAATTACTCATTATACTACCGTAGAGAATTATTTCTATTGTTGAGAAATTTTTGAGAAGAGATGATACACAAATGAAGCAAAGAAGTATTACCAAGCAGGTCTCGATATACTTCCAAATCTCTGGAATCCAAACTCTGTGTATTATAATAATTTTATTATTAAGTACTTTGTTGATGGGAAAAGATTTATGAGTGAGAAGTATAGTAGTTTAGCAGAAATTTTGAAAAAAATAAACCCCTAGTAAACTAGGGATTTTTATAGTGCCATATTTAACGAATGATAAACCTTCCGTATTCAGAATTCTTTAGAAATTGAACATGAATTTTTTTACCCTGTTCTTCTCTTGAAAAATAAGAAAAGACCACTTCTTGTGATGTTACATTCAAAGAATCTAAAACAACAGTGACTCCACTTACAATATAGCGATCATGATGATAGAAACCAAGCATCAGAAGTTCGGAATTATCTTTATTTTTTTCTTGTAATTTTCTCACAAGATCATCATATACTTCTTGTGGTAATGTTACTTTATCAGAAGCATGTTGATTGAGTCTGGCAGTAATTGGATATTTAGACATAATCTTTTCCTTTTTTGGTGGTGGTTGTGTTTTTGTATGAGAATTAAATAATAAACTAAAAATAAATTGAGTCAATAAAAAAACTGACAAAAGTCAGTTTTTTTATTGAAATTGATTTTCAGCCTCCTGTTGAGCCCTTGCATCAGCCTCTGCTCTTCTCTCATTAAGTATTTCGTCTCGAAGGGTTTCTTGATACTTTTGAATATCTGCAATAATCTCTTGCTTCCTTTCTTCTGTAAGCACCTCTTGTTCGACAGTTTTTTGAGGTATTTCAGAATGCAGAATTTCTTCATTCTGAGTATTTTGTAAACCACAAGATACTAGTGTAAAAAGAAAAAGTATTCAAATTATATATTTTTTCATATTTTTATACATAGAAATAAATTTGCATAATTATAAATAGAAATACAAAAACAAAAAAAGTATTCTTGTGAAATCTCTTGCAAAAAGATATAATCCTGTCAAAAATTGTGAAAAAGTAAAAAATATTCCTTTTTTAAAAAGAAAAATTTGCAAAAAAACTTTCTTCATATATAGTGATAGCTATGTATTTTCTCTCCCTTAGAAAATTGTATATTAACAAAGAAACTATGAGAAAAAGCATAATATTTATATGAATAGTAACATTATTGAGTTTTTTCTATCCCCAAATACACTCTCAAAGTCATACGGAGCAACAAATCATAACAAAAATAACTCAAAAGCTTACTGATCAGATACAAAAAAATCCAAAACTAAAAACAAAACTGCTCAACAAACTGAGTTTTGTAGAACAAAAAATCTGAAAAAATCATCCAAAATACAGCTTGATTGTATCATTAAGAAATAATATTTCTGAGTTTCCTCATCTCAAAAAAGATATTCCAGAACCAAATTATCGTTCATATTTCATAGATGGAGAAACTCTCAAGCAAAATTGGCTCAAATATTATAACGACTATAGAAGTGAGAACGGAATTACAGAATTAAAAAGAGATTCAAGACTAGAAAATACAGCGAGAGAATGGGCAAATATTTCTCTAGAAAGATGAAATATAAGTCACGAAAGAAATATTTGAGATGGGTGGTATAATTATCCTATAATAGAACAGTGGTTTCAGGATAGATGAGTCAAATGCAGGGTATCTGGAAGAACTACTAGTGTAGAAAATACAGGGTATCATGCATACTATTGTCCTGATAGACAAGATTGCACAAAACAAGCCAGTAAAGCACTCAAAGATATTTTTGATGCCTACGTGGCAGAAAAATGACTCTCTTATCCTGCAAATGCGCACTATAAAACCACTGTGAGTCCATACCTCAATTATATGTGACTCGGGATTTCATTTTATGATGAATGAAATGGATGGATTCAGATCTATACCGTCGCTCACTTTTGTACTGAGTTTCAATAATTTTACCCTCTAAAATCTCCCCTAACTATGAGCACCTCCCTTGCTTTAATTACTGAAGAACCAGAGTGATGATGTAATCATCAAAACAATGCCCCTTCAACAGAAGATCTTTACAAAAGTAACTTAACACAAATTACTCTATCTGAGAAATATTGTGATGAAGATGATACTTTAAATATAGAAGATGCTATACAAGAATGGTCAGTATTATATAGTGAAGTATTTGCAAAACTATGATTCAAAGTAAATAATGATTTACCTATAGATGTAATACAAAAAATATTAAAACATTATACTTTAAATAAACATAAATATACTACTTCTCAAAAAACAGAAAGTATTTTAGGTCAGATTTTGAAAGAAATTGATGAGAACAAATAGTTCCAAAAAATAATCTTGCAAATCTAAAAGAAAATAGTACTATTATTTTTGTAAAAAGCACTTGAGTCGGGCTATCACCCAGACGAGCTGAAGGAAGAAAATCTTTGTCATGAAACATAAGGATGATTAGACCCTTCCGGAGATGAAATACTCCGTCAACAATCATAAAATCAAGTATAGGCTTTAGGTGGTAACTTCCTTCTTCGTAGATCGCTTCGAAGGACCGAAAGCACAAAAAAAATATATTTTTTGTGCTTTTTTCTTTTTCTCATGAAACAAACCACACTCTCTATCATGATCCGAGATAATCAAATATGCCTCTGAAAAAAACTCAGAGGTTTTGCTGAATGAATATATAATGGTATGTGATGAAAAGTAGAGCTTTGAGAAACTCCAACACAGTGAATAATACGAGAAATTAAAGAAGAAATTAATATAGATATTTCAGAGAAACAACTTATCTATGTTTGAATACTCCACTTTATTGTAGAAAAAGAACCAAAGCATAGTAGCGATATTCATCTCTTTAAAATTACAAACTTTGATTGAGAACCTCAAAAAACCGATGAAATAGAACCAATATGGTTCCCTATTGACGATATCCCATACGAAAAGATGTGGGAAGATGATAAAACCTGGCTTCCAAGAATAATAAACTGAGAAGAGGATATAGAATATAATGTAATATTTGAAACAATATCTGAGTGAATGAAGGAGCTTAGAAAAATTAAATAAATTTCTTTAAATAATATAAATACAAATGAAACAACCACTCTTTCTACAAAACATTCAAGAAATTATAGATACCTATAGATCAGCAGGGTTTTTTCAGGATGAAAAAAAATTTACCCCCAGCAATATACTCAGAGAAGTATTTGATTGATACACAGACGAACTCTACGGAAGCTATGAGATTCTCGCACATGATGAAGAAAATATTGTAGAGATATGATACAAAAAAGCAGCTATAGAAACTTGAGATTGATACTATAAAAACATTCTGGAACAACTCGCAAAAATCTCATGATGAACCTTGAGTCCAGAAAATATCGAAGAGTCACCCAATTGGGATGAAGTATATAATGTCAATATAGGAACAAAAATAAAACTCAGTTTCTATATTGCTTGAAAACAATACTTTGTGTACTTTACTCCTTGACTCAGATGGACCGACCAGGATAGATGGGAGTATTTATTAGACATCCTCCAAAAAGACGGATATCTCAAGGGGCTTTATGCCAAATACATGGATGAGTTTTTTCTTCTCTTTTTTATACACCATGAAGATCAAGCAAAAAAGATCATCAATTTCGAACAAGAAAAATTCAAGGATGAATACACCAATACCCAAAAATTTCAGATACACTCAGAATTATCACAAAAAGACAAAGAGGAACTCCTCTCTCCACAAGCTCCGTACTATCCAATCGAAAAAGAAACATGATGATGATATAAAATCAAGCATGATTTCGGACAAATTATCATACTGATTTTAACACTCATATTTGCTGCAATAGGTTTCTTCTGATGAATTATGTATGTAGTGGAAGAATATTTTTGAGAATACTGTGATGGAAATATACTCCAAGTCCCATATGAGGGAGAAGGTGAAATATGCTTACTCTGTCTCGAGGATGAAACTCAAGAGCAATGTGATGAAAAATTGGAGCAAATAATTAATATATTAAATAACAAATAAAGTGTATCTATAGATTTCTTTTATATGATAATAAGATAAAATGAACATAGAAATAGAGAAAAAATATGACATAACAGAACATGATCTCAAAATTATAGAGCAATCGTGTGATTTTATCAGTGAAAAAGAAATCATTGATGAATATTTTGATACAGATGAATATATTCTCTTCAAAAACTATTATCATCTGAGAAAAAGAAACGACAACTATGAACTGAAGATAGAAACAACAGATCGAAGTACATGAATTGATCGGTCTCAAGAATATGAAACACTTGAAGAGATAAATGAACAATTAAAGAAATTTCATATAAATATAACTCATACAATTGGTCAGATTACCATAAGAACCATCCGAAAAAAATATAGCTATGAATATAAGTGATATACTGTAATATTTGATATAGACGACTTTGAATTATGATCACGCTATGAAATAGAAATTCTCGTAAAAGATGATGAAAATGTAGACGGGAATAAAATAATTGAAGATTTAAGAAATCATTTATGATTGACAGCTCCATTATTTACACAACCATGAAAAGCAGTATGTGCAGCAAAAAAACAAAATCCTGCAGCTTATAAAGTACTACTAGAAAGATAAAACATTTTGTCCGAAATGACATGAAAACTAAAATAATTTGGAAGGGTGTCTGAGTGGTTGAAAGAGCACGCTTGGAAAGCGTGTGTGCGGTTCGCCCGTACCGCGGGTTCGAATCCCGTCCCTTCCTCCATTATATTTTATCGGGATGAGAAGTTTATGCTGGGAACGAAGTGAGCAGTAAATCCCGTCCCTTCCTCCATTGTAATTTTTACAAATTATGCAAACAACAGAAAAAAACAACCATGCTGGATATCTCTCAAAAGTAGAGCTAGAAAATACAACGATTCTCAATATATTTACCAAAGCTGGAGGATACAGGTGAGGAAAAATATACAGTGAAGAGAAAACCTTTCTCATACTCTCCTGAGAGGTAGAGGTCACGACCTATGAATGAGAACAAGATAGAGTCAGAAAATACAATAACTCTGATGGACTTATCACCATTCCAGCTCATATACCAAATATCTTTTATTTCCCAAAGGATTCTGAAATGCTTGAGTGGTTTCGAAAAAATGTGAAGACAGAAAGGTATGAGAGGTATAGTGAGATGAAAAAATAATTTTTAAAATGGTGAATATGCAAAATCAAAAAGGAAATAGAGAAAATAATTATGCTTTTATCGATGCTCAGAATGTAAATCTATCCATTCGAGATCAGGGATGGAAACTAGACTGGAAGAAGTTATACAAACATTTATGAAAAATGTATCAATCAAATAAAGTATTCCTATTCATTGGATATGTACCAGAAAACCAGGACATGTATACATTTCTCCAAAGTATATGATATATTCTCATATTCAAACCTGTATTAGAGCTGAAATCCTGAAAAACCAAATGAAATGTTGATGCAGAACTTGTACTTCAAACAATGATTGAACTACAAAATTATGACAAAGCCATTATAATTACATGAGATTGAGACTTTGCATGCCTTATTCGGCACTTGCGAAAAATCTGAAAATTGAAAAGCTTAATAGTACCCAACGAGAATCGTTATTCTGTTTTTCTAAAAAAAGAGTGAAAATGACTCATAGATTCACTTACAAATAAGAGAAAAAAACTAGAATACAAAACATAAAAAAAAATTGCACGTCCTGCAGTGCAATACTGCAGACCATACAATTTACTCGTGATAACAAAAGTATTATAACACTTTTTGAAACAAAACAATATTTTTTTACATTATTTTACACTTTTTTACATTTTAATATCAAATATTATGCACAAAATAATTATCATACTATGAATATCATTACTTTTAACTTCCTGTTACTCTAATCCACAAAATATAGAAAAGTTAGGAAGTAATATATTCGAAAATAAAAGAAAATGTGAATCATATATTAGTAAAATGGGAAATGATGATATTACCTGAGTAAAATCCCAAGAAACTATTTTTTACTCAATCTCAAGAAATTCATGCATTTATTCATATATTTACTACCACAGTACATGAGCAGATTATTTTATACAAGATTATTTAACTAAAGAAATTATTTTAAATGTATCTTGTTATATAAAAAATGAAAAAAATCATATATGTAATGAAGAATCATTAGAAAAGTTTAAAAACAACTTAGAATCCTTTAAAAATAACTCCTAACCCATCCACACATGAAATTCCCAAAAGTAAACCCAAAACAAAGCTTCCCAGAAATGGAAGAAAACATACTCAAATTCTGGAAAGAACATAACACCTTCCAGAAATCGATCGAAAACCGACCAGAGGATAAACCATATCGGTTTTATGACGGACCTCCGTTTATTACTGGAACTCCGCACTATGGTTCCCTGCTCTCGAGTATCATCAAAGATATCGTACCACGATACCACACCATGCAAGGAAAACGCGTAGAGCGAAAATGGGGGTGGGACTGTCACGGACTCCCAATCGAAGAAAAGGTTCAGAAAAAACTTGGTTTAGGCTCAAATAGAGAAATCGAAGAAAAAGTTGGTATCAAAACATTTATCGAAGAGTGTTATAAATACACCCAAGAAACCAGTGCAGAATGGGACTGGTATATCAACCATATCGGACGATGGGTAGATATGGAAAATGCCTACAAAACCATGGATCAAGACTATATGGAGTCTGTGATGTGGGTCTTTAAAACCATGTGGGATAAGCAGATGGTCTACAAAGGACAACGAGTATCACTCTACTCTTGGAAGCTCTCAACTCCCATCTCAAACTTTGAAGTAGCCATG
>JAKVBB010000016.1 GCA_022448215.1 Candidatus Altimarinota bacterium | reverse complement strand
GCCTTACTTCTTCTGGAATCTATATCCCAGAAAGTGCGAATAAAGAGAAACCGTATTTGTATGAAGTAGTAAGTGTTGGACCAGGGAAAGGAGATATAGAAATGACGGTATCAGTGGGGGACCAGGTATTGTGTGGACAGTATAGTGGAGACGAAGTAAAATACGAAGATGCAGAATACAAAATCGTAGCTATGGATTATATATTAGCTGTAGTGAAGTAGTTCTCACTCCCCCTAGCCCCCTCAATCGAGGGGGAACGAGAAATAAAATCTCTCCCCTGATAAGGGGACCTCGGTGCCGCTGGACGGTAGATGTCCGAAGGACAGAGGGGTTTTAAAAATTAACAAAATACACCATGTCAAAACAAATACTCTTTGCAGATAGTGCCAGAGAAAAAATGCTTCAAGGTATGAAAGTGGTAGCTGATACCGTGTCTATTACTATGGGACCAAAAGGAAGAAATGTTATTTTTGAATCTCAGTTTGGTGGTCCACAGGTCACTAATGATGGAGTGACTATTGCCAAAGAAGTAGAACTGGAAGATGCATTTGAAAATATGGGTGCTTCACTGGTAAAAGATGCTGCAGATCGAGCCAATGCAGTGGCTGGTGATGGAACCACTACTGCAACCGTTCTCACGTATGCTATTGCCAAAGAAGGGATGCGATATATTAAGTCAGGAGTCAATGCTGTAGAGCTCAAAAATGGTCTTAAAGAAGCGAGTCAAAAAGTCATCGAAGAACTGATTTCTCACTCAAAACCAATCACCACAAAAGAAGAAATTGCTCAAGTAGCCACTATTTCTGCTCAAGATTCACAGGTAGGGAATATTATAGCCGAAGCCATGGAAAAAGTAGGAAATACCGGAGTCATTAGCGTCAAAGAAGGACAGACCTTTGGACTTTCAGTAGATATTACTATGGGAATGGAGTTTGATTCTGGATATTTAAGTCCATATATGGTGACCAATTCAGAAAAGATGATTGCTGAAATGAAAGATGCCCCGATTCTCATGACCGATGGAAAGATTTCAAATATGCAAGATATGCTTCCACTGCTCGAAGCCATGATGCAAGCTGGAAAAAAAGACTTGGTTATATTTGCAGATGATATTGATGGAGAGGCTCTGACTACGATTATTCTCAATCGAATGAAAGGAGTGCTCAATATTCTCGCGATTAAAAATCCATGATTTGGAGACAATAAAAAAGCCCTTCTCAAAGATATTGCTATTTTAACTGGATCTACTATTGTTGCCAGTGATCTGGGAATGAAACTTGAAAATGTAGATATGTCACATCTTGGGTCAGCTGAAAATATTGTTGCTTCACAAAGTACGACCACCATTATTGGTTGAAAATGAAACAGTTCAGATATTGCTGATAGAGTGGCTGAAATTAAAACTCAAATTACTACAACAGATTCAAAATATGATGCAGAAAAACTCCAAGAACGACTGGCAAAACTCGATGGATGAGTGGCAGTGATCAAAGTAGGAGCTGCTTCAGAAGTAGAAATGAAAGAAAAGAAACTCAGGATCGAAGACGCACTCAATGCTACACGAGCTGCCGTAGAACAGGGGGTTGTCGCGGGTGGATGAGTGGCACTTCTCAAAGCCTCTAGAGCACTCGAGTGAATGGATCTCGGAAATCCAGATAAAAATACGTGAGCCGAGATTATTGCAAAAGCTCTCAAATATCCAATCTATCAAATAGCAACGAATGCATGAAAAGAAGGAAGTGTTGTAGTGAATGCAGTCATGGAAAAGAATGATGAAAACTATGGATATGATGCTGCAAACGATACGTATGTAAATATGATAGAATCAGGGATTATTGATCCAGCCAAAGTAGAGCGAGTGGCTCTGGAAGAAGCCGTGAGTGTATCAGGTATGTTCTTAACTACAGAATCAGCCATTACTGCAATTCCAAAACCAGAGAGTGATACCGCTCCATCTCCAGCAGGTATGCCAGGTATGGGTGGAATGGGTATGTATTAGAATGTAAGGAAATATACTTGACATATATAAAAATATACTATAATAAATATATAATTTATAGTATATTTTTTTTAATTATGGAGGGATCAAATATATTTCATTCTCAGAATAGTGAGAATTTTATGTCTCGATTTTCTAGAGTATATGATTCAATTTCACATACAGTCAAAAAGAATTTATCGAGTCTTATAGAATGAAGTAATCCATTAAAAGTACCACAAGACAATAATGATATTTCTGAAGTAACATGAGATATAGAGCAATATCATATCTGATCTCGATCTTCAGAAGAGCTTATAGATCAGTATGGTGAATATTGCTCTCTGAAAAAGGTAGAAGGAAACAAATATTTTTTTATACTTGATGATAGATATCAAGTCACTGAAGTATGGGAATCAGATGATGCAAAACAGGAAAATTTTATTAAAATAAATAATACACACACCCTGGATGCCTTGAAATGATATTATTTTATGGAAAATAATCATGAGATTGAACCACAAAATATTCATGATAGTCTATCATTTTTATTTCGTGGAAGAAGAATTATCATCGAAAAAAAAGGTCTTGGCGAATATAATATTTCTTATGAACTCAGTACCCTGGGGCATACACAAGATAGTATTCAGGCAGGGCAAAAATATATGCAAGGTTGGTGTCAAAAAAATAGATTGGATATACTATCATACTATTATAAAAACCGATTCAATACAAATATTTTTACATATTCTCATACACAGCCTATTTTAGTTCATCAGCAACAAGAAGTTGATAATAGACAAGCTCATACAGAAAAACAAGATACCCCTCAAAATACTTCTTTAGGTTTGTCTTCTTTTCTGAATGCAATTACAAAATTTTCATCTCTTAATATTACTGCTACTGATGATGATATCTTATTTTGAAAATGGAATGATACATTCGGAAATATGCTTTTAGGATTTATAAAAAAAAGAGAGTCATCACTTCAAAAATATAATACAATAAAAAAGAAGCTCTATACTCTCTATAATACAAAAAACACCGCTCTAAATTATGCTAAAAAATTCTTTCATTCACCAGATAATACAAATACTATCAAGAAGCACTCAGAGTCTATTCAAAAAAAGAGTGAAACTCTTATAAAACAAGGATGAAAAACACTATCAATATTTAAAACCCTGACAAAACATATTGTAAAAATAGCACATAACATGGGAATCTCTCTTTCCTTTAATGACATGCCTGAAAAAAACAAAAAAACAGATACTTTTACCGCATAAAAGTATCTGTTTTTTTATAACTGATCGGTTCATTTTTTCCTTCCCACTTCCCACTCTCTTTCACTATCACCTCCGTATCATTATTTGTTCCACAGGAGTAGGCAAGAATCTTACTCATATGAGTATAACTGAGTCATGTCTCCGTATGCCAGGTATTGAGATGATTTTGAATGATAGTCATGTCTCTTTTACTGCTCGGTTCCTCTGCTATATCGAGTCCTGCATGTCTGAGTGCAAGTGCCATATCAGGAGAGAGGATAAAACTATCTTTTCCAGTAAACCTCAGAAAATACTGTCCAGTTCTTCCTCAGAGTCTCGATCATCGTTTCTTGAGTTCCCAAAGAAGCCCTGCTTGATCAGAACTCGGCCACTGAGCGATCCAATTTGCAAAGCTTCCATATTCAAGTCTGATATCTGCTATGAGAGAGAGATTGGCTCGTACCGCTGCAATTTTTTTCCTATGTCGTACAATACGGGTGTCATTGCATAGGTTGATCCAAAAATCTTCGTCTTGAAAGAGCAGTGTTTCGATATCAAAATCAAGAAAGGCTTCTTTAAAGTCAGGCCATTTTTTGGTAATCACTCACCAATAAAATCCAGCATTAAAGATGCATCTGGTCATCCATTCTAGATAATAGCTATCTGGTTTTTGAGCCAGTTGTTCTAGAGCAGTGATGGGAGTAAGAAGTTTTTGGAGATTTTTTTCTCATCATTTTCGCTGGATTGCGAGGGTGTGGAAATGGTTGAATGGTTTCATAAAAAAATAATTTTAGATAAGTTATATTATTTTGAATCTACTTTTGAAATAGATTGTATACACCACCAAAGAGCAATAATTCAGATAAATACAGACCCCAAGGCTTGACCATAAAACACTCCCAAAGAACCAAAATATTCAGCACCAAAGTACACAAATGGCATGGTAAATACCGTTGCCTTGAGGACATTTACTACGGTAGACTGTTTGGCTTTTCCAATATTATTAAATACCGCATTTGATATAAACACCATAGCCTGAAATATAAATAACCAGGAAAGAATCGTCAAAAACAGTATCCCTATGTCCCGACCATCTCCAGTCAAGCCAAAAAGATCTACAATAGGATTTCTCAGTACCAATAAAAATAGAGAAACTCCCAGGATATATAGCGTAGAAAACAGCATACTATCACGTACTGTTTGCCTGACACGGTCACATCTCTCGGCTCAGAGATTTTGCCCAATGATCGGACCAATCGCTCCAGAAAGAGCAAATATTACGGCAAAAGCTACTGGTGAGAGTCGTCCAATCATACTCATACCAGCCACGGCACTATCTCCAAACTCTGCAATCACTCGAGTCACATATGCGTTCCCTATTGGAGTGGCAAGATTGGTAGCAATGGCTGGCAGAGCAATAGCAATAATCGGTCCGAGATAGCCCAGATGTTGTAACTGACACACCTGAGTCACTCATACAAAAAACCTATTTTTATAGATATAATAGAGTGCTGCGAGGATCATAGCTACTCGAGATGCCAGTGTAGCTCACGCAGCTCCATCGAGTCACCACCCCAATACAAATATAAATATCGGATCAAGTACTCCATTTACGATACTCGCGACTAAGAGCACCATCATAGCGTTTTTTGCCTCTCATAGAGATCTCAAAATAGCACTCAGTCACATAGCCAGAGACATGAGTGGAGCTCAAAGTACCACAATACGAAAATAGTCTTTGGCCATTTCAAGTGTATCTCAGCTGACTCCGAGGAGACTCATAGCAAATTCAGCAAAGATAAACATGAGCATACTCAGAGGAACCGAGACAATCAGGATAAAAAGCAGTACATACACTCCATACTCTTGTGCTGTTTCATGCTTTCCAGCTCAGAGGTTCTTGCTCACCAGTGCTCCCATAGCAATAGAGAGACCAATACTTACAGAAGTGATAAAAAACAACAGTGTCCCAGCATATCCGACGGCCGCGGCCAAACTACTCTCTCAGAGTAAACTGATAAAGTAAAAATCTAGTAGGTCAACGATAAAAAGAGCGATCAGCCCCACTGATGAAGTCAGGCTCATCACAATAACATGACGCATGATGGAACCAGTGATAAATTTTGCTTTGGAAGACATAAAAGTAAAAATAAAAAATAATCTCTTAAAAAACATTTTAAAAGATTATTTAGATAAATCAAAGTGGTCGGGGACGCGAGACTCGAACTCACAACCCCACGGTCCCAAACCGTGTGCGCTAGCCAATTGCGCCAGTCCCCGAAAAATTAAAATAGTCCATACTTCGCCAGAGCTATGTAGGACATTCTTCTATTCAAAAGGCAGTGTCATTTGAAGTTTTTTCTTCGAAAAAACGAAGAATGGTGGGTATACCTGGAGTTGAACCAGGGACCTCACGATTATCAGTCGTGCGCTCTAACCAACTGAGCTATACACCCGTAAGATAAAAAAGATGATGAATATTAGATGAGTAATCTTCATCATCTTTTTGCAAATTTTTTCAAATGGAGCGGGTGATGGGACTCGAACCCACAACCCTCTGCTTGGAAGGCAGATGCTCTAGCCAATTGAGCTACACCCGCATATTTTGTTCTCCAAAACTTGCGGAAAACATATTATAAAAAAAATATTGAAAGTCAAAGTTTTTTCTCGACTATTTTTCCTCTGCAAGTTTTTTGCTTGCTTCAAGAGTATTTTTCATCAAAAATGCTACTGTCAGAGGTCATACTCCACCCGGAACTGGAGTAATGAGATTTCCGTTTTTTGAGATATTTTCAAAATCAGCATCTCCACATATTTTCCCATTTATGACACTGAATCATACATCAATTATGATGGCTTCTTTTGAAATCATATCGGCTCTTAATAGACCTGGGTTTCCAGTTGCTAGCACTATGATATCCGCATCTTTGGTATAGAGAGTAATATCAGGTGTTTGACTATTGCATGATACTACTGTTGCTCCAGCATTAATGAGAAGATTTGTAAGAGGTTTTCCTACGATATTACTTCGTCATAGAATGGCCACTTTTTTTCCAGAAAGGGATATGTTTTGATCTGCAAAAATATGCATGATACCAGCTGGAGTACAAGGAATCATTCCAGAGTCATCACCAATCACCGTTTTTCACTGATTTTCTGGATGAAAACCATCGACATCTTTTTTGGGGCTGAGAGTAGAAATAATAGAAAGACTGTCTATATGATTTGGTAAAGGAAGCTGAACAATACATCCATGAATATCTGGATGAGTATTAATCTTATGGATTTCTGCTTCGAGTTCTTTTTGTGAAATATCTATTTCAAAATGTTTGAGAGTAAACTGAATTCATACTGTTTCAGCCCATTTTTTCTTTTGTTCTATATAACGTAGGCTGGCTGGGTTATTTCATACCAAAACAGCGACCAATGATGGTTGTATGTGAAGAGATTGTATCTCATTTTGGATATGAGCATATATATTTCCAGCAATTTGTATTCCGTTTATTGTATTGAAGTTCATGAAAGTGAAAAACTAATATATGACAGAAGTATAGAAAAAAACGATAAGAATTCAAATTTTTCCTTTACAAATGCACTCCTGAGACTAGTATAAACGGTAATACTTTTTTGCCTATCTTTTATGTCGAATCGTTTTTTGGGACTCCTTATCTTGGTTTGATTTGTGTGAATATGAATAGCGGTATATCTATATTTTTTTGTGTATCATGTAGTAGTGGTAAAAATATATACAAATGTATCAGATTACAGCGTACGAATTGAATCGAGTAATGGGGCTCATAGCCTGAATTATACATGTGAAGAATCATTTTGTTTAGTACCTGATGTGCCTCCGTTTCAATCTCTGATTGCTATAGAGAAGCCATGATATGATACTGTAATTCTTGAACGGTATCTCGATCGATCTATAGAACTCAAAGTTGAACTTTATCCAGAGGTAACATTTGAACCC
Source organism: Candidatus Altimarinota bacterium (assembly GCA_022448215.1). Classification (GTDB taxonomy): domain Bacteria; phylum Patescibacteriota; class Gracilibacteria; order BD1-5; family UBA6164; genus JAKVBB01. Next base: position 9,238 of record JAKVBB010000016.1, on the reverse strand, counting down.
ATTCCTGATAGTTGAACTTCTTTCTCTCAGCAAACTATATTATGATGAAGTAATTGATTCAGCGAAAATAGTTTTGTGTTTCAGTGAAATTCTATTGCCCATACCTTGAACAACGATATATTTGATATCGATGTTCAGATTCCAATTACGTATATAAAAACAGGAGAGAGTCCAAGAGAATTTTTACTCGTTACTCGTAAAGGTACTTTTTTGTTTGATACTGATTCACAATCATCACAATATTTTACGTTGTTTCGAGATTTTGTGTATATGGATGGTAATATTGTTGGATTGGTTTGAGCAAATGATACGATAGTGAGAAATAACTTCTGACTTTCAGGGGTTGATATATATTTAGTTCACTATGATAATAGTACCAAGACTTCTCGTGTTATTCATTCCCTTTGATTTGATATACAACAAATATATGTTGAATGATGAGTGATAGTATTGTTTGATGAAGTAGGGAAGAGATATAGTGTGAGTTTGTAAGAGTTAAAAATATATAAAAAGGGTCCCGCATTGCGGGACCCTTTTTTAATGTGTGAACTAAAATGGAATGTCTTCTACTGAAATTTCTTCTTCTTGTTTTGGAGTAGATGACTTTACAGCAGGAGAGTCGTTCATTGCTGGTGATCCAGCATTCATATTTGCTTCTCCAGCTCCTGAAAGCATAATCATATTTTCTCCTACAATTTCTGTTCTATATCGTTTTGTTCCGTCTTGAGCTTCCCAATTTCTGGTTTGAAGTCGTCCTTCGATATAGACTTTTTTCCCTTTTTGTAGGTATTGTCCAGCTATTTCAGCCAGCTTTCCCCAAAGAACAACATTGTGAAATTCTGCTTGTTCTTGTTTCATCCCACTGGCATCATTCCAGCTTCGATTGGTTGCAACAGAGAGAGTACAAACATTCTGACCATTTGGTGTTTGTCTGAGTTCGACATCTTGGGTAATATTCCCAATAACTTGTACTTTATTTAAGTCCATAGTGTAAAAATAAAAAAATAAATGTTTCGAGATCGTATATCTGTATCGGGAGTGAATCAATGTAGCGTATCCGTATTCATGTACCACGAACTTCTATATGTCTCAATCCTGCATTGTATGTATCTGAAATATATATGCAAATCTTTTTTTATATTCGTGTATATTTTGAGTATATAGCTATGCTACTTTTTATTGACTTTTTATGATTATTTGTTATATTGATCTACAATTGTAATCATAAAACACTTTTATGTTTCAAAAAAAAGGAGCCCTTATTATCGAAGACGATAAAACACATTCAGATGAACTGATACAAGTCTTACAAGATTTGTGAATAGATTCCATTCACGTTGCTACCCACTTACAAAGAGCAAAGGAACTTTTATTAGATGCTTTGACAGGTTGTGATCTAGGCATTGTTATTCTTGACGGAGAGTTTCCTTCCTCAGGTGATTTATGACCTTTAGAAAGAGCTCAGGAAGTAGCGAGAGATAAGTATGGAAATTCGCGTGCATTTTGGCAATATTTACAAGAAAAATTAGTAGAAATTTCAGTAGAACACATTCTTGTTTTATCAAACTCTTCTAGTCTTGAATATAATCAATGATTTTCTAAGCAGGTGAATTATTCAGGAATAGGAGATGATAAAATATTACATCCTTATACTTGTTTTGCGGCTGATAAAGATATTGATAAGGTAGGATCTTTTGTTTCTAGTATGGAAACCCTTCTTTCTACTTCAAAACGGAAAAAGTCAGGATAATTTTCCTCGACTTTTTTAAATAATTAGATATAATCATTTTACACTCGTTTTTTAGTGTAAAAAATCTAACTTTATATATTTAGGGGGAAGTTATTTTGTTAGAAACAATAGATTTAACCTGGATCGTTCTTCCAATATATTTGTATATTTTTTCTATTTTTTGGAGAATTTTGAAATATATAAATTGTCTCATAAAAATTGTAGGACATTTACAAATACGGGATAAACAAAAAGGGTATGCACAATGGTATGCTCGATCTTTTTCATCGGTTCGATGTTGCTTAGATTATGATTACTATATTGATCGTATTCGGGTATATGAAAATAAAAAAATAAGTCTTTTTCAAGCTGAACAAGGAGTGTGGTTTCAAATAAAAGGATTTTTTATAAAGGCCTGCCCATTTGGGTAGGTTTTTTATTTTTCCTCGACTTTTCAAGATAATTAGATATAATCATGGTACATTAATTTTGGTGGAAGTATTTCAAAATGAAATATTTCTGAAACAAAAACATAAACTTTTAGGAGGTATGTCATGTTGGATAAAGAAAAAACAGAATATATCTTGATATATGCTCATGTATTCTTCTGGATATGCATTATATTAGGTGTTATTTTAATAAGCTTTACTGATAATTTTCATTTAGAAATTTTATTTGCTTTACTTTTATTATATCCTATATATTCACTTGATATTTTTAGAAAAAATCTTGAAGACTATATAACACACCCATATAGTCAAGAACCACCAGAGAGTATTCCTATAACCTATTTTTTATTGTACTCTATAGGTATTCATTTTGGATGGATAAAACATAAGATTTAGTCATTTTTGATTAAATTATACAGTTAAGCTCTTGCATTGCAGGGCTTTATTTTTTCCTCAAAAACCACTCACATAATAATAAAAAAAAGTCAACTCATAATTCATATTTTATACCAAAAATACCTATATGATTTTTGCAAGAGGGAAGAAAGTATGATACCATTTAGGAAACTAACTTGTAAGAAATTCCCTTTATGCGAAAACACATTTGCACCATACTCACTCTATTTTTCCTTAGTTTGATACCGTTTCAAGTATCTGCTAGTGATCTAGATGGATATACGAAACTCACGGTAGTAGACCTGAATACTTTTAACGAATACCGATACCGACTCACAGAGAGATTTTTTGCACTCAGGAACAAATTTGATGTAGATCGAGTGATTGATACTCAAATTGCAGCAGATATTCTGGATATTTCAAAGACCGCATATAACTACCTTCCAGATAACCTCAATAACAAAAACTACTACCAACTGCTCAAGACAGCCGTTCAAAAAGGTATTAAATACCCAAATAATGAATCAAATTATACAGAAATTGTTGAAGCGCTTAGTGCGTATCTGGATGATGTTCAAATCGAAAAAATCAAAGGGAAGGTAGAAGCCACTCCTACTGAAGGAAATGCTCCACTTACCGTGACACTCAGAGGACGAGTGACCGATCCTACGGGAACCAAAATCCCATCATACAATTACACATGGTGGATTGATGTCGGAGGAAAACGAAAAATTATTTGAAACAGACAATCCATTACCTACACCTTTCGAGAAGAAGGAAATTACTCAGTCTTTCTCGATGTGACATCTGCACATAAAAATGTAAAAGGATTTACAGATGTACTTCCATTTAGATCAAGAGCAGATATCAAAGTAAAAGAAAAAATTGCTTCTCTGATTATCAAAGTAAATTCAGATAATCTCAGACAAAAAAATCTCCTTAAATTTACACCAGAAGAAGCTCGATACGGACTGCTTTTTGATGCAACTTCTTCAACCCCTACCGGAGGAAGTCAATTCAGCCGAACGCAGTGGGATTTTTGAAATACGATTGAAAGAGAAAATACAGGAGGACCAAAACTCGAACGAGTCGTATATGCAAAAGAATGAGAATATACGGTTACACTCAAACTCAGAACCAACGAACAAAAAACAGTTGAAAGAAGGTTTGAAATCTCTATCCATGACCCAATCTCTACTATATATGCATCTACTGAAGAAGCATTTCTTGGAGATAAGATTACCTTTCGAGCCGATGATAATCAAGACGAAGATAATCTGACCTATGATTGGGAAATTATCGATACTCAAACAGATGAAATTATTCTCAAAAAATCAGGAAGTCTTTTTACTTATACCTTTAATAAAAAAGGGAAGTTTAATGTACGACTCAAGGTTACAGAACCAAGTGGAGAGGTTGATACGGATACGCAAATTATCCATATCAATTCTCGAGCTCCAGTAGCAGACTATCACTATTCTATACCACAACAAAACAAACCAAATACCGTACTCCTTGATGCAACTCGAAGTTATGATCCAGATTTTTCTGATGATGGAAATCTGACCTATTCTTGGATTATTAATGGAGAACGAACGGACTTGCAAGACGCGAACTTCAATGGTTCTGTTGGATATTATACCTTTGATTCTATCGGAGATCAGAGTGTGGTACTCGAAGTGACCGATCCAGATGGTATTTCACATCAAAAAAGCGATAAAGTACGAATTAATTCACTGCTTTCGGTTGATTTTTCTATTCTTCCTCGAGTAGTCAATAGAACTCAATCAGTCAAATTTGTTGCGAGCTCTCCAGAAGCTACTTTCTTTGAATGGGACTTTGGAGACGGACAAAAACAGTGAGGAAGTAATAATACCATCACGCATGTATATAACGAAAGTGGAGTTTTTCCAGTAAAACTCAAAGTAGTCGATAAAGATGACAATGAAAATCATTTTTCAAAAAATGTATATGTTGGAGAATCAGATACTCCGTACGCTTTTATTACCGTACGATCGGGAGGAAGTAATGGAAACCAAATTAACTATTCTGATCTTGCCTGTAATGGACAAGGAGCCTATGTAGTAGATAAGGTACGACCGATATCATTCTCTGCAGAAGAGAGTATTGATGTGACGGGAAAACCTTCTGGACTCGAATATTCATGGAAGGTAGGGAAAAGTACCTATTATACTTCACGAAGCTTTTCTCGAAAATTTGATGAGCTTGGATGTGTTCCAGTGAAACTCAGTGTAAAATCCAAAAAAACAGGAAAGTCTCATGCAGCGTATGTTATGGTGGACGTACAAAATAAAAAACCAACTCTTTCTTCACTGGACGTTCGAGTAGTAGATGAAACAGCTGATCCAGTCATTGTAAAAGTGAATGCGATTGGAGCAAAGGACGAAGACGGAGTGATTCAATCATATCTTTGGTATTATTACACAGATGTAGATCCAGAACCACAAGAGTTTCGAGCGACGAAACTCCCAAGTACGACTTTTGTTCTTCCAAAAGTTTCAGGAAACTACTATTTTGTAGCGGTGATGAAAGATAACAATGAAGCACGAGTCGTTTCAGATGAAGCAACCGGAGGAAAATACTTCATTACTCTGAGTGGGGACAATCTCAATACTCCTTTGATTCAACTCTCAGTCGATAATTCTTCTATTTCACTCGATGAATCGGTGACCTATACCGCGAGAGTAGAAAATGTTCTGGCTCAAGATATTTCAAAAAAGGCTGAATATTTCTGGGATTTTGACGGAGATGGATTCTATGATACCGAAACAAAAACCAATACAGTCACACACAAATTCCCAGCATCTGGAGAATTTAAAAGTAAGGTAAAAGTAAAATATAAAGGTCTGAGTAATACCAAAACCGTTGGTATCAATGTAGCGAATCAACTTACTCCAGATTTTGGTGCTATTTCTATCGGAAATAGAGTTATATTTATGAATACTTCAAAGGGGAAATACAGCTCTGCCAAATGGAAACTTCCAGATGGAACCCAATACAACTCTGAGAGTTTTTCTCATAGTTTCAGTGGATCATCAAGTATCTATCTCGTGGACCTTGAAATCTCTGATGGAATTCAAACAAAAAAAATTACCAAAAAAGTGATTAAAAATCCACGAAATATTCTCTCGGTAGCGAGATGAGGATTTGTTCCATTTGTTCTTCCAGATGAAACTGAGGGGCAAATAGTTCTTGAACATGCATCAGACCCAGTATGGATCTACCTTGGAGAATCATCAAATGGAACAGGAAGCAATCTGACCTATAGAATTGATAGTGATATTGTATATGACAGTGACCTCAATGGAGGACTGGATGATGATATTGATAATCAGGATGATACCAGTTATACCACAGGAGAACCATACATGCTCAGACTCAATGATAACAGATATCAAACGGCTCGAATATCAGTACACGATGGAGATATACTTCTCGGAGCTCAGGATGTAGAAATAGTAAAAACATATATCAAAGAAGTTGAAATTGATGTAAACACACTGGTATTTGAAGGAGTGAGTGATGCGACCAAGATCAAGATAGAAAAACTCAAACAATACGTAGCAGAACTCCCAGCTCAACACAGACTCAAGGCACTGGCATATGTACAAAAACTTCAAGGAGAATGGTTTGATAATCGAGCTCGAGCCAATGTTATTCTCGAATTTGAAGGATATATTGCCGAAATTGATGTCGCAACATCAGGAGAGATTATTGAACTTCTTGAATCAATCTTTGTGGAAGGACAGGAAGACACTTCTGAGAAATCTATTGCATTTCATGCACTCAAAGACCTGCTCCCAGCAGATATTACCTGTGACACTGAAACATGAGATACGACGGAGTGTTACGAAACACTTGTGGGACTTCTGGAACAAATCAGAGACAGTAATGATACTGAATTAAACAGGTCTCTTGGTTCTCAGGTTCTCACAGCAGTTGGGAAAAATACTACTATGACATCTCAGCAAAAATTTGATTTCAAAGCGATTCTCAAAACACTGGTATATGGAGGACTCTCTCAAATTCCAGAGGAAGAAGTAGCTGAGGTAGTACAAGAATCTGAATCGAGTGAGTCAGGATGATTTACTCAAATGCTTGGAAAAGTGATCTATTATATCTTTATGATTTGTCTTGTATTTGCTGTACTTTTGGGGGGATACTTCCTCTACTATAAGTTTGCCAATAAAAAATGACAAGGATTCAGTGATTTTATCGCTGACAAAACAGGAGCGAATGACTTGGGAAAAAGTGATGTATTATGAGATGCAGATATACAAGAAAAAACTACACAAAATAATCTTTCTGATCCACTTCAAGAAGAGGATAAAAATATTTCTCTTTCAAACAATACTTCTGATGAGAAAAAGCAAGAAGTTGATATAGATACATCTGTATCAAAAGAATCGGCAAAAAATGATATGTTCCGATCTGAAGCGGGTACTCCCCCTAACCCCCTCCAAGAGGGGGGATGAGAAGGAAAAAATGAAAAACCTTCTCAAAAAACAAGTTCATGAGATATTCCAGCATGGTTACAATGAGCAGAGCAAAAAACAGAAACTCCCCCTAGCCCCCTCCAAGAGGGCGAGGGGAGCTCCGAAAGAAAGAAATCTGATCCTTCTTCGGGTAAACCTACGAAGGACGAAAGTATTGACGTGTCATCCGAAGTTTCAACGAAGGATGAAGAGAAAAAAGAAGTGATAGAAAAAAAATCAGAGCCAAAAAAAGATCCTTCTTCGGATAAACCTATGAAGGACAAGAAAAGCACAAATATGTCATCTGTAGCTTGAGCGAAGAATGAAACTATACCAACAGACACTGAAATTGAAAAAGCGACTAAAATTGAAGAAAATGATATCCCAGATTGGCTCAAAGGAAGTCTTGATGAAACCAAACAAGCAAAAGCAGAGGATAAGTTGCCACCAAAAAAAGATAAAAATTCAGATGAAAATGTTCCAGATTGGCTTAAAGGAAGTTTCGGAGATGAAAAAATCTCTGACAAAAAAGATCCTTCTTCGGATAAACCTACGAAGGATGAAGTTAAAAAAGAGAATGAAACAGCGGAAAAAACTGAGAAAAAAAATATTGCTTCATCTAAAAACAGAAAAGACAAGAAAATTAAAGACGTGTCATCCGAAGCTTTAGCGAAGGATGAAGAAAAAAAAGATACTTCTAAAAAAATAAAAGAATCGGTTCAGAAAGATTGAGAAAAAACTCCTCGCAAAGAAGGACAAAACCCCCCTCCTAACCTCCCCCCTATTAAGGGGGAGGAACGAGAGGAAAAGAAGAAAGAAGAAGTAGTGGATAATGAACTTTGGGATGATGGAATGAAAGTACCAGATTGGCTCAAAATCGACGAAGAAGATACCAAAAAATCTGATACCAAAGATCAGAAAAAATCTGATACAACAAAAAAAGAAAGCTAGGCTTTCTTTTTTTGTTGCTTTTGCATCGCTTGCATATATAATCCTTCTCGAAATATTTTTTTTCCAACTTTCATGATTACTCTTCCTGATTCTAAGATAAAAAATGAGATTGTAGATTTTCTTCGAGACCTGGTTATTATCGTTGCGGTGGTGCTTTTTATTACCAACTTTGTTGGGATGAATTTTCAGATAAATGGTCAATCTATGTATACTTCTTATTATGACAGAGAATTTATTGTTGTAGATCGACTCTCATATAGATTTTCTGAGCCTGAAAGATGAGATGTAGTTGTTTTTACCCCTCATGTACATAGAGAGAAAAAATACTTTCTGAAACGAATTATTGGCCTTCCAGGAGATCAGGTCAAAATAGAAGCAGGAGAAGTATATGTAAAACCTGGATGAGAAGGGAACTATATTCAGTTGAACGAAGCATATTTGAGTGAAAATAATAACTGAAAAACAAACGTAAATGGAAGTACATGAATACATGAATACTCTGTCCCAGAAGATTCATACTTTGTCATGGGAGATAACAGAAACCACTCAACGGACTCAAGAACATGTTTTGCCAGTTGTTTCTCATGAGTGACGGACGCATTTATTACTTCTGATGATATTACTGGAAAAGTATGGATGGACCTTGGATTCTTTTCTGTAAAAGACTTTTGATTTACACATCCAACTCTTCGTATCTCTACAGCTCCTCGTTTTTTTGATTCTCCTCGTATTTGGAACTACCCAGAATTATGAAATGATTCTACCTCATAAATAAACCAGCTTGAATGACGAGTTATGATGTCATTCGAACACTCAAAAAGAAACTTCAAATCCGTCGTATTGGTCATACCGGTACCCTTGATCCAAATGCTACGGGTCTTTTATTGGTAGCCATTTGAGAATATACCAAACTCATTCCATTTATTGAGAACAAATCAAAAACATATGAGTGTGATATCATGCTCGATGGAGTCTCTGACAGTTATGATAGTGATACATCGATTACTTTTATCTCTCAGAATAAACAAGAACAGTTTGCTGCAGAACTCACTCAAGAAGGTATCGATGATGTGCTTCAAAATAATTTTTTAGGAGAAATATCTCAAATTCCTCCGAAGTATTCAGCGGTAAAAATAAATGGAAAAAAAGCACTCAACAAAGTGCTCGATGGAGAAACATTTACCCTCAAACCTCGTCAAGTGACGATTCATAGTATA
>JAKVBB010000015.1 GCA_022448215.1 Candidatus Altimarinota bacterium | reverse complement strand
TTTTTTCTGTATGGGTTTTTTGGTTTCATAATGCCAGTCTATTAGGATTAAGTATCCTGTCAACTGGGGAAGACCCTAAAGAAATATATTAAAAAGAGACTCAATTTTGAGTCTCTTTTTAATTATCCATTCTTATTTTTCTTTCTTTCATGTTCTTTTAACCATTTTTTTCTCAGTCTGATTGATTCTGGAGTCACTTCTACATATTCATCAGCTGAAATATAGTCAATCGCTTCTTCAAGAGTCATCAGTTTTGGTGGAGTCAGTTTGAGTGCTTCATCTGAACCAGAAGCTCGAACGTTTGTGAGTTTTTTATTCTTTGTTACATTTACCGTAAGATCTTCTGGTTTTGCTGATTCACCTACGATCATTCCTTCGTAAATTTCTGTTTGAGGCTCGATGAACATCATTCCTCTATCTTGTAGATTAAAGAGAGAGTATGCCATAGCCGTTCCATTTTCCATAGAAATCATTGATCCAACCGATCGTTTATCTATAGCTCCTTTATATTCTTCAAAACTATCAAATGAACTTGAGAGCAGTCCTTCACCTTTGGTCATAGTAGTAAATTCAGATTTGAAACCAAGCAGACCTCGAGTTGGTACTTTGAAATCAAGATTCATGATACCATTTTCTTCGACCATATTACTCATAACACCCTTTCTTTTCCCGAGTTCTGCAATAACTGATCCCTCTACACCAGCCGGCACTGAGACGCTTACATTTTCGATTGGTTCCATTTTTTTTCCATTTTCTTCATGCATGATAACCACAGGAGCTCCTACTTGCAGTTCAAATCCTTCTCTTCGCATAGTTTCGATGAGTACAGAGAGGTGGAGCTCTCCTCGACCAGATACTTCGTAATTTTCCCCTGAGTCAAAGTCAATTTTCATACCAACATTGGTTTCGAGTTCTTTTTCGAGTCGGTCTCTGATTTGTCGTGACGTTACAAATTTTCCTTCTTTCCCAGCAAATGGAGAATTATTTACAAGAAAATCCATTTTAAGGGTTGGTTCATCGATCGTGATGGCTGGCATTGGTTCAGCTCCTGATTCACCGGCAATTGTTTCTCCAACAAAAATATCTGGAATACCAGCAATAGTGACAATATCACCTGCTTGAGCTTCGCTTGTTTTTTTCTTTTCGAGTCCTTCATTGGTGAGGATTTCGGTGATTTTTCCTTTTCGTTCTACTCCATCATTACTCGTGATATATACTTCTTGTCCTACTTTTCCAATTCCTTCGTAAATTCGTCCGATCCCGAGTCGTCCAAGAAAACTATCATACCCGAGGTTTGCTACTTGCATTTTGAATGGTTTTCCTGCTTCATTGGCTGCTTCTGGAACTTTGTTCATAACAAAGTCGAGTAGAGGAGTGATGTCTTTTTGTTCTGGGTTTTCATCCGTCCAAGCCAGTCCATCTCTCGCAATCGCATAAACTGGTTCATTGAGGTGTTCGAGTTGTTCGTCACTCGCTCCAAGTTGTACGAAGAGATCAAAAAGTTGATCTACGACCCAGTCAGCTCGTGCTGAAGGTTTGTCCATTTTGTTAATTACAACAATTGGATGAAGTCCAAGTTCGAGTGATTTTTTGAGTACAAATTTTGTTTGAGGCATCGGTCCTTCGTAGGCATCTACTACGAGACAAACACTGTCTACGGTTCGGAGTACTCTCTCTACTTCTGATCCAAAATCAGCATGTCCTGGAGTATCTACAATGTTAATTTTGTTTCCTCTGTAGTTGATACCAGTATTTTTTGAATAAATCGTAATTCCTCGTTCTTGTTCCTGAGCATTACTATCCATCGCTCGTTCTTCGATCCCAACTCGGGTATCAAAATTATCATCAGCTTTGAGAAGCTCATCTACCAGAGTTGTTTTTCCATGATCAACATGGGCAATAATGGCAATATTTCGAAATGACATAAATATAATAGTTTATAGGTTATTAAATCACGCGGATTATATGAAGAAAAAGGGAAATGACAAGTTTTTATGTTCTGAGAGAATATATTGCTTTTTTGTATCATTTTATTATCATTACGAATGACTATAATGTAATAAAATATTATGACTCAATTTACTATTGATGATCCAAAAATTACTTCAAAATATGATGCTTTTGATCTGAAATTAAAATTTACAGAGTTTCTTGAAAAAGACCTGAAAAATGATCATTTAGAAGCATACTCTTTTTGAGTAGAAGACCTTCCCGCAGAATTTCAAAAGAAACATCAAGCATCATTTGATGATAATTTTGTAAAATTTGTAGCATAATGATCGATATAAAGCAGGTGCTTATTTCTGAAAAGCTCATAGATTATATCAAACAAAGATGACTCTCCAGGCAATATCAAAAGGTACAAAAATTTATTTTATCCTGAGAATATAAACTAGTTGATTTGCGTATACGACACCCAAAGTCACAAAAAGTATATTACTTCCGACTCAATAAACAGTTTCGCTGTCTTGGGAGATTAGATGGAGATACTCTCAAGATCTATCATATTGATAATCATCAGAATTAAATATATAAAAAAACCAGCTAGATCTAGCTGGTTTTTATTGATATACTTACCCTTCAAAATTTGGATCATATTTTTTTACGAATGGGATAAGTGCCATCATTCTTGCTCGCTTAATTGCTTTTGCAAGCTTTTTTTGGTTTTTGAGAGATACTCCAGAGTAGTATCGTGGTACAATTTTTCCAAATTTTGTAATATATTTTTTGAGGAGTTCGACATTTTTATAGTCGATATTTTGTCCATCAAGAGGACATACTGTTTTTGCCATAATATTTTAACGTTATATATAAGTATATTTTTCTTCCCTTTTTAAGGGAAGTGGTCGTAGACCGATGGGTTATTTGAAAAGATTATTTAAAACTTATCATCAGAATCGATATCAAGTATATTTGTATCATCTTGAGATATTCCAGCTTCATCAAAGTCTGATCTTTTGTTGAGGAAAATGATGTTTCCTGTAACTACTTCTGTTTTGTAGATTCTTTCTCCACCTTCTTTTTCGATGACTCGAGTTTTGAGTCGACCTTCAAGATACACAAGTTTTCCTTTTGTAACAAATTTTTCTATTTGGTCAGCAAGAGCTCCCCATGCAACACAGTTGTGAAATTCTGATTCAGATTTTTGTTCTCCATCTGTTGTTTTATAATATCTGTTTGTAGCAATATTGTAGAGTGCTACTTTTTTTCCACCTTCGGTTGTTTTTATAATAGGGTCTTTGGTAATGTTTCCGATAAGAATTACCTTATTTACAGTTCTCATACTTTCTCAATATTTTAAAAATTAATCTTGTTTATTTACAAACATATATCTCCATATATCAGTATTGAGATTAAATTCTTTACTGATGGATTTAATTTGAGTTCCGTCAAGATCAAGATCAAGAAGAATATAATATCCTCGTTCTGATTTATTGATTTTGTATGCAAGTTTTTTATCACCCCATACATCTTCTTTTTCTATTTTTGCTTTGTGATCTTTGAGTACTTGTTTTACTGTATCAACACAAGCCGTTCGTTCATCATCTCCAAGAGTTGAATTTATGATGAGCATAAGTTCGTAATTTGCCATATGTTCTTATGGGTTATATCCAAGGTGTATGAAAGAGTCCCTGGAAAGAATATAAAGCCTATATTTCAAGGTGCCGGAATTGTATTGAGAAGCCCTTAAAAGTCAATAAAAAATTTGACTTTTTTTCTCATATCAATATAACCTTTTGGCATTCTCAAAATGCATTCAATAATATATGTTTGTTTGCATATACGATGGAGAGTAAAAAAACTCTTTTGTTTGTCACTATAGCTCAGTTGGTTAGAGCGCAGGATTCATATCCCTGAGGTCGGTGGTTCAACTCCACCTAGTGACACCAATATAATAACCAAAACAAACACTTCGAATCATATGTTTGACCCGAGGTGTTTTATTTATATTATAGAAATAATTAATTTTTATCTTCCATAATTTCTCTCTTGATTCAGAGAAGTGCTACAAAGAGTACCGGAGTAGTTATGGATTAATTACCAAAAACTATGTTTATTGATCAAGTCGACATTACTGTGATTTCATGAAAATGATGAGATGGTCTTGTGAGTTGGAGAAGAGAAAAATATATTCCAAAATGAGGTCCATGGGGAGGAGATGGATGAAAGTGAGGAGACGTGTATATTCAAACAAATCCAAACCTGAATACACTCTCAGAGTATCGACACAAAAAACTTCTACGAGCAGAAAATGGAGAACGATGATGAACCAATACCTGTCATGGAGCAGATGCACCAGATCTCATTTTACAGGTTCCAGTAGGAACTATTGTACGTGACTTAAATACAGGGGATATTATTGCTGATCTAGAAACAGACTATGTAAAGGTGCTGATTGCCAAATGAGGTCGAGGATGATATGGAAATGCCCATTTTTGTTCATCAACCAGACAAGCTCCAGCATTTGCTGAATTGGGTGACCATGTAGAGGAAAAAAATATTTCTCTTGAACTGAAACTTGTAGCAGATATTGGAATTATCTGAATTCCATCTGCTGGAAAATCAACCCTCATTTCCAAACTTACGAATGTCTCTCCAAAGATCTGAGATTATCCATTTACCACTCTCACACCAAATCTTGGAGTACTGGAACATAAATGAAAGACATGAGTACTCGAAGATGTTCCAGGTCTTATTCCTGGTGCTTCCCAAGGGAAAGGACTTGGTATAGAGTTTCTCAAGCATATTGAGCGAACAGGAGTACTTCTGCATCTGCTTGATTTATATCGTTTGGATCAGGTTTTTGATGACTATACAGACATTAGAAAAGAGTTGGAACATTTTTCTCCCGAACTTGCTCGAAAACAAGAAATAATTGTATTCTCAAAATGAGATTTACTGGATGATGAAATGAAGCATCATATCGTAGAAGAGTTCAAATTGAAGCATCCAGGGAAAGAAATATATATCATTTCTTCCGCTACATGAATGGGGATTGAAGACCTCAAAGATATTCTCATTGATTCATATGGGAAAGACATTATAGAAGAAGTTTCAGTCGAACAAGAGATAAAACTATATGACTTAAAAAATCAAGTAGATCCAAAACGAGTAGAAATATCTTATGAATGAGATCTTGCTTTTTCAGCATCATGAGAACGACTCAATCAAATTGTGCGTATGACCGACTTTGAAAATAAAGAAGCTATTCTGAGAGTGTATGATGTGTTAGAAAAAATGTGAGTGATGAAAAAAATTGAGAAAAAACTCGAAGCTATTCTCGAGGCAGAAAATATTGATAATAGCTTTTTCTTTGAAGGAAATGATGATGATACTCAAATCAGTTCAAAAATTATTATAGAATGAAAAGATATTCCACTTGATAGATTGAAATACAACCTCTAACTTGGATATTTTCCTTTTTCGCCTATACTCTTGCATATCTATTTTTAATATTATTTATGAAATTCAACCTTGATACCCTCGTAGCAGAATTTGCAGAACTTGAACAAAAACTCGCAGATCCAGAGATTTTTAAAGATCAAAAGAAAATCAGAGAAGTAGCAGCACGAAAAAAATCTATTGAACCTGCAGTAAATCTGTATACCACATACAAAACTTTGTACCAATCTTTAGAAGAGAACAAAACCATGCTCTCAGAAGAGAAAGACGAAGAAATGCGAGAACTTCTCAAAATGGAAATCAGTGAAGCCGAAGAACAGATTCCAAGCCTTGAAGAAGAACTCAAAATTGCTCTCCTCCCAAAAGATCCAAACGATGATAAAAATATTATTGTTGAAGTACGTGCTGGAACCGGATGAGATGAAGCAGCTTTATTTGCTGGAGAACTCGCTCGAAGCTATATCATGTTTGCTGAATGAGAAGATTTTAAAACAGAAATTACTGAACAAACTGAATCAGAATCTGGATGAGTGAAAGAAATTATTTTTGAAATTAAATGAGAATGAGCCTATTCTCGATTTAAATATGAATCAGGGGTTCACAGAGTACAAAGGATTCCAGAAACAGAGAGTAAAGGACGAGTACATACCAGTGCCGTAACCGTTGCTATTATGCCTGAAGTAGATGAAGTTGATATAGAACTCAATATGGATGAAATCGAAATGAAGTTTACCCGTTCATGAGGTCCAGGATGACAGCATGCCAACAAATCAGACTCTGCAGTGCATTTGAAACACCTTCCTACAGGAATTGTCGTTCTTTGTTCTGATGGACGATCTCAGCACAAAAATAGAGATAAAGCCTTTGCTATTATGCGATCAAAACTCCATGTACTCGCAGAAGAACAACGAGCGAAAGAACTCTGAGAAGCACGACTTTCTCAGGTTGGATCATGAGATAGATCAGAAAAAATAAGAACCTATAATTTTCCACAAGACCGAGTGACCGATCATAGAATTTCTCAAAACTTTTCAGGAATTCCACACATTATGATGGGGAAACTCACACCGATTATTGATGCCTGTGCCGTTGCAGATCAACAAGCAAAACTAGAAGCAGCGGGGAGAGGAGAATAGCCCTTTCATATTTTTCGTTTCTCATTATATTATTTCCATTATTCATCATTTTTAATTACATGAAAACAGATATCTCTCATATTCCGAAACATAAGCGTGAAGAAATTGAGAAGGTTGTTTCTATTATTCAGTCTACCCAATATAAGGATATGTGAGCTGAAATGGTGATCCTTTATGGAAGTTATGCTCGATGAGACTTTGTTGTGAGAGATGTGGTTCGAGAAGGATGAAATACGAGAGTATATGAAAGTGATATTGATATATTTGTTGTGACCAAAAAACCAACTCAAGAAAAAAACATCAGACTTGCTCGTGAAATAGAGCAAAAAATTAGATCAAATACAGAAATAGAAAGTCATTTTAATATTATTATGGAGGATATTTTTCACGTTAATAAGATGCTGAAAGAATCAAGATACCTCTATGTTGATATTAAAAGTGAATGAGTATTACTGTATGACAGCAAAAAATATACTTTAGCTGAAAGTGAAGAACTTCCAAAAGAATACAGAAAAAAAATCCAACAAGAGGATTTCGATTTATGGTTTCCAGATGCAGATGTGTTTTTCAATATTTCACAAAATATGTACAAGCAGTGAGATTATAAAATTGGAGCTTTTCAAATGCACCAGGCTACTGAGAGATATATTACTGCTTATTTATTAGTAAAAACTGGGTATAAACCAAAAACACATGATTTAGAAATACTTTATGAGAAAGTTACTGAATTAGAATCATCACTGTATATTTTTGATATGACCGATAAAGAGGATAAATACCACTTTGAACTTCTGAAAAAAGCATATATAGAAGCTCGATATAGTAAAGAATATTCCGTTACTTGAGATGAACTTTTATTCTTGTCTGATAAAATTTTGAGTCTCAAAAATATTATTCAAAATCTTTGTCAACAAGAAATAGGGAACTAAGCAATTTTAAAAATACTTGCATTTGTATATAAAATGTATATATTAATGATAAGTATTTTTTAAAAGGAGGAAATGCAGCTTAAACCAAGAGAAAAAATAGCTAAATATGGTCCAAAACATTTGGAGTCATGGGAACTCATTGCACTTTTACTGGGAACATGAAGTAAAGGTATAGATGTATTTCAAGTAGCTCGAAAAGCAGCCAAAGTTATCGAAAAAAAACAAGACCATCTTATATTGGATGATCTTCTCTCTATTGCATCTATTGGTCCAGTAAAGGCAACTCAGATCATTGCTGGATTTGAACTGGCTCGCAGGCATTATATTCATGATGATATTTCATTGCAGAGTGTATCTGATGTTTTGTTTCAAGTAGAAAAATATAGGAATAAAAAACAAGAATATCTTATTGCACTGACTCTTGATGGAGCCAAGAAAATGATTCGAAACCGAGTTGTAACTATCGGACTCCTTGATGAATCACTGGCACACCCTCGAGAGATATTTAGTGATGCTATTTCCGACAGAGCTCATAGTATTATTTTGGTACATAATCATCCTTCCGGAGATCCAAGTCCCAGTCATGCAGATATTCGTATGACTCAGAGAGTAAAAGAAGTATGACAACTTATAGGTATCAGCTTACAAGATCACATTATTCTATGAAAGAAGAATTATTTTAGTTTTAAAGAAGAGAATATTTTGTAAATAAAAAAACAAACACATCTCCTCCTTTTGGAATGTGCTTGTTTGATCTCCCCTTGGCAGTGATCTGGTGCCCTTCCTCCCTTGAGGGCACCTACACCTAAGTCATAACTATATGACTTACATGTATTATATCTTTTTACATAATATTCTCAAATATATGACAATAATATTTGGGCATTTATGTTAAATTTTGCTTTTATAAAGCTAAAAAAAAGTGCCAAAACCACTTTGGCACCCACTATAAAATTTTATCTATTTAAAGAAGCTCTGAAAAGCTCCTCCAAAAATATTTGTAATTTTTTCAAAATCTCAAGATGCGGCTTTTACAAGCCCTCTCGATTTCTCAAAAATTCAAATACTTTCTCGAATCTTTTATTTTTCAGAGCTTCTTTAATTCATTTATTTTTATCTTTTTTTTCATGTGCGTCTTTTTTGAAAATAAATATATATTGATTAAGGCTCTTTTTCTATAAAAATTTGCGTTTTAAGACATTTTTTATTTTCTCTCGTCTATTTAAAGCCATTTTCTTGCTTTTTTATATTTTTCCTCTATATTTTTATTATTCTATAAATTTCTCCCTTTTAAAGAGGGAGTACCCTGAAACAGAGTGGAAGGGGGGAGAGATTATTTTTAATAAAAGAAAAATATGACAAAAACAACACAAGATTACTGAGCTGAGAATATACAGGTTCTTGAGTGACTCGAACCAGTTCGAAAACGACCATGAATGTATATCGGTTCTACCGATGAGAGAGGTCTTCATCATCTTGTATGGGAAATTGTAGATAACTCTATTGATGAAGCGATCGCTGGACACTGTGATACCATTACTGTTACCCTTCACTCTGATGGAGCCTGTAGTGTCCAAGATAATGGACGATGAATCCCAACTGGAGTACATCCAAAAACAGGAGTTTCTGCTCTAGAAACCACTCTTACTGTTCTTCATGCTGGGTGAAAATTTGGGTGAGGAGGGTATAAAGTATCTGGATGACTCCATTGAGTAGGTTCTTCAGTAGTAAATGCCCTCTCTACTCGCATGGAAGCAACTGTACACAGAGAAGGAAAAATATTTTACCAAGCTTATGAACAAGGGAAAGTATTAGCTCCTGTAGAAACTATTTGAGATTCAAAAATTACCGGTACTACTATTAAATTTTGGCCAGATGCAAGTATTTTCAAAATTACTACAAATCTTGATTATACTACTATCGTTAACAGACTCAGACAACAAGCATATCTGACAAAATGAATTACTCTTCTTATTCATGATGAAAGAAGTGGAGATAAATATAAATTCTACTTTGAAGGAGGGATTAAGTCATATGTACACTTTTTGAATAAAAAAGAAGATGTTCTTGGGGAAATTTTCTATACTGAAAAAGAAAAAAACAATATTATGGTCGAAGTTTCTTTGCAATATAACAAAGAATACTCAAACAATATTATCAGTTTTGTAAATAATGTACATACTCCGGAAGGAGGAAGTCATCTCACAGGTTTCCGGACAGCACTTACTCGAACGATCAATAAATATGCCCGAGATAAAGGAATACTCAAAGAAAAAGATCAAAACCTTACCAATGAAGATGTAGTAGAAGGAATCATGGCTGTTATCTCAGTTAAAATAGAAGATCCACAGTTTGAAGGACAGACGAAAGCAAAACTAGGAACTCCAGAAGCCAGGTGAGCCGTTGATAGTGTATTTGCTGAAAAATTTGCAGAATTCCTAGAAGAAGACCCAAAAACATCAAAAGCTATTATAGAAAAAGTATTCCTTGCTGCAAAAGCTCGACTTGCCGCACGAGCTGCACGAGACACCGTAATTCGAAAAGGGGCACTCGAATGAATGACACTTCCAGGAAAACTGGCAGATTGTTCTTCACGAGATCCTATTAAATCAGAGCTCTATATAGTCGAAGGAGACTCGGCCGGTGGTTCAGCCAAACAAGGTCGAGATAGAGAAACTCAAGCTATTCTTCCACTCAAAGGGAAAATCCTTAATACAGAACAAGCTCGAATTGATAAAATATTTGCCAATGGAGAAGTAAAAAATCTTATTATTGCACTTGGTACGTCTATTGGTGAAACCTTTGATATTTCAAAACTCAGATATCATCGAATTGTTATCATGACCGATGCTGATGTAGATGGAGCACATATCCGAACACTTCTTCTCACATTTTTCTTCCGATATCTCAAAGAAATTATTGATGGAGGATATCTCTATATTGCTCAACCACCTCTCTATAAGCTCACAAAATGAAA
This sequence comes from Candidatus Altimarinota bacterium, assembly GCA_022448215.1. Taxonomy (GTDB): domain Bacteria; phylum Patescibacteriota; class Gracilibacteria; order BD1-5; family UBA6164; genus JAKVBB01. The sequence goes on along the minus strand of JAKVBB010000015.1, from coordinate 6,361 downwards.
AAAATCTTGGTATGTATATACAGAAGAAGAAAAACAAGAAATTATGAACAGGGAAGATATTATCTGAGAAAATATTCAACGATATAAAGGGCTTGGGGAAATGAATCCAGAACAACTCTGGGAGACTACCATGGACCCAAATGAACGAAAGATGTTCAAGGTAACGATTGATGATGCTCAAAAAGCAGATGATGTATTTAAGACATTAATGTGATGAGAAGTCGCACCAAGAAGACGATTCATTCAATCTCGTGCAAAAGATGTAGAAAACCTTGATGTATAAAAAAAGACCGATAGGTCTTTTTTTGTTATCTTTGATTTTAAACAAAAAATAAGTCATATACCTCCCCCATTTGGCTATGACTTATTTTCTCTCCCTTGGTATACCTGTTTCCTCCGATCAAGTGTACCGATTTTTATTTTGTTGCACTGCACTAACAGTACACGTATATAATAATCTAAATGTTTATATATACAATAAATCTCCTATTATTTTTTGGCACCTACCTTTTTTTATATCTTTATAGAGCCAAAAAAAAGTGCCAGAACTACTTGGGCACCCAAATACCTTTTATCAAGTTTTTGATCTAATTTTTTCTACAAAATATACAGGTATAAAATACATACATTTATTTTTTATTATGTATAATATATTTATACATACTTACTATATTTATACTACTTTTTTATGACTTTTTTAAATATTATTTTGATATACGAATATTTTTTAATTGAATAATTTGCTCTCTATTCTTGCCTTTAAATACTTATTTTTTATAGTATAATATAAAAATGACAATTCATAACTGACACTTATTTTTGCTTCATTAAAAGACATTTATAAAATATAATTTGACATATGACAAGTAAAATCTGTCACTATGTTATATAATATTTTATAACTTTCAGAAAAAATGGAGGCTTTAAAAAAGGAGGAAAGCACTTCTGTTGTTTCAGAGGGTGCACTTTTAGAGACGGTTGAGTCTTATGAGGTTGCTGATTATCGCACACAACCCTGTGATTGGAAAAATGAGCAGGTTTTATTTCGAGATAATGTTATTCAGGTTCTCGAACAAGAGAAAACCAATATTCTCTTGTCTGATGCTGTACCAAACAATATGATACAGCAAATTTATAGTTATATGAAGCTTGGTGCAATGGTGGATGAATCATATGGAATGAATGATCGATTTCTTTATACCGATAAGTGGGCATATATATTTCAGTTTTCATCTGAACATGCTGGAGTATATAGGTATTGTGATCGTTATGGGAGTCGTTTGTGAGAGTGTCAATGATTTATCAATATGAAGGATATTTCTGATATCGATCTTGAAAATGTAGTTCTTAAAGGGCATGATACTTGTTTGTTTGAAAACACACAAACAAAGCAATCTAAAGAGGTTAAATTTTTAGAAGAAGATTCATTTCATGCTCGAGAAATTTTAGAATTACTTGAATCTGAATTTTTTGATGTACTTCATACTCCAGTCATTCTTGATTTTCTTCAAAATAGAACATGTATAAATCTTGAACAATACCCATTGCACCTTCAAGTTAATTTTATCCGTCTTTTATCTCAGATTGATTCAAAAATATTTGATAATATTAAACTGGGAATTAAAAATTATGGACAAGATTTTTTTGACGTACTCATTCATATATGTCGAGAATGAGAAGTAGATTTCTGAAAATGGTTTATTGCTCTTGGGTGTTTAACAGATCAGCAAGAAAGAGTGAAAAAATATGCTCAACTTGTGTGATATAAAGATTCATTTAATCACTTTCATAAAGATTATCGTATTTTTGAAGATACTCTCCATAATCGTATTTGACTTGATCTTAATATAAATCAGGAGAATAAAAAAGAGCTTGAAGATGGTTGAAAATATTTGAGACAAACATTTCGAAATATTACCCTTTGAAATCATATTACTCTTGAAGACTTTAACAGTAATGACGAATGATATCATATTGATATTATACAGTGATGAACTGTCTTTGATAATCGTGATAATAAGGTTGAGTTTATAGATATTTTTGATGATTTAGGATATCAAAATTCAGAATTATTTGGTTCAAAAGATATGAAAATTATTTTTGATGCTATTTTTTGAGCTTTTTCCCAATACGGTTCTCTTTTTTGCTATAAAGTTTTTGAATCTTTTTGGAAAACACTTGTATTATCTTGAGCAGAACTCTATGTTCTTAAAAAAGACGATTTGCTTTTAGGGACTATTGGAATGAAGCCAATAGATAGCTCTACTTATGAAATAGGTAATTTTTATCTTAATCCAGAACATAAGTGTTCTTTATGAATAGGATGAATTCTTGACTATTTTCCTTGTAAACTATTAGCTGAAAATTGAAAAAACATTATAGCTCATACTATTATGAATTCTAACTCTTCTTTTCGGTATATACAAAAAAGTTGATTTATATGAACAGAACTGGATTATAATATTTATGGGCAAGAATTTTCTCATGCCATTATGACAATACTGAAATATAATAACACGTCATATTCTGTAAAAAATATGGACAAGTCGAAGTTTATACAAGCCTGTAAATCTGGCTTGAGACAATCAGGTTATTATTTTTTAACATGCAATACGACAAATCTTGAAAAAATGTGTCAAAAGTACTTTAGTTTATGATTGAATCTTATGCATTGATACTATGCATGAGATAATTGAATATACCTGTGTTTTTGAGATATAGATGAACCTTGAGCTGAATTTACAGAGACTCTGTTTTATTGTGAGAGTTAAATTCATACTTTTTTGCAAATTCCCAAGCCATTTTAAATAGAGTAAATTGAGTATCACGAATGTGATCATCTTGAACAATGACTCATACAAGATCATTTTTTTCAAATGAAAAGAAAGCAACTTTGTTTCAATATATATGAACTGAACCTTTAAATAAAAACTCATGTTCAGGAACTACCATAACTATCCTATTAAGTTCATTTTTATATTTTACATATTCTTTTGTTTCTACGTTTTCATTTATTATTCAATATGACTTTAAATTTCATTCTACTCTTTTTTGATGATATGTATCTAGTGTGTATTTTAATGCTTCAAAATTAGTGTTTTTTGTAATTCTTAAAACTCAATAAATTGTTTCTCAAGTAAGAATTATATCATCTAGAATTTCTTTGATTCAATCAATTCAGTGATAATATTTTATTTCCGGTATAGAACTATTTGGATTAATAACAGCATTGAGATTTTCTACTATATACTCAGCTTTTTGTTTCTTTTTCTTAATTTCCTGCTCTTCTGTTTTCAGGTTTCTGAGAATTTTTTCAGGACTTTCGGCCCATACAAGATACCCGCTATCTTTTTTGATTCTTGCCATCATCTTTTTCTCTACTAAACTCTTGCAGACATGCTGAGCTGTAGATCGCTTGATTCAAGTTTTGTTTCATAAGTGTGATGCATGCGTTTGTCACATGGAAAGAGCTGCAAGATAGATATCTACTTCATTTTTTGTGAGTCAAAGATCCATAAGAAAGGTAATGGTTTCATCACTTTTCCCACCAATTTGTTGTAGTATATTACTCATAATGCTTGGAGGATAGAGGAATTAAACTTTTATTTATCCTATTGAGTTTTATATTTTCGTCAAATGAATTTTTTAAAGTGCCCAATGTGTGTGGGCACTTTAAAATGTCTTTATTATCAAGTTATGTCACATAAGTGCCCAATATATATGGGCAAGCTTTCTAGATTAAATATATTTATAGTCAATACTGTTTTTTTATATTTGGTTTGCAATGTATGATAGAGGTTATATCATGCTGAACAATAAAAAATTATTTTGTAAAATAAAAGGAAGAATAACTATGAAAGATAGAATTACATTTAAGGAATCAAATAATGATACGGATATCAACCCAAACTGTCTTATTACAGATGTAAATAAATCCAAATCAAGTATGCAAGACTTGATTTCAGGTATTTTGATGACACAATCGAATATGACAATTCAGGTTGCAGAATCAGAAATATTAGATGTTATGAAAATAATAGATTATATAGATGATAAAGTATCATTTATAAGCTGTTATTGTTTTGCTTATTCTGATAAACGACTCCGACAGGCTATAATGAAGTTATCATCCTATCCCAGTTCTGCTATAGTATTCAAAAAATGACATGAACTTTTAAAAATTACACCGAGAGATAAAAAAATTATATCTCGAAAGCTAAAATCTCTTATTGATGAGAGCCTTGAGCAAATTTCTTCAGGTCAGGATTTATGTATAGCTACAAAATATAATTCAGAAATTATTGCTTCAGGTACGCGCATTCAAAATATATTTATGAACTTGCCACCTAACTGTGATATAGATGCTTTTAATAAAATTGATCCGGATATCTCTTTATTAGAAACAACTGGTCAACAGCTTGATCAATTATTTTGACATCAAAAATTGATTGATCTATGACTTTGAAATATGCGAGCAATAAACAACTTTCATACAAGAGAGGATGTTTTAGATTGTAAATTGATAGATCATGCAAAAGATAAGATGAAATATTATCTTTCTGATAATAAAAGGATATTTTACGTTCTATGTTATAAGGGTGAGCCTATCATTATAAGTAATATAAAAACAGTGGATGATGAAAATCATTTTCGATGATTTTATATTGATAAAAGATATCAAAAAGATTTTAATCTAGGTATATTATTTGTAAAAAATATTATCTGAGAAGTGTTAAAATATAATTCCTTAAAATGAGAAATATTAGTAACCAACTTATGTGCAATTAGTATGTTTCATGGTAACTTGAAATGGCATATCGAATGAATTTCGGTCAATGACTATTGAGAAAAACTTTTTGATGTGAGTTATACAAAAAATGACCAAAATTCTACTATTAAATCAGGAGAAACGAAACTAATTTTCGATTTAAAGGATTACATAAACGCATTCCCGTATCAGCAACTTCTTGATTTATTTCAACAGTGATATATATTAGAAAAATTTTATCTTGGAAAAGATTCTATAATATTTACTTTTTTAGATTCAGAGAAAGAACTATAGCTCTATTTCTTTGTATTGATTATTTATCGGTAGCATACGAGCTTTATCCCATGCAAGTTTAAATATAGATAACATAGACTTGCTAATATGTGAGTTTTCAATTAAAACTCAAGTGGTATCTCATTTTGAAGAAGAAATAAACGCTACTTTATTTCAGAATATCTGTATAGTACTTGGGAAATGATATAAATTTTCAGGAGTGAGAAGACTAATTCTATTTGCTTTTTTATCTTCTTTCTGTCTTTGTATGTTTTTATCGTCTTCATTCAAAATTGTTTTTAAGATAACATTATTTTTAATCCTATTTTTAACATATGTCTTTTCTATATAATCCATTATTTCAGGATTAATATCTAGATTGCTTGCTTTTATTGAATATGCAATATTTGATTTAATATCTTTTTTATTTCAATTTTCTTTCATGCTGTCGTTTAGCATCTCTATCATCCCATCTACACCTTGATAGTATTTTACTTTAGGCATAGACGCATGAGGATTAATCATGTCTTTCAAATCTCCCATAATATGCTGTAGGTCACGTACCTTTGAATCAAGGGAATTATATTGTTTATCAATCAGGGATTGAAGTTTCTCCGGATCCTCAGGACTAAAGATAAACGAATTTCCTTTTGGGCATAGAGAAAAAACTCATTTTTTAACGAGAGATTGACACGTATATTGAACAGTTGATCGAGGGAGGCCGCATTTTTTGGCAAGAATACTTGCCGCAGCAGGTCATGTTTGGAGTCATAGCATATATATTTTGACCTCATTTATATTGAGTCAAAGATTTTCTAATGTTTGTTCTATTTTTCCCATCCTTTTTAAAATGATAATATACAATAATAATACTGTATCATAATCTCTTTATAAGTGCAAATTTTGATCTGCTAAAAATGAATAAAAGAAACATGAAAAAAAGTTTGACTTATATATAAATAATTATAAAATCTGTCTCGCAATAAATTTATATTCCTCCGTAGCTCAGTGGTAGAGTAGATGGCTCCTAACCTTTTGGTCGCGGGTTCGAATCCCGCCGCTGATGCGGGCACGTGTCTGACAACACGTGCCCATCCTTTTCCCTTCCAATCCATCCCCAGAACACCTTGAAACAACCACAAAGCTCTCCTCCTTGCCCGACCTACCCTGTCGAAGCTGACAAAACAACACCACAGAAAACGAACACCTACCCACTTGACATCAAAGCAAAAGCCTGCTAATGTACCACCTGACTTTATCGACCAACTCAAACATCCCTGGCTTTGTTTTTGCAGTACAGTTGCACCAACACCGCTTCCC
>JAKVBB010000014.1:12711-17594 GCA_022448215.1 Candidatus Altimarinota bacterium | reverse complement strand
GGAAGAGAGAATCCTCTGTCTTCTCGGATTTTTGTAGCAACATTTGCAGGAACTTCTTCATAATGATCAAACTCCATTGCATACGTCGCTCGACCTTGAGAGGCTGATCGTAAGTCTGTCATGTATCCAAACATTTCAGAAAGTGGCACAAAAGCAGTGACGATTTTTGCTTGACCTCGGTCACCCATTTCTTCGATTCGACCTCGTTTAGAGTTGAGTTGTCCAATCACATCACCCATATATTCTTCAGGAGTGTTTACTTCTACCTTCATTATAGGTTCGAGAATACATGCTTGAGCTTTTTTACATGCTTCTTGGAAAGCTTTACTCGCAGCGAGTTTAAATGAAAGTTCAGATGAATCTACTTCATGGAATGAACCAAAGGTAAGGGTTGCTTTTACATCAACAATTGGATATCCAGCAACAAACCCTCTGGCATATGCTTCGTTCAAACCTTTTTGAACCCCAGGAATGTATTCTTTTGGAATGACACCACCAACAATTTTATTCACAAATTTGTGAGCTGGTTTTTCTACGAGTTCTGCTTTTACATCGTCTTCATCCATTTCTTTATATGGTTCAAAGCTGATAACAACGTGACCATATTGTCCTCGACCACCCGTTTGTTTTGAGTATTTGTGTTCTACATCATTCGCAGGAATTTTAATCGTTTCTCGGTAGGCAACTTGAGGAGCACCAACATTACATTCTACCCCAAATTCTCTCTTCATTCGGTCTACGATGATATCAAGGTGAAGTTCACCCATACCAGAGATAACCGTTTGAGCTGTTTCAGCATCCGTTTTTACTTTAAATGAAGGATCTTCTTCAGCGAGTTTAGAAAGGGCAATACCCATTTTTTCTTGATCGGCTTTTGTTTTTGGTTCTACTGAGATAGAGATAACTGGAGCTGGGAATTCGATAGATTCAACCAGGAATTTATCATTTACATCACAGAGTGTATCCCCTGTTTTTGTATTTTTAAGACCAACTACGGCACCAATATTACCAGCTGGGATTTCTGGAATTTCTACTCGGTCATTCGCGTGCATTTGAAGGAGTCGTCCAACTCGTTCTTTCTCACCCGAAGTGGCATTATATATATAGGTACCAGATTTGAGTGTACCAGAGTATACTCGGGTAAAAGTAAGTCGTCCTACAAATGGATCAGTAGCGATTTTAAAGGCAATAGCTGCGAGAGAAGTATCTGCTCCAACTTTGAAAGTTTTTGAGTCTTCTTTGGTATCTACATCTTTTACTGTGATATCACCACCATTTACATCAACCGGAGATGGAAGGAATTCAACTGCAGCATCAATAACCATTTGTACCCCGATATTTTGAAGTGCTGAACCACATACTACCGCATAGAGTTCATTGGCACATACCGCTTTTCGGAGACCTTTTTTGATTTCAGCAACACTGAGTTCTCCAGCTTCGAAGTATTTTTCCATAAGAGCATCATCTTGAGAAGCAACTTTTTCTACCATTTCTTCTCGTAGTTCTTCACATCGTCCTTTGATATCAGCAGGAATTTCGATTTCGGTTACTTTTTCACCAGAATCTCCTTCAAAGTGATAAGCTTTCATTTCGATAAGGTCAACAATACCTTCAAATGTTTCAGCTGCTCCAATAGGATATTGAATAGCCACTACTTTATCACCAGCCAGTCTTTCTTTGATCGTCCCCATAGACATTTCAAAGTCTCCACCCATTTTGTCCATTTTATTAATGAAGGCAATTCGAGGAACTCCGTATTTATCGGCTTGTTTCCAAACAGTTTCTGATTGAGGTTCTACCCCTTGAGATCCGTCAAATACAGCGACCCCACCATCAAGTACTCGAAGTGATCGTTCTACTTCAATTGTAAAATCCACATGCCCTGGAGTGTCGATAATATTAATTTGGTGATCTTTCCAGTATGCAGTCGTTGCTGCCGAAGTAATCGTAATACCTCGTTCTTTTTCTTGTTCCATCCAGTCCATGGTTCCTTCACCATCGTGAGTTTCACCAATTTTGTGGATTCGTCCTGTATAGTAAAGAATTCTTTCTGTACACGTCGTTTTCCCTGCATCGATATGGGCAATAATCCCGATATTTCGGATGCGATCAAGTGGAGTTACTTTTGCCATGTAAATACGTAATTAAATTTTAAAAATATGTTTTTTTAAAACGAATCTACCTCCTCTTTTGAGAGAGGAGGGTTTCGCGCGCGAAGATTGTATATGTGATGAGGTTTTTGTCAAATAAAAAAGTACACTATCTTGCATACTTTTTTGGATATTTTTGCGGGAAAATATAATTATATCTTCTCAATCTCAAGTTTTTTCATCTCTTTCATCACTTCTCACATCAAAAACTCACAAATATTTTCACATTTTTCTGCTTGTATCGTAATATCGAGATTATTCAGGAAGAAAGCAAATACTGACTCCATAAGTGATTCGATAATATCAATATTTTCTTTACTCTCGAGAAATTGAAGCGTTGAGAGAGAAGAAAATTCTATACATGATGCATCAACCATGTCTTCTACCCAAGCATTGATTCTCGCTCGAACGGGAGGACGAATATTATTATCATCAAATTCTCTTGGTTCTTCATTTACATAGTCAAATACAATATGCTCTTTTCCAGCAATATCGCGAATAGCATCAGAGAGTTCTAGGTGTACGAGAGAGAGTACTCAGAGAATAATATTACTTGGACATCCAGCATGAGTCGCTTTAAAAATAGGTTCTAAGAGGGGATCATAGGTTTTATTTATGAGAATTTTCACGAGAAAACCAGCCAAGAAAAAATCATGTTTTTTGGCTTTTTTTTCATCTTTTTGAGTTTTTTGTACACGAGCTTGAGCCTTTTTTGACTGTGCACGAGCTTTTTTCAGGCTTTCTTGCATGGCCTCTGAGGCAACTTCTGCTCATCCAGCTCATCATTCTGCCCCAGTGTCTATGTCGGGTGAAAATTCTTCCAGAGACATTGAATTATATTAAATAATTACAAACAAAGATATTGTATCATTTTTTGTGATATTTTCAAAGAATATACGTTATTTCACTTCAATCCTCACACATCGCTCTATTCATCCATTATCTTTAAAAATTTCATATTCATATCATTTTGATTTTAAATATTTTTCACATGTTTCTTTTTGATCAAATCCAATTTCGATAAATACCACCACCCTCAATCCCTCCTGAGCAAGGAGAGAAGATTGTTCTAATAGCTTTTCATAGAGTTCAAACCCCGTTTCTTTTCCTCAATAAAGAGCAAGTTCTGGCTCATGAAGATAGACAGAACTGTCCATGTTGTCAAAGTCATCTTGTTTAATATAGGGGAGATTTGCTGTGATAATAATATCCTTTTTTTCCTCTCCTCTAAGGAGAGGGTTGGGGCGAGGTATTAAAAAAGGTTCGAGTAAATTTCACTGTAATAGAGTAATTTTTCCTTCAAGAGAGTGTCTTTTCATATTTATATGAGCAACCTCTAAAGCTTTTTCTGAAATATCTACTCAAAAATATTGTATGTTTTCTCTCCCCTTTTTAAGGGGAGTCCTCGAAGGGGGAGGGGTTATGTTTTTTACTACACTTATGGGAATACATCCACTTCCTGTTCAAGTATCTATATAGATGCTATTATTTTTTCATTTTAATTCTTCTATGGTTTTTTCCACCATGATTTCAGTATCATTTCTTGGTATTAAGACACGAGAATCTACAAAGAAATCAAATCAGTAAAATTCAGCATTCTCTACTATATATTCAATCGGCTCTCATGATAGGTATCTTTTTATATAATTATCGTAGAGTTCCCCCTCCTTACTAGGGAGGGGGTTAGGGGGAGGGTTGAAAAATAACTGATCTTTATTGAGGCCAGTTATTTTTTGGAGAAGGAGCTTATGTATATGTTGACTAATTTTCAAACTTTTTTCTTTGAAAAATACAGATAGTGAGAAACAAAATAAGTCCTGTGTATCACAGTGCATACAGGCTATTGAGTCAAAAATATGTGAAACCAAAACCATCAAAAAATCCTATAGAGTCTTTCGTATTGAGAGCTTCGAGTGGTGGAAAGAGGAGTTGAGATATTTGAGCTATGAGTAAAAATACTTCACTTTTTGATCTGATAGCCAGGTCAATAAGCAGAGAATAACTGTGTGAGAGTACATACACCATGAGTGTAGCGAGTATCGAAATCATATTTCCCATAAAGGTAGAGAAAAATATGACCAGAGCCAACAGAATCTCGAGTTTGAACCAGGTAAATACCAGTGACATATTGATAAGAAGCGTAATATCCAGTCACTTAATACTCAGTATTATAAGAAATAGAATAGATTGTGCGAGAGTAAGTAGGGCAAGAATCGCAGAGAATCATACAAATTTCCCGAGTATAAAATCATACCGTTTGATCGGTTTTGAAAGTATGAGAAAAATAGTTCTTCCTTCTATTTCTTTAAACAGCAGCTGAGAACCTACAAAAAGCACTCCTACCACCCCAAATATCTCTATCATGCCCAGTCAAAAATCGATAATAATTTTTTCACTTTCTCAGAGAGTGAGATTACTCAAGAGCAGAGAAAAAAGTATGAAAAAAAATGCGAAAAATACTATGATATAGAGAAACCTGTTTCGCACAATTTCACGAAATGTATTAAGAGCTATGTTGAGCATGGTGTGAAAATATAATCTAAAAATTCTTTATTTCCATTGATAAAGTCGAGTATATTCACAGACTTTTTTCATTCAAGTTTTACTTGCTCTATTTGTAGTATACTTTTATCTGCACATATTATACCAATCGTTTTTTTATCTATTTGTACTACTTTTCCAGGAGCTCCCCCTCCTGCTAGGGAGGGGGCTGGGGGGAGGGGGCTCACTACT
>JAKVBB010000014.1:0-12682 GCA_022448215.1 Candidatus Altimarinota bacterium | reverse complement strand
ATTCCCGGCCAAGGAGTATAGGCTCTGGCTCGAGCATATATTTCTTTGGCAGAGAGAGTATGAAAATCTATTTTTCCATCTTCTTTTGATATTTTTCCACAGTAAGTTGCTTGAGGGTCATCCTGATGAATTCAATCTATTTTTCATTGTATGACTCAATCAAGAGTTTGAATGAGAAGATCTGGTCAAATTTCTTCAAATTTTTGGAAGATATCGATGGATGTATCATCTGGACCGATTTCTACTTCTTGAGTTTTCAAAATATCTCATTCATCCATTCATTCAGACATATACATAATCGTGAGTCCTGTCTTGGTATTTCCATCTCGGATAGAGGCTTGTATAGGGCTCGCTCATCGATACGCAGGAAGTATGCTTCCATGAATATTCATACATCCATACTTTGGAATATCGAGAATACTCTTTGGAATAATTTTTCCGTACGCTACTACGATAATGAAATCAAGATCAAGAGATTTTAGATAATCATCTAAATATCCCTCCCCCTTAATAGGGGGGAGGTTAGGAGGGGGGTTCTGAATAGGCTCTTTTAATTTTTTCGGTTGAAAAAGATCTATATTGTTTTCATTTGCAAATATATGCACTGGGGTTGGCTTCAGTATTTTTTTTCTTCCAACTGGCTTGTCTGGCTGAGATACCACACAAACTATTTCTATATTCTCTTTTTTATATATATCTGCGAGAATATTTTTTGAAAAATCCCCGGTTCAAAAAAATGCTATTTTCATATTTTTTTCCATTTATCTATACCAGCTTCAACAATCTTGTTGAGTGAAATAACTACTACTACTATAATACCAAATACAATAATTTTTCCAGTTTTATCGAGAAAAAGACCTGTGAGACCAAAGAAAAAGCAGAGAGAATAGATCAGAGTAAGGATTTGTTTTTTTGAAAGTCCTATTTTTTCTAATCTATGATGCAAGTGAGTGAAGTCTCCTTTGAGAGGGTTCTTTTTTGCCAGGAGTCTCTTTATAATAACATAGACAGCATCGACACTATAGATTCCAAATACAACCAGTACCGTAGCTATTTTTCCACCAGCAATAATAGCCAAAGTAGCCAACATAAAACCAAGAAACATCGTTCCTGTATCTCACATGAGTATGCGTTCTTGTACATCAAAGAACCAAAAAGGAATGAGAATTCATACCAGAATGAGACTCATTTTCATTATAAATTCAGCGTTTTTAATTCCTTCTATATAGTTGTCACTTTGAAAAAGAATAACTCAGAGAAGAAAAAGAATAAAAAACGATATCAGACTGACTCCAGAAGTATTCCCACTGACTCCATCACTCCAATTGAGAGCATTAAATACAAATACATACCAGAGTATAGTAAAAATAAGAGGTATTACGTATACTTGTAAATTTCCTACAAAAAAACTATAGGTTTCCAGGTTGATAATACCTCAAAAAATATTACTGATATAGCCAATTTTAATGGATGTCACACCAATGATCGCTCCTATAATAATCTGAAATATCAATCTGACATGAGCAGGAACTTCATTCATATCATCCAGAAAACTGAGTCCAGTAATAAAGAATCCAAAGACCCAAATCAGTCAGAGCTTATAGTCATAATCAACAAAAAAATAACTGATTACCAGGAAACAGACAAAGAAAATAATCCCCATGGCATAGGGAATGGGATCTCGCTTTTTTTGATATTTTTTTGGGTTATCGAGAATATTGAGTTTGTAAAAAAGAGGAATACAGAAACGTATCATGGCATATGACATGATGACAGAACACAAGAATATGAAGAGGTAGTTAAGCATTATTTTTTTACAGGTTATTATCAAAAGTATTTAATAATACTGATACTTAAGGTAATGAGAAATATAGAGATAATAGATTTTTTTGATAACTTTTCTTTTAATATTAGGTATCCAAAAACCATTGATGCAGGTATTGTCATGGTGAGTACCACTCATACAATGGTGAAGTCATATATCTCATAACTTTTTGAAATGGCTCAACTTCAGATAAGGGGGAGTGGAGATGTTGCTAAGATGAGTAATAGACTTTTTTGTTTAATTTTAAATGACTTTTCGATTGATTTTGATTTACCAAATGATTGAATCATTAAGAAAATAAATAAAAATAATCCATTAAAAAATTCCAAAATATATCATGCCATAAGTGGATGAAAATTATTCGAATATAGTACAAAATAGTACCAGTTTGCTGTTAATAATGCTCATCATAAAATAGATAAATAAATTCATTTTTTTTCAAAAACTCATTTCTGCAGTAATGAAAATATTCAAATAAGCAATAACAGAACTCATATTGCTTGGTATAGGTTCAAGGTGTCGGTGAAAAATAGTACTCAAGTTAAGATAGTGAGAAGTACTCTACTGGATGTTTGAAATGCTGTTTGTACGGCAACAGGAATATAATCTAAACTTTTAAAGTTGATGAATAGATAGGTGGCTCACAAAAATGAGGTTAATAGTATATATCAAATATTTTCTATTAGTAGATGAAAGTCTATAGGGAAAAAATAAAATAAAGGAATCCCAATTAAGATGATTCATAATTGCCTATAAAAAGATATTTGCATACTTCACTCACTTCGAGAGTATTTTGTGAGTATTGCAAATTGAAGCGAGTAAAATAGAAATGGTAGTATAAGATATATAAAATTTAAATCTTGCATTTTGATTGAGTGTATAAGTAAAATAAAATTACAAATAATCGATATGATATTCGTAATTTTGGAAACTAAAATTGTTCATTCAGTTTCAATCGACTTTGATAGAACATTCGCGAGCTCGATACATTAAATCTTTGTGCAGCGATTCGATCGATTCCCATACCAAAGGCAAATCCAGAATATTTTTCAAGATCAACTCCACTTTCTTTCAAGACTTTTGGATGTACCATACCAGCCCCAAGCAGTTCTACCCAACCGGTTCCAGAACACATACTACATTTTTTACCTTTTACTTTTCCGGTACCATTACATATCTGACAACTCACGTCAACCTCTGCACTTGGTTCAGTAAATGGAAAAATACTCGGTCTAAATCTGAGTTCAGTCTTTTCTCCCAGAAGTCTTTTCATAACCGTATCGAGTGTCCATTTGAGGTCTCCAAAAGTCACTCATTCTCATACGACCAGTCCTTCGAGTTGATAAAAGTTACAGGTATGTCGAGCATCTTCCTGTTCGTACCTGAAGACTCGTCCAGGAACGATTATTTTAATAGGAAGATCTCATTTAAGCATGGTTCGTACTTGTATGGGTGAAGTATGTGTTCGTAGGAGTTGTTTTTTTCCACTGGCCTTAGTATCATTGATTTTATCAGTAATCCAAAAGGTATCCCATACATCTCGAGCTGGGTGATTATCTGGAATATTGAGTTTATCAAAATTGTGTTGCTCGTCTTCTATTTGAGGGCCATCTTCTACTTTGAATCCAAGTGAGATAAAAATATCCTCTAAGAGTTCAGAAGTAATACTGATAGGGTGTTTGTGTCCTTTCTTTTTTGATGGAAATTGAAGCGTGACATCGATTTGCTCATCCTCTACTTGTTGTTCAAACTTTGCTTCCTCAAGTAAGAGAGTCTTTTCTTCTGCCTTTTGTTCGATTTCATTTTTGAGTTCATTGGCAAGAGGTCCGACTACTTTTTTCTCTTCAACAGAAAGGTCTTTGATACCTTTCAAGATATCTTGGAGTTTTCCTCATTTTCCTAAGAATTCTTTTTTGAGGACTTCTACTTGTTCGGGAGAAGTGGTATTTTCAAGCTTATTGAGAAAGTCGTTTTTTAAATCAAGGAGTTTTTGTTGCATATTTTATCTACGTCTATAAAAAGCTAAATTTTTCCAGCAAATCATAGCGAGAAATAAAAAAAAGACAAGAAGGAGTGAGAGGAAAGAAAAATTTTAAATAACTTTGTGCATATCTTTCATGAAAATATGCTCTATTCCATTTCTGCCTCAAAAATCTATTTCATCCATAGTAATAACATATTTTTCCCAATTATCATTTATCATGTCGAGGTTTCAAAATTCTCTTTTTATGACATTTTCATCACTGAGTATATAGGCTACTTGAATATACTTTTTCCTTCCTCATTTTTCGAGTACGAAGTCAATCTCATTTTCTCGTATTCGTCATACATATACCTCGTATCACTTTCTTTTTGCTTCTAAAAATACTATATTTTCGAGTATTTTTCAGATTCATGTATCAAAACCGGAGAAAAGATATTTTCTAAATATATGATCGGAAATATAAAATTTTCTTTCTCTATCGAATACTTGTTTTCATCGTAAATCATAGAGATTGACTTCATAGATTAAAAAAGCATCTTTGAGATATCAAATATATGATGCGAGAGTATTAAGGTTCGTATGTATTTGTTTTGATTTAAGGTACTTTAAAATAGAGTTTAGGTTCGTAATATTTCAGATATTATTGACGATAAATAAGAATATATCTTCCAATAAAGATACATCTTTTATTTTATACCTTGAGACAATATCTTTGAGAAATATAGTATTTTTTAGGTTTTTTATCCATTCAGATACCAGTTCATTATTTCAGAGTTCATAGGTCAGTGCGAGTCCTCATTGATGTATATATCACTTAAATGTATCAAAGTTGTTTTCTTGCTTATGGAACTCTAAATATTCCTCATATGAGAACGGGAATATATGGAATTCGATATATCTTCCTGAGAGGAGTGTTGAGAGTTCTGATGAGAGCATTTTTGAATTTGATCCAGTGAGAAAGATGTCTATTTTAGGGTATTGTGAAAAAATCGAGTTGATTGTTTTTTCCCAGTTGTGTATAAGCTGAACTTCATCGATACAGATATATCTTTTTCAGTTTGAGATTTCTTTTTTCAAAAAGTCGTTCAAGCTCGTATCATCATAAAGAAAATCAAAATCTTTATTTTCCTTGCTGATATAGGTTACTTCCGATTCTTGAAACTTTTCTATAATTTGCTGCATCAAGACCGTTTTTCATACTCTCCTTTGTCCCACAATTACTTTTATGAGAGGTTTATTGATATATGATTCAATTCTTTCAATATATTTCTTTCTACTTAAATACATTTAAGTTATTATTATATTTTACTATAAACTTAATTATATTTAACTTTTATATAATTACAAAATTTATCGCATGACATTTTTTTGGTAGGAATTTTTACTTCATATGCTTTTTTTGAAATTCTTCGAGTAATTTCTTATATTCAGGAAGTATATTTTTATGTAATTCACTCGCACTTGTCTCGAATAATAACGGAATTATTCAATGTATAAATGCCATAATACCAGCTTTTATTGATTGTTTCGCAAAGAAGAAAGCCAATTTTTGATGTTGGAGATAATCTACTCAATGAGACTTTAAATGTTTTTTGAACATAGGCATATATATTAAATAACACTCTTAATTGTATGAAAAGTAAAAAAAGACAAGAAAGATGCGAGAAAATATATTCTTATTCTAAATATTAGACAAATCTACTCTATATAGTGTATAATAGTATCAACTCTAGCTTTAAAAAGATTTTTTATGATTAATACTCAAAATACCTCAGATTTTACTCCTCTTGCTTCTGTTGCTCCTCGGGTAAGAAGATTACTAGATCATACGAGCAGTCATGCTTCTCAAGTTATCAAAGCAAAAAATATTGTGTCTGCTGATACTCCACTGAGTCATGAAGAAATTATGAAACACTATCCAGTAGGAAAAACATATCTCTATACAAAACAATCTGATAACAAAGAAGTGCCAGTGAAACTTCTCAGATATGATTGAGAATATGCTATTTTTAGTACAGGTAAGAGAGGTTTAAGAGTAAAAATATCTCATCTTGAAAATCGAATTAAAAAACAAGCTCAAGTGGATAATGTTCTCTATCCAGATTTTAGGAGGCAAAAACAGTCTCAAGCAAAATCGAACAAAATGAAAAAGATTGATGAAGGGTTAGTGCGTGTATCGCAAATAGCAAATACATTTTCTGCCTTTAAGGAAGTATCTGAAATTGAAACAAGAGCACTTTTGAAAAATAAAAAATCAAGTTTAAAAATGATAGAAAGATATCTTCATTTAGCGACCAATCCAAATGCTGTTTTTCAGCTTACATCACCAGGAATTGCCCCTATAGCTAAAATAAAAGACCTCTTTACTCAAATATCACAAATATCAGATAGAGAATCTCGGGAAAAATCTATGAAAACATTTTTGGCCTACTATATACGCTTTCTTGCTATTAGAAGAGATTTTTTGATAACTGATACTTCATCATCTCCATCTGATATACTACAACAACAAGGTGCATCTTTTCCAACTCCAGTTGTATCTCTTCAGCCTGAAGAAGAAGTTCTAGAATGAGATGTGATATTAAAAGATGACTATACATATACCCATCTTGATGAGGCTGCGTAATCTACCTATTCATTTTAACAAAACTACTTAAAATATTCAAAAGAGTAGTTTTTTTGTACGTATTTTAGTGTTTAATTTTTCTGAATCTTATCAAAAAATCAACAAAAACACTTTTTTCTTTTGACAAACAAAAACAACTTCATATAATCCTCTCGCTTTTTGTAAATTCACGATACGTTTACGATAAGATAGGTTAAGTTGAACTCCCTGAAAGAGAACTTCTCACTCAGGAAAAAGTTTAACCTCTGATTTTAATATGTTAATACCACGAACACTATGGCTTGAATCATAGCAAAGAAGTTGGATATGACACGAGTTCTCAAAGAGGACAAATTCATTCCTGTAACACTTCTTGAAGTACCACAACTTCGAGTAGTTGGACTTAAAACACTCGAAAAAGATGGATATAGCGCTCTTGTAATTGGAGTTCTTAAAAAAGATGAAAAGGCAGAACTTGGAAAAGATAAACAAGCACTTCCAAAAGAAAACTTCTCTACACTCAAAGAATTCCGAATCCAAGAAGTAGATCTTGAGAAATATAAAATAGGTGATGCTCTCACACTTGATATTCTCGAAGGAATAGAAACCGTAACACTCCAAGGAGTGTCAAAGGGGAAAGGGTTCACTGGGGCTATGAAACGACATAACTTCCACGGATGACCAGCAAGTCACGGTTCAAAATTTCACCGAGCACTTGGTTCTATCGGGAACAGAAAACCAACCAGAACACACAAAGGAAAAAAGATGCACGGTCATCACGGATGTCTCACTGTGTCTCTCAAAAAAGTTCCTGTTGAAATAATAAATAAAGATATGTCCGTTATCGGAGTACGAGGAGGAGTTCCAGGAGGACGAAACTCTGAAGTATATATCACACTTTAATTCTTATAAGGTTAGAAACACAGATGAAAACAAATCTCTTTGATCAAAAATGAAAAGACCTTGGTCCTATCGAGTTGAATAAAGACATATTTGGTCTCGAAGCAAATGATGGACTTGTGCACCGAGCACTGGTATACCAACTTGCGAATGCGAGACAAGTAGTGGCTCATACAAAAACTCGAGGAGAACGAAGAGGGTCTACTAGAAAACTCTACCGACAAAAAGGTACTGGACGAGCTCGAATGGGTTCAAACAGATCTCCAATTAGAAAGAAAGGTTGAGTTGCATTTGGTCCACGAAATACCGTGAACTTTACACAATCAATGAATAAGAAAGAACGAAGAAAAGCACTTTTTGTAGTTCTCTCTTCAAAATTGAAAGAAAAAAATCTTATTATTCTTGATGCTATTAAGTTGAAAGAATACAAAACAAAAAATATGGAAACTATTTTAAATGCAGTAGCTCCAGCAAAAAAAGATGAAAGAAATACTCTTCTTCTTGCTCTTCCGGAAAAAAATGAAATGATTCAAAAATCAGCTTCAAATCTTCCAAATGTAAAAACCATCCTGGCTTCGTATCTCAATATAAAAGACCTTTTGAAATACAACCGAGTTATTCTTTTGAAAGACTCACTTGAATATCTTGATGGACTTGCAAAATAATTATATAATACTTCTAAATCATGAGACTGTATAAAATATTAAAAAAACCAATCATCACTGAGAAAACTTCTCAAAATGAAGTAAATAGTAATACATACGTATTTGAAGTATCTGATGATGCAACAAAGATAGATGTAAAAAAAGCTATTGTAGAGCTCTACGGAGTAGAGGTTCAAAGTGTGAATATGGTAAATACCAGAGAAAAATTCAAATATGGAAAAAATAGAACTATGCAACTGAGAAAAAGATCAAGTAAGAAAGCGTATATAACACTCAAGAATGAAAAAGATAAAATTGATTTCACTCTTATAAAATAAAAGCACCAAATTACGATAATATTAATATAATATAGTATGGGAATTAAAAAATTTAAACCAACCACTCCAGGGCGACGAGGAATGAGTGTGAACTCTTTTGCAGAGATTACTACTTCTACTCCTTATAAACCTCTGACAGTAAAACTCCAAAAACACGCAGGTCGAAATAACACTGGTCGAATTACGGTACGACACCAAGGTGGAGGACACGCAAAAAAATACCGACTCATTGATTTCTTCTCAGTAGATAAATCAGGAATTCCTGCTCGAGTAGAAACCATTGAATATGATCCATATAGATCAGCATTCATTGCACTCGTGTGTTATAAAGATGGTGAGAGAAGATATGTACTTGCTCATTCACAAATGCAAGTAGGAGATGAAGTGATTACTGAAGAGAAAGCTCCACTCAAACCAGGAAATAGAATGCTTGTTTCAAATATTCCAACTGGACTCCAAGTATATAACCTTGAAATGATTGTTGGGCAAGGAGCATCAAGTATTCGTTCAGCAGGTTCTGCTGGAACCATTGTTTCTCAAGAAGGAGAATACACACAAGTGAAAATGCCATCAGGAGAAATCCGACTCGTACACAAAAAATGTTACGCAACACTCGGTCAAGTTTCTAACCCAGATCACAATCAAGTTGTAATCGGGAAAGCGGGACGAAGTCGATGGATGGGGAAACGACCTACCGTACTTGGTAAATCAATGAACCCAGTTGATCATCCACATGGATGAGGAGAAGGACATGCTTCAATTGGTATGAAAGCTCCAAAAACCCCATGGGGGAAACCAGCACTTGGTTATAAAACAAGAAACAAGAAAAAAACTACCTCAAGATGGATCTTGAAAACACGAGCATGAAAACTCATGGTGTAGCTTCTCCCACTTTCCCGGGATAGCGGGAAGAAGAAAAATACACTCTTCTGAAATAAAGAAGAAAGAGAAGTTAAAAAATAATATTTTAAAAACACTTTTATGACAAGAAGTTTAAAAAAATGACCATACATTAGCGACAGACTCCTCAAAAAAGTTGTTGCCATGAATGAATCTGGAAAAAAATGAGTCATCAAAACATGGGCACGAGCCTGTACTGTGATTCCAGAATTTGTTGGACATACATTTGGAGTTCACAATGGAAAAACTCATGTACCTGTATTTGTTACAGAAGATATGGTTGGTCACAAACTTGGAGAATTCTCAATGACACGAACATTTAGAGGACACTCTGGAAACAGATAATTTTATATTTTCGCATACTAAATTAAAACAATTATGAAAGCTTACGGAAAAAATATCCGAATTTCACCAAAGAAACTCAGAGTTGTTGCAGAAGTAATCCGAGGACAAAAAGCAACTGATGCACTCAATTTCTTGAAATTCGCTCCAAAAAAATGAGCTGATATTCTTTACAAAGTATTACACTCTGCAATTTCAAATGCTGAGCATAATAGTAAACAAAAGATTGATTCACTCTACATTGATACTCTTTTAATACAAAAATGAATTGTATACAAAAGATGAAATCCTGTTTCTCGAGGAAGAATGCATCCAATTCTGAAAAGAACGAGTAATATTACTCTTGAGCTTCAGGCAAAATAATATTTGAGAGTGTGTTATTCCGACCCGAGCTTGGGTTAGATAATACATCGTATTAATTAATAACAATAAACAACTATGTGACATAAAGTAAGTCCAATTGCATTTCGAATCCCATATATTAAAACTTGGAAATCAAGTTGGTATGAAGATAAGAAAACATACAAAAGTACTCTTGGTCTCGATGTAAAAGCTCGAGAAATATTGAAAAAAGAACTCACAGGAATTCCTCTTGGTGATGTACTCGTTTCAAAAAATCAAGAAATCATTACAGTAGTAGTATATACTTCAAAATCAGTTTTGATTCTTGGAAAAACCGGAGAACAAAAAGATCACCTTGAAACACTTCTCACAAGAAAACTTGGAACAAAAACAATTCTTGAAGTACGAGAGGTGAAAAAACCAGATGCAAATGCAAAAATCGTTGCCTTTATGGTAGCCAATCAAATTGAAAAACGAATGCCATATAAACGAGCTATCAAACAAGCGATTGCAAAAGCAATGGAAGCAGGAGCAAAAGGTATTAAGATCAAAGTAGGTGGACGACTCAATGGAGCAGAAATTGCCAGAAAAGAAACTTTTAAAGACGGAAATATTCCAACGCAAACGATGCGATCAGATATTGATTATACAACTATGAGAGCAGAAACTGTGTACGGAACTATCGGACTCAAAGTTTGGATCTATAAATGAGATATTTATAAATAAAAGTTGACAAGAAAAAATTGTTTATATACTAACATGTGCTAAAAATGTTACAACCAAAAAAAACGAAGTACAGAAAAACCCATAGAGGTCGACTCAAATGAAGTGCTATTCGAGGTTCGACAGTTGCATTTGGTGACTTTGCCATCAAAGCAACCACTCGAGGATTCATTACTTCACGACAAATTGAATCAGCCAGACGTGCGATGGTTCGATACATCAAAAGATGAGGAAAAATCTGGATTCGAATCTTTCCAGATAAAGCTTATACCAAAAAACCTCTTGAGGTTCCTATGGGTTGAGGGAAATGATCTGTTGATATGTATAGAGCTCCGGTAAAACCTGGACGAGTACTGTTTGAAATAACAGGAGTCTCACCAGAAGTTGCTAGAGAAGCTTTTCGACTTGCATCATATAAACTCCCAGTAAAGACCAAAATATTAGTTGATTAATTTGACGCTCTTATGAAAGAAATAAAAGATCTTAAACTCCAAGCAATAGATAAGTTGAGTGAAATGGATGAGAAAGCACTCAGAAAAGAGCTCAAAGACTCTGGAAAAAAACAATTTTCTCTTAAAATGAAATTGAAACTTGGAGAACTCAAACAAACACACTTGATTACTGCACTGAGAAAATACATTGCAAAAATAAAAACAGTTGCAAATCAAAAAAAATTTAATGTACAATAATATTGATAACTCTAATTACCATGAGAAAGCTAAAAGGTATTGTTACCAGTGATGCAATGGATAAAACAGCGGTAGTATCTATTGATACAAAAAAACCACATCCAATATATAAGAAAAAATTCATCAAAACGAAAAAATTTCACATACATGATGAAAATAACGAATGTAGTGTCGGAGACATGGTTGTATTCCAAGAATCACGACCACTTTCTAAAAATAAACGATGGACACTTGTAGAAAAAATCGCTGCTTAATTATTTAAATAAATCTCAAAATGATACAAACAGAAACCAGATTAGCGGTGACCGACAACTCAGGAGCGAAAGAACTTCTTTGTATTAAAGTTCTTGGAGGATCAAAACGACGATACGCTTCTGTTGGAGATATTATTGTTGGAACCGTAAAAAAAGCTGCACCAGACGGAGCAGTGAAAAAGAAAAAAGTTGTTCGAGCTGTGGTAGTACGAACATCAAAAGAAATCAGACGAGAAGATGGAAGTTACCTTCGATTTGACGATAATGCATGTGTTATTATTGGAGACGATGGAAATCCAAAAGGAAGTCGTATTTTTGGACCGGTTGCTCGTGAACTTCGAGGAAAAGGGTATCAAAAAATAGTCTCTCTTGCTCCAGAAGTATTATAATGACATATATTCTTTCCAAAATCGGAAAGAGAAAAAGAATATAACTAAAAAACGATTATGAAAATAAGAACATGAGATACCGTTCAGGTTATGTCAGGAAAAAGTAAAGACAGAGGACAAAAACAAGAAGTTCTCAAAGCTTTTCCAGAAAGTAACAAAGTCCTTGTAAAAGATATAAATGTTGTGACACGACATATTAAAAAACAAGGAACTCAGGCAGGTCAAATTATCAAAATGGAAAAAGCTATTGATGCTTCAAACGTTATGCTTGTATGTCCTTTTACTGAAAAACCTACACGAGTTGGATATGTAATGATTACTGAGAAAGGGAAGAATAAAAAATTCCGATACTCAAAAAAAGCCGTTGCAACAAAATGAGGTGAACCAAAAGATTTTATTATAAAATAATTTTATTGTACTTAATATAAACTACCTATGATTCAGGAGAAATATAACAAAGAAGTCATTCCTGCACTCAAAGAAAAACTTGAAATTCAAAATGTAATGGATATTCCAAAAATCGAAAAAATTGTACTTAATATGGGTATTGGTACATATATTCGTTCAGGAAATAAAGATTTTTCAGTGCTTCAAGACCACTTAAGTCGAATTGCAGGACAAAATGCTATTGTACGATATGCAAAAAAAGCGATTTCAAACTTTAAATTAAGAGCTGGTATGCCAGTTGGATTGACTGTTACACTTCGAGGAGAAAAAATGTACAATTTCCTTGATAAGCTCATTCAC
>JAKVBB010000138.1 GCA_022448215.1 Candidatus Altimarinota bacterium | reverse complement strand
CCAGATTGAAATCGACCTATCTGTTCTCATACTGCAACATCTTCTCGCTCTAAAAGAGGAGATTCAATAGATTGTGTGAGTTGTGTTGGAAGCGGAAGCTCAGAACGAAGTGATACCACATACGTCGACCCAAATCCCCTCAGATATACCTGTGTTTGATCGATCGCTACAAAATCTTCAAACTCATAAGAAGCCTCTATGCTTTCCAGTTCAAGTGTCTGAATATCTAATACTCGAAGTGTAAAGTGATGGTCTATAAAAAATACCTTTCCTGGATGATCCTCAGACACACGGTATTTTTGTAAACTTCTTGCATCTCACAACTCTCTGTAATCACTGCCATCATGAGCAACACGAAACATATCTCCACTCGTATCTCGGTACAATACATATTGATCATCTACATAGATCACTTCATCTGGATGAGTGGCAGAAAACTCAGATATGATACTCGGAGTATCACTTCGTGATACATATATCTTCCCATCTTCATGATGCACTCAACTGAGGTATCCTGTATGCAGTCTCACATCAAAACCATTGATTCACACATCACTACGAATAACTTCAGAGTTCCCTGGATGCAAAACAGCCAGTATCTCTCCATCTGGACTGAATTCTCTCCATACTAATATTCCATCGTAAAAACCAAGTAACTCAGCTGGATGCTCAGAAACGACTTGGTTTTCAAGTGTAGTGGTATTGTGTACTGATACAAGCGTTCTCCCAGCAGAATACACAAAATCTTGGTAATATAGCTTCGTATCTGTCGATCCGATGAGCTGAGAATAGAGAGCAGATTGTAGTTCTTGGGTTTCAGAACCATCTGTTTGTATACGATACAAGGATGGTGAAGAACCTACACCAGAACCATTTGCTATGAAGTAGATAAATTCTCATGCAAGTGTAAAAGGCTTGGTAACAAAAGAACTCAGGGGAGCTCGTGTGAGTATATGGTGGCTTCTGCTTTCAACACTCAGAGATGCAATAGAACCTGAACGATATTGTTCATGAATATCCAAGGGGCTATAATACAAAACACCAGATTCGTACTCTCCATATACCTCATAATTGAGTAGCTCATGACTCTCAGCAAATGTAGTGAGTGGAAATACAAGAAACAATACACAAAAACATAGTCTATACAGAGAGTTCATGAGAGAGATGAATATTATAAATTATATATAACATGATACATAAAATATATGGACTGAAATCTAAAAAAACAATTTAAATAGAATACAGATTATTAAATAAAAATTAAATAGTATACAAAAAAAGACAGAAGAAATATCTATATCATCTTCTGTTTTAAGAATGCAGGGGTATAAAAAATACTGATACAAAAATGCGTTGACATATATTTTATAAATATGTTTTATATAGTTTTTTATCACTCTAAAAAATAGGTGAAAAAAAATAATTTGTAAAAATTTCATAGTCATTATGATTGAGATATGTATATAGCCAAACTACTTAATCTACAAAATAACTATGTTTACTCTGATCAATAAAATAACATGGATGCTCTCTATCGTTCTTGGATT
>JAKVBB010000137.1 GCA_022448215.1 Candidatus Altimarinota bacterium | reverse complement strand
ACTGAAAAAGCAAGATTTCACTCATGATCCGCTCAAATAGTCGTTGAATTTAAGAAACCTTTTGTAATTTCTGAAATATCTTTGGTTACCCCAAGTGATCGAATATGACCAAAACTTGCCATAATCGTCCATTTTTTTGTTAACTCGATATTTTCTGGGGTATTTGAAATACCTTGTTTTTTAAGTTCTTCTCATACTGCTTCATCAGAAAATGTCGCTGCAATTTTTGTTCGAAGATCTTTTTCATACTGAATAGAGAGATTCGTATATTCCTTGAGTCCGCCCTGTTTGGTGAGTGCTGTTGCTGGAATACGCATCTTGAGTGCTTCAACTAAAAGTGTGGTAAATTTGAGCTTAAATGATGGATGCTTAATCTGTTCAAGATCTCGCCCATAGCCCAGGTTTTCAATAACGTGTTTGAGAATATCAATCGTAAATACCATATCATCGAAATGTGCCTCAGTTACCGCATCACGAGATGCAGTATCAATATCACTATCATGATCAAAATCAAAGAGATAATTTTTCATCGAATCTAGGCTACTGATATCGACTGCATCTGCATTATTTTGAATACGCTCGATGATTTTTCCTGAATTTTTTCATCCAAAAATATGTGAAAAACTTCTCCCAAACCAACCTCGACTATCTTTATATCCAAAGTGAGCATAAATAGCTTTTTTGAGTTTCAGATTACTTGATGGGACTCACATAATCTCATCAATATTTTCCTGAGTAATTTTAGTATCATTGATAAACAAATTATCACCCTGTAGAGCATCAAAGAGATCGATGAGAAATCGTTCGTATGAATGTTGATCAAACTGTCGAAGCTTTGATTTTATAGATTTATTTTCTGTCTCTTTTGTCGGGATAACGGTTTTATGTTCAAGCATTTGTTTTACCTCTTCTTGTACTTCTTCTTTTGCATCCTGTGTTTTTGTAACAATCATTTGCTTATCACCCTGATATGCTTTAAGTTTCGATTGAATATCTTCAATAGATCGGCCTGTCCAACCAAACCCATCAAAACCAAGTTCTACTAACAAGAGTCGGACGGCTCTTTTATCTTTTGAAAAGGGATTAAAATCGCTGATTCAAATAATATCATCTCACCCTTGTACATCACGATCTTCATCGTTATATCTATCATCGATTTCATGCAGGTAAGCTATGAGTGCATCTGTATTTTCTTTGAGAAATGTTTTTCTGGTTTCTTCAGGTACGTCCTCAGCAAGTGCTGCTTGAATATCTCATTGTTCCAGTGTACAAAAAAGACAAGCTCGAAGTTGTTGTTTTATAAAGTCAAAAGTAGTAAACATGGGTGTAAAGATAGAAAACTAAAATATTTATATACCTCATTATTGTATCATACAAAAAAATCTCAGAACAGAATAATATATTGACAAAAATAAAAATACTCCTGAAATATATCAGAAGTATTTAATTAAATCATATAAGGGAGAAACTATGCTTGTTTTCGAAGTTTGAAGAATCCAAGTCCAAGAAGCAGTGCAATCATAAGTAAAATCATATGTTCGGCTCCCG
>JAKVBB010000136.1 GCA_022448215.1 Candidatus Altimarinota bacterium | reverse complement strand
ATCTCTTCCATCAATGACGAAAGATATGAATATAATTCGTACAAATCCAAATTATAAATGAGTTGGTGATTTTTATTAGATTAAAATAACTGAAGATACACCAAACTCATACTTTCAACTAACACCCTCAACCTCAAAGGAAGCCAGGAGTTTGAATACGTCAGCATACGAGAGTCTCACAGTGGAGTGAAATCACTCAAGATCAAGGACAGCAGTATAGCCCGAGCTTATTTGACTTACTACAGCGATGGAGAAACTCCTATTATTAAAGTATTTCCAAGGTCTACCGGAACCACCATACTCGAAGTCACAGATAGAGGATGAAATGTACAGACCGTTGAGATAGTGGTAGGTGGATGAACAAATGATGGAGAGGATGATAATAAGGATGATATTCCAAACAAGGATGAAGAACTTGATGTAGAAGATGTGAATAAACTCCTTGAGGATATATTGAAAAAGAGGAGCATAACTTTTTTATTTGCCAAAAAGAGGTATTTTTTATATCATTTGATTCAATATATATGAGCTTCCTTTATGAAATTCAACGATATTCATAGTAATTCTGATGGACTCCCAGAAGAAATTGATATAACCATCCAGGACGATACATCTGATGAGGTTGTTTTAATAGAGAATTCCGGAGTGCATATCGATACAATACATGATACACAGAAAGGCTCGCTTAAATTAAGCGGTATCAAAGACCCTCAAGTAATACATTCTCCCACAAAAAACTTCGACAGTATCCATTCAGCAAAAAAACTCTTTTCATCACTGGATGCATCAGGGAAACCCAGCTGGCATACACGCCTCTTTGGTTCAAAATACCTGAATGATCATCATCACGTATACGGAAGATATATGGGTGTCATACAACTCGCTGCTGTGTTGTTTTTCCTGGCTTGTTTTCTCTGGTTATCCAAACTCTTTGTTATATCATACGTTGAGTCATGATACCAGAGACTTCTGAAACTCCGAGATGATGCTGGAAACATCACACGCATGCAAGAGCATCTCAACGATGCACGTTTTGATTTTATACTCGCTGATATACTTTATTTTCCATTTCAAATCATCCCTCAAAGAGATATCCAAAATGGATACCATATTATCAAAGCAGGGAAGTACCTCACTGAACTCTGAGATAGAAGCTTCTATCTCTATAGCTGAATATCTGAGCAAATACAATCTCGGTGAATCGAACATATCTCATATGTCCAACTCCTACGAAACCTCAAAACTGAATTTGAACAAACACAGTACCAACTTGGGCAAGCTATCTCACACTATGATAGTATTGAAGATCTATCGGACGGATATATCGCGTATAAGATAGATCAAGCCAATCAAATCCTCAAAAAAGCCTATAGCTTCAATAGATTACTCAACCTAAACTACGATGCCTTTCTCGATATCATCGGAGCTTCATGACCTCGTAAATATCTCATTGTATTTCAAAATGCAGATGAGATACGCCCGACCGGAGGATTTATGTGAAGTATGTGAATCGTAACTATAGAAAACGGTCAGCTCATAGATTTTGATAAACGAGATG
>JAKVBB010000135.1 GCA_022448215.1 Candidatus Altimarinota bacterium | reverse complement strand
TGAGGAGCTCTATTATTTCATCATGTGAAAAATTCCCAATATTTTGTACGTCGAGAAGTGTAAGTCAAACATTTCACTTTGTTCATTGAAAATCCACCAGCCCCTTATGTCTGATCCCTCGAATAAGCTCTCATTGATATTCGGTATTTCCTATTTTTGTTGGATCAAATGCAATATTCATATAATAATATATACATATATTAATACATGTATTATACATAATGAGTACTTATTTTGCAAGTGAGAATTAAATAAAAATTAATTTTTTATCTTAAGTTTAAATATTTCTCGTCCGACGAGTTGAGTATCTCTTTTATAGAGAAGTGATCAGAGCTTGGATGCTCGCAGCTCGCTATTTTTTGGAAATATATCCTGGATTTTACAGTATTTTTCTAGGATATCATATATTTCGTTGAAATATACGTACTTTTTCTCGAGTTCCCAAAATGGAAAACTGATGACCATTACTCCATCAAATCATATGGATTGAAGTCAGCTAAAAAACTTGGTATAGAGTTTTGAGAGATTTTTCTTTTGGATACTGATTCTTTCGTGGGAGATATTTTTCTTTGTCATAATTTCACCGAGGAAACCTTCTGTTACAATGCTATCGATGGTCTGCTTCTCAAAGATATTATTTTCTGCCATATCTCTGGCATCAAAGAGAAATATATTATGACTCCCTGTATTTTTAGCGGTGAGTTGCACCATTTCTGGATTAAAATCACTCCCATAGATAGACTGTTTTCACATATTTTGTGCTTCTATGAGAAGACTTCCAAGTCCACAAAAAGGATCATATATATGCTCTCCTCAGGCAATATTGATCATCATTTGTGAGAGTTTTGGAGGAAGCATACCGATTTGCATGTCTCTGGATTTTCCGTAATCACGTTTTGAATAGCCTTCTATATCTTGTACCCAAATAGTTTTTCCAAGCCAGATATCTCATCAATCTCTCGAAGATATAAGCGTAAAATCACTTCATTTTTGTACCAGTTTTTCACCTATGATAGTCGCTGAAGAAACATTGCTAAAATCCTGATTGACAAAGCGTGATGATATTGACTTTTCTTTGAGGTATTTTTTGATGGTAGTGAGTTGTTTTTTCAGATCTGATCTTACACCAAAAACACTGAGGCCATATTGAAATTTTCATCATTTTTCAGACGCTCTCTCGGCAATATAATCATATATCTCATCATAGTTTCTATACTTCGAAACTTCTGATATTTTAATACTTCCTCCGAGGTATGGTGATCTTTCTAAAATAGTTTTCTCATCTATATGATCAAGTATGAGGTTTTTTTGATCAAAAAATACTATATTTCCATCCGGAAATACATTGAGTATTTCTGCAATAGAGAGTTTGTATTCTCGTCAAAGTTGAAAAAGGAACATATGTGAATTTTTACAGGTATCAAATGTATAGTATTGATATATAGAGGAAATACAAGTAGACTCAGATTTTTTTATAAGCTACATTTTCTCTCCTTTTGCAAAGGAGAGATGTCACGCGAATGCGTGACAGAGTGGATTTTTAAAATATGATATTTTAATAGATTAGTT
>JAKVBB010000134.1 GCA_022448215.1 Candidatus Altimarinota bacterium | reverse complement strand
AAGATAGATTCAAAAAAAACCTCTGCTTGGGTGGCAAAGGTTTTCAAATTATGCTTGTTTCAATTGGTAGTAGTTTCGACCGACTCGTTCGATGATCTTTTTATTTTGAAGGTTCATGTAAATAGTTGTGTTTTTTACATTTCGAGTTTTGAGAACTTGTTTTACAATTTCTTCTGTATTCATAGGTCCTCCGTTTTGACTGAGTACATCTACGATGACATCGATGACGGTCCCTGGTTTGAAGCCCCATTCTTTGAGAGCGTAAATCCCTCGTCCGATCAGTACAAACTCAGTGTTTCGAATTAGTTCATTATGAATTGTATTTACTTTTACCTGTTCACCAAGATATGAGGTGATTTGGTTTGAAATATCGATGAAATGCATCGGTACTTTTTCCTTTTTCATCACATAGATGGCTTTATCTTTGAGTGTTTTTGGATTGAGAATTTTCCATTTTGAGAGACCAATGAGTGTTTCTTCACCTTTTACAAGATCTTCAAAGATATCGAGTGCTGAATCGAGAAATACTGTTTCGAGTGATCCATGATCAGCTTCGAGCGAATCAGCAATTTGAGCATAGAGATCGGTTCGCTGCATCACATCTTTTCGTTTCTTGAGGATGCGAAGCGCTTCTTTGTGGGCTGCTTCGATCGTTTTTTTCTTCGCATCAGGAAGTGTGAAATAGGTCTGCGTTCCAAGTTTTGGCTTAGATTTTGCGATATTATAGTCAGATTGAACAATAAGTTCAATGATCGCAGCATTCATATCACTACTGAGTGAAAGTTCTTTGACGATAGCATTAATAAGCTTGTTTCGAGTCAATACTCCTCCATGGAGAGCTAAAAATTTATTGGCAAGCGCTTGAATATCTGACAGTACACTTGCTTTGATGATTCGACCCACTTTTTTAATACCAGACTCCTCGATTTGTCGAACACGTTCTCTCGTAATCGAAGGCTGAAAAGAATCTCCAATACTTTGAAGTGTTTCCCGATGACCACTCAGTCCAACTCTTCGTTCAATGACACCTCGTTCTTTCTCAGAAAGTGACTGAAGCACATCGATGAATGATGAAGTAATAGTTGGAGTATCTAAAACGGCTGTTGACATTATTTTTTGGTTTTTATGAATATATGGTAGCAAATATAATGGATTTCACTTAAAAGTCAAACAATTTTCTTACTTTATTATTAATGGACAAAAAAGATATTTTACAAAGAATCTATTGTTCATACAATACCCCCTATGAATCAAGAAATACATCCATACTCAGACAAAAAAATCGCCATTGTATGTGACTGGATCAAAGACTGGTGATGAGCGGAAGTGGTACTCACACAGCTTATTATAATGTTTCCACATGCAGATATTTTTAGCTCTGTTTTTTGGCAACAACAACATCCCATTTTTAGAGGGAAAAAAGTTATCTCAAGTTTTGTACAAAAAATCCCCCTACTCAATAAGCATCATAAATTTGCGAGTATTCTGCGACCACAAGCATTTGAGAGTTTTGATCTCAGAACTTATGATATAGTCATCTCATCAAGCTCAGCCGAATCTAAATGAGTC
>JAKVBB010000133.1 GCA_022448215.1 Candidatus Altimarinota bacterium | reverse complement strand
AAAATTTCTTTTCATTCCACTTCGCAAAAGAAATCTAAAAATGTATAAAAGCTCGGTGTATGCACACCTCGACGGTTTATACATTTTTGTTTTCTTATTTGCTTGTTTCATGGAAATTTTAAATGTTATCTGATATATCTAAAAAACCAACAACAAGGATGATATAGAACTTACTCTGTGTAGTTTTCAATATCAAGCCTCTCAAAAAGTTCATTTTTTTCTGAAGCAGTGAGTTTCTTATAAGCTCCAACCGGGAGGTTTCAGAGCTCTATATTTTCGACTCGTATTCGCTTGAGTTTTTTTACCTTTCCTCAGAGTTTTTCGACCATTCTTCGAATCTGACGATTTTTTCACTCGGTAAGTGTAATCGAAAAAGTACCCGATGACATACGTTCTACTTTGGCTGGTTTGGTCTTTGATCAGAGGATAAACATCCCTTCGGACATAGACTGGAGCTGTCGATCATGGATGGGACCAAATACTTCTACTACATACTGTTTCTCATGTTCATAGCGAGGATGTGTGAGATAGTTTGTAATACGTCCATCATTACTCATAATTATGAGTCCTGTACTTTCTTTATCGAGTCTCCCGATGGGAAACACTCGCTCTGGTACGTCCATGATATCAATAATAGACTGTCCATCTCTCTGAGCACAAGTAGTCTCAATTCCACGGGGTTTGTGGAACTTATAATAGACATATTTTGACTGTTGTTTGACAGCCTGATCCCCAAGTTCTACTTGATCACTCTCTGGATCAACCGACTGACCAATCTGGGCTACTGCCCCATTGACTATGACCTGTCCAGCAGCGATATACTCTTCTGCTTTTCTGCGAGAACATATTCCCGCTTGGCTCATGTATTTTTGTAATCGTATCTTTTCTGGCATAATGAGTATTAAATTATATCATTTATTTCTATTGTTTTTCAGAAATCCACTCTCCCGCTAAAGCGGGATCTCTCCTTTTTAAAAGGAGAGAATAAAGGAATTTTTTAAGGAATATTATTTTCGATAATCTGTACTTCATTTATGAGTTCGATATCAAACTGATCCCCCACTCGCTGTTGTGCCAGTTGTATCAGTGATAGAAGATCCTCGTAGCTTGCGGTCCCATCATTCATGAGGAAATTAGCATGTTTTTCTGAGAAAAAAGCGCCTCATATCTGATATCATTTGAGTCATACTTGTTCGATCAGATACCCAGCTGAACATTCGCGAGAAGGGTTTTTAAAAAAACTTCCACAACTGTTTCCACTTGGTTGTTTATATTTTCGAAAATAGATGTTGTCTACATCACTGTGGTATTTTTCACGTTTTACTGAGAGATCAAAGCGAGTTTCTATGATGATGTATCTCCCAGGATTTTGCTTGAGCACGGAGTCTCGGTATCCAAACTGCATCTGCTGCCTATCAAATACCTGTATATATCAGGTCTGCATATCAAATACTTTGGCTTCGCAGAAGTTGTGCATCACTTCGAGTCAAAAACAACCCGCATTTCCATAGACAGCTCCTCCAATACTTCCTGGAAGACCAATAAAACGATGCCAGATGTCTTGATCAAAATCCTGT
>JAKVBB010000132.1 GCA_022448215.1 Candidatus Altimarinota bacterium | reverse complement strand
AGACAGATTAGTATCCTCGATATATGCTTTCATATCATCATAGGTATTAAAGGCATCATAAATACCTTTAATAAAATCTTGTTGATACTCAAGAGGGTAAACAGACCAAGTTCCACCAATAATTCTGACATCGTTTTTTTCGATTTTGTGTCCAGTAATTTCGAGTGCTCGGAGTCGGTTATGAATCTGCATAATGGCATCAAACTTATTGAGTTCAGCTCGCATAACAGCCGGTTCATTGGGGATATATGATTTTGGAAGTCCTTCAAAAGTAGGGCAATACACACATTTCCCCGGACATCCCCAAAATTTTGTCAGCAGAGAAATAACCGTGACTCAGGACTGACTTCGGACTCATCTTTTTCTGAGAATCTTTGTAAATCTGAGATCTTCTGGTAGTTCTCCAGTTGCTGTGAGTTCATTATATCTTTCGATCAGCTCTATACTCGGAATTGGTTTATCTACTTTGTATTTTCCATAGATTTTATTTTTGATTTTATGGAAGTTATCTCGAGTGAGGGTATCAATATTTTTGATTCATGCTTGTAAAACCTCATCAATGATAGAGGTTCGCTCTTGTGATTTTTCTCGGATGGTGTGAATATGGTGTTCTCCCATGGGTTTAATATTCTAAATCTATATTAATTTATATTTGTTGTATAACTGCTTCAAATGCTTGTATTATTTCGATATCTTTTACATTATCCTTTTCTGTTTTTGGGAATATAATAAGAGGCAAATATTTTCAATCTAATACTTTTACGATAATACGAAAACCTCCTCTTTTTCAAACAGGGATCGATGAATTTTTTATACGGTATTTAAAAAGTCATTTCCCGAGCCTGGAAAATGAACTCTCTGATTCTATATTTTTTTCAAAAGATTCAAGGTCTTTTGAAATATTGATATATTTTTTCTCCAATTTTTGTACCTGATTGAGAAAAAAAGGTGTTATTATAAACTTCATAGCTTTTTTTCGAGTTGATTTTCTAAGGAAGAAAAATATGTATTATTTTCAAGTCTCTCTCGAGTATCTTCATCCTGTTTAAATTCTACGTAATCCATAATACACTCAGTAAGTACTGAATTTACTTCTGATTCATCAGATAAAAATTGAGTGTGCTTTTCAGGTATTGTAACTGCTACGGTAGTTGCCATATTTTACAATATTATTGATTAATATATTTTATAATTGGAGTATAGTGAAAAAAGGGGAAAGTGCAAGAGTAGAGGGGAAACTAGCTTTTAAATCTTTTCCTCACATAAATCACTCCATATACTACTCCCACTACTCACATAGTTCCATAGTACCATACTGGTTCAAACTGAGCAGCAACCAGTCCACCTGATATGAAATAAAGATAGGAAAGACGCTGAATACGCTTCCAATTTTTTCAGAGTTTTTTCATACTCCATATATTTGAAGTAGAGAGGAGTATGAGAGCGGTCATTTCACTGATTCTCCCAAGAAGAGGGTATCCAAATCACCAGTTTGCCAGAGAAAAATAATTTCCCAAAAAATCTATTCGAGTAAAACCATTTGCAACCAGATTGGTCACAACAATAGTGGCTGTGAGAA
>JAKVBB010000131.1 GCA_022448215.1 Candidatus Altimarinota bacterium | reverse complement strand
AAAAATGAGCCAAATAATTTTTTGTTTAGCTCCAATGGTGGAAATTGGTTATTTGATTTCCGTAGAGTTTTTATGCATGGCCAATATTTGGAGCAATTATGTTGTTTTTTTTGGGATAAATATGAAGATGAATTTCCATTTCAGGTCGGGTGACTCGAGACCTGAGCGATTCCATTTGTCACTGGAATTATCTTAGAAGGCCAACGGAGAGGCAAACAGGTACATGGTTTTTTTATCAGAAAACAGAGAAAGCTCTCTGGTATTTGAAATAGAATCGAGTGAAAATTGACTGATGAGAAAATTATTATTGTTGACGATCTGTTTCATAGTGGAGAGAGTATCAACATAGTTCGGCAGGCACTCGAAGCAGATAAGAGAGATATTTATAAGATATTTGTATGGTTGAACTTTGGCAGTAGTCGAGGAAAAAGTTTTTTAGAACAATATGACCTCTCACTTGATTTTGAGTTCAGCCTGAGCGATTTTTGACTCAATCTTGGTGCTACACATCTGAATGCTCCCAAACATATTTTTCGATATGCAAGTGTGACTCCACCTTGTGACACACTTTTTGTATGAAGTCATGCAAACAGGTTCTTAGAAGTACCAAAATCAAATCCTCTCAAATATGGAAAAAATATATATATTTGATGAGAATCTGGAAAATTTTTGTCACTGTGTAGTGATACGGGTAGAGTCAACTGGGAATTTCAAGTGGATCAAACAAGAGGGCATAAAAACATCCTCTCATCACCTTTACGAGTAGATGATACCATAGTATTTGGTTCCTATGATGGAAATCTTTCGGCTCTTGATATCAATGATGGATCGCTCAAATGGAGTTTTATCGAGAGTGACTGGATTGGTTCTTCTGCCTGTTTTTCATCTAAAGATGCATCTATATTTATTGGATTGGAACATGGTGGAACACAGCATAAAGGTTCTTTTGCTTGCTTGGACTATCAGGGTGGCGAAAAAAAATGGGAGATTTTTTTTGATGATTATGTTCATTGTTCTCCAGCATACCATCGTCGTTTTGGTCTTGTATTTTGTGGAGGGAATGATGGAAGACTCGTATGTGCCAGATCAGATAATGGAAATATAGTATTTGAGTTGCAATTGAGTGCTCCTATTAAATGAGGCTTCTGTTTCTCTGAAGATGAAACAACTCTCTATTTTGGATGTTTTGATAGCTATGTATACG
Source organism: Candidatus Altimarinota bacterium (assembly GCA_022448215.1). Lineage (GTDB taxonomy): Bacteria > Patescibacteriota > Gracilibacteria > BD1-5 > UBA6164 > JAKVBB01. The sequence goes on along the minus strand of JAKVBB010000131.1, from coordinate 395 downwards.
CGATTGATGTACTTTCATGAAAACTTTGTTGGAAGTATAAAACCAATAATGCTGTATATGCTCAACCTTTCTGTCTATGAAATAATATATATATTGGAGGTACCGATAAATATTTTTATCATATTTCGACAGATGATGGATCTCTACTGCATAAAATTGAAACACATGGAAAAATCTTTGCTCCTCCAGTTCTGATTGATGAAACGATACTCGCTTTTGCATCAAATGATAGTCATATCTACTTTTATGATTTTGTACAAAAAAAAGTTTTGTTTCGTATTCGACACCCAGAACGTATCAGTACTCAGCTTATTTATGATACAGCCACACAAAAACTTTATGTGTATGATTTCTTAAATAGACTTTCGGTCTACCCCTTATTTGGTTACTTATAA
>JAKVBB010000130.1 GCA_022448215.1 Candidatus Altimarinota bacterium | reverse complement strand
AATTAAAACTCAAACACAACTCTATCTCTCTTAATACATTTTTCAAAAAGTTGCGTTTCGTGGTAGATTGTAGCATATATTCTCTAAATACACTCAAAGTAAAAATATTTTTTTCTGATAAAAACATGTATTTGAAGGTATTTTTATATTTTTCTGATCAAATAAGTGTCAAAATATTTGTCATTTTTTAGTAAAACATATATACTGATATACATATATTTTTCCCACCACACTATGCAAAAACTCATCGATACCCTCGTACAGATATGAATGTCAGAACCACAGGCCCAGGTCTACCTAGCAATTCTCGAAAATGGAGCCAGTCTCACAACAGAAGTAGCAAAAAAAACCGGACTCAAACGGACCAGTGTGATCAACTATATCAATGAACTGCTTCAGGTGGGATATCTATCGCAATCTCTTCGAGGAAAACGAGTGGTATACATTGCTGAATCTCCTGAATTTATTCTCAAAAAACTCGAAGATCAAAAAGAAAAATTTGCTACTCAACTTCCTGAACTCAATACGTTATTTGTAGGAGGATCTGGAACGACCAATATACGATATTTCGAATGAAAAACATGACTCAGACAAATCTACCAAGAAGTCTCAACACAGTTCCAGCCAATCAAGAGCTTTTTCTCGATTGAGCAACACCTCTCTACCCTCACGGTAGGAGATATGGATCTTTTTATGGCCAACCTAAAAAAATACGGAAATACGTTACATGACCTGCTCGAAGATACTCCATTTGCCAGAGAATTTATGAAAACCAGACTATTTGCTGAAAAAACAAATACCTGGCTCCCAACAACATTTAAAATTCCCATAGACCTGATGGTGTATGGAAACTGTATTGCTATGATAAGTTTTAAAAAACAAATGGGAGTAATTATCGAAAATATGGATATGGCCAATTTTCATCGAACGGTGCATGAACATTTGTTTGAGGTGAGTGAGAAGGTTTAGACTCCCCACGTCTCATCTTCCCACCTTTTCACGGCATCAATATCACTGACTTTTATTTTCGTATCTATTTCTTGTCCTTTGAGAGAAATAAGAATTTGAATTTCTCCACTTGCTTGTTCAGAAAGAAATGATTTCAATGTATGTAGATCTTCCTTTTTTGCGATTGAAGGAATATCCACTACATATCGATCAATATGATCGAATTTTTGTTCTTTTTCCGTTTTATTTTGAGTAATTTTTTCTTCCAAATCAGACTCAAAATCATTTTTATCTTGCTCTCAACTTGTTTCTGATTCCATATATTCCTTCCTCCCTTCGGGGGGAAGGTTAGGATGGGGGGCTTGAGAGGCTAGGGTTGAGGGCTGTTCCTGAGAGGAGAGAGAGTCTACATTCAAACTCACATTGGTATAGCGTTTTTTATTATCAAAGAGATCCAGATCTCGTGCTTGATCTCGTACCTGAGAAAGAGTCACAATCTTCATTTCTCGTGTTTGAATACTTCTGCGACCATATTCAAAATTAACAGATAGATTTCCTGTTAAAACTACGACTCGATCTTCTTGAAGTTTATCTCCATATTTTTCTATATCCTTGGGAAATACGACTACTTCAAAATCACAATCAAACCCTTCACAC
>JAKVBB010000013.1 GCA_022448215.1 Candidatus Altimarinota bacterium | reverse complement strand
AAGAGAGTGTCAAATTTTATGAGATAATGTTTGCGTAAGAAGATTTCTGAAAGTACAAAGATAAGTATCCATCACATCCCTGTTGCCAGTGCAGCTCAGTATACTCAAATATGCTGTATGAGTATAAAATTCATGATAAAATTAAATACCAGTGCAATAGAGATTATTTTCACCCGGTCCTTAATTTTACCTATCCCAGCCATGATATTAAAATTTATTTGAAGCATAAAATTAAATACCAAAAAGAGGATAGAGTATTTGAGAATCACTCATGACTCTATAAACTTTTCTCCAAAGAGAATAAACGCAATAATTTCTGAAAATACAAAAAATAAAATATTAAATGCAATTCACACGGCAATAAAATTTTTGAGGAAGATAGATTTTATTTGTCGTATCTTTTCTATGTGTCATTTGCTGTGCATTTCTGAAAAAATAGGGAAGAGCAGTCAAAATATCGGACCAATGAGTAGAAAAGGAATTCATATAATACTCAGGTAGTTGGTATAGTATCATGCTTGAGTCGTGTCAAGAAGATATATAATCATTTGCATATCCATTTGTCATAGAATGGTCGCAGCTTGAGCTCACAGAAGTACCCATATTGCATAACTAAACACTGTTTTGAATAAAGATGTTTCCCAGAGAATCTTTTCTGAACTCAAGTATTTATAGTAGTATTTTGTATAAAATACAAAGACAGCCACTATGATTCACAGGTATAATCATGCAATCCAAGCGTATGAATAATTGACCAAACTTGAAACATCAAAGAAAAATACTCATAACACACATACTAGAGAAAATGCCATCCTAAAAAAATCAACCAGCTTATTATAAAATGTATTCTGTGTTGCGATAAAAAAAGTAGTAGCTATATGAAATACATTGGTTCCTATAAAAAAGAGACAAAAGATCTTGAGTATGTCAGTTGCTTGAGAAGTTTTAAAATAGTTCGCAGCGATAAAATCAGCTCAAAAAAAGAAGAATAATCCTAGCAGTATTCCGGTTATCATCTGAGAGCAAAATGCATACATCAGAATAGATTTTATTTTATCAAACCTCTTTTCGGTAAAAAATCGTGGTATAAAGTGATTGAGACTTTCGGTCATACCAAAGTCGTTGAATGAGCTGACCAACATGATGAGACTAATCACTCAATAGAGAATACCAACTTCACTGACACTCAGCTCTCCAGATATAATAATTTTTATTATATATCAAATAGGAGCAATAATAAAACTAAATAAATAGAGCCAAAATCATTTTTTGATAAATTTTTCTGCTAATGTCTTATGCTGATCTATCATTTATATAGTACGAAATTACAATTCATTTGAGTTTAGTCTCATATATATATTTGTAAAGGTATTTTGAGATTTTTTCTTGCGATATAGAGTGGTATTTGTATGCTAAAAGTAATTATTTTTAAATTGGAGTTTATGCGATATATTTCTCAGTTACTTTTTCTTATTTTATTCTCATCTATTATTATTTACACCTACTATAGTGTTCCAGCTCATCAGGAAAGCTTTGATGGCTATAGCTTGTATATTGTATTTGTATGAATTGTATATGCATTGTATAAATGATTACAGTGTATTTCTGATTCTAGACAAGTATCTTTTTCTCTTGCGAACCTCATAGGATATTGATTGATACACCTGGGTATTTTATGTGTTGTGTTTTTTTCTCTCAATAATATGCCTCTTGGCAATAGTTTGAGTTTATTCTTTTGAATTTTGTGATTTCTTTTATTACCTTGAGCTCTGATATTTATTTTTTATGTTTTCTGAAAACAATTATTTGAAAAAAAATTTATTCTTCAACAAGAAGCACCTGCTCTACGATCTATTATGTATATTGTATCTGGATGAGCTATATACATAACTCTTCTCGCTATTATTTCATTTTTTTGAATATATAACCTCTGAATATTTATTCTTTTAAGTGTATGAATTCTAGCTTTGAGTTACCGACATATATATCCGACACTGAAATGAATTTCGATTCCTGTATTTGAACTCAAGTGACATGATTTTTATTCTCAAAAATTGAGAGAAAAAATTCAACCCTATCTCCTGAGTAGTGAATTCTTTTTTATCGTTATTACCTTTTTGATTTCTATTAATTTGATCAGTATATATCGTCCTATGCCAATAGGTTGGGATGATTTAGGGATATATATGAATTATCCAAATTTGATTGCTCAAACAGGAGAATCTCTCAAGTTTTGAGGTATGTATGCATGGCAAGTATTTACGAGTATTGGATTTTTGTTCGAGTCGAATCGAGCTGCCTTTTATTTGAATAATATATGAAGTATATTATCCGTTGTTTTTATTGCACTTATTACACATGATATTTTTAAGAATAAAAAGAAACATACTCTTATTAATATCCCACTGTTTCTTTCAGCAATATTTATAGCACTTCCTATGATTATTTTTCAACAGGCAAAAGATATGAAGATCGATCCTGCCTTGTTTGCTTTTTCTATTGTAACTGTGTATTTCCTGTTCCAAATACTCAAAAATATTATCAAAGAAAAATATAGCACCCGTCAGGCACTCCCATGATTTTTGCTTGTAGGGTGATTACTTGGGTTTTTATTTGCTTTTAAATTGACCTCACTTTTGACTATTATAGCAGGTATTGGGATTGTCTTTTTTGTATTTTTATGAGGATATGGAGTACTCGGTTATCTTGTTTTAGTAAACTGATTTTTTAGTTATTTTGGTTTATGGGATATGATGAATGTAGTTTTACCAAGTTCAGAATATATTTCATGGGTCTCTTTGATTTCTATACTTTTATGATTGTTATGTATTGGATATTCTGTAATACAGAAAAAAATAAACGCTTTCTGTGATATTTGAAAAGTGTTATGAGTTATTTCTATTTGAATATGTATTACATTACTTCCTTGGCTTGGAAAAAACATATACCAATCAACTCAATATGATGATCAACAAATCTCTTTTTCTACTCTTTTGAACGGAAAATCACAATCTTTGCAGATAGATTTTAGTCAAATATATGACAAGGATAAAATTAATGATATAAAGAAAGCAAAGCAACAAGATAGAATTAACAATACATGAACTACACAAGATGAAGACTTATGAAGATATTTTGGTTATGAGACTGGTCTTAATAATTATTTAAAACTTCCATTTAATATCACAATGCAAGTGAATCAATGATGAGAATTTACAGATATTAGTTATATATTTCTCGCTATTCTTCCGGCTATTTTAGTTTTTCTTCCATATAAGCATCCTCTTTTTGTTCTTGGTCCAGTTATTGGATGTCTTGGGTTGCTTGGATTCTTTTATGTACCACTCGTAAGAGACAGTATATCTGTTTGGGCATCTGGTATCACACTTCCTGTATGATATATCTATTTCTTCTTATTATTTTTGATCCCAACACTGTATTTTGTTCTTACTTTAAGAAATTGTAATAAAGGAACTTTCTTAAAAATTCTGTTTGTTTTTACTAGTATATATGTGTATCTATGGGCTGTATCAGCATATGGGATTGTATGGTATGGAATAGTAATGTATTTTGTGTTTTTATTACTCATATGATTTGGAATGTATTATATGAGCATGTATCATATTGAAAAAGATGACACACTCTGGTACCAATGAATGGGAAGTATAGCTATCTTTCTTCTTATTGGTTTTTACTTCTTTTCTTCTGCTTTTCCACATGGGATGGACAATCTAAAAAATGCTTGATTTAAAGAATTCAAAACAGGACAATTCTCACAAAATAGAGCTATTTTCCAATATCATTCTCGATATCTATCCCCACTCGCTGAACTTAATATTTGAGACAATATAGATGATGTTATTCAACAAGTGATCGATGATAATTTTGACGAAAAAATGAATAACATAGTACAACAGAACCCTGATACACTCTCTAGTATTACTCAATTCAATTCTTTTCTCAATGAAATGGCTCGTACGGATGATAATAATATAGTAAAGCGAGCAAAACAAGCTCAACAACAACTCTATACGACTATTTTATATCCATGAGAAAAATATGGTCATACAAGTGCAATATATAGAATTGGTACATTTTTAAAATTCTTTATTCATCAGAATTCAATACGTATGTATGAGGATTCTTTACTCACACAATTTGATACCTACTTTAACGATACAGATGTTGATAGAGTGATCGATCGTATAAAGTGAGTATGACTTGACTATATTTTGATAGACCTGAATGCTGCTACCATAGATAATGATCCAAGAAAAGATTTGACTCGTCGTTATGAAAGTATTTTAAATATTTTTCCATCCGAAAGACTCGAGCTTGTTGCAACTGATAGTACTTGTTTGCAAATATGATATGAAGAATATGACTCAAGTACACCTCAAGTATTTATGGATCTTGCATGAGTAAATTATGACTCAAAAAATGCTTCTCGTGGTCAGAAACTCTTATGATGTTATCAAAAAATTATTGACCTTTATAATACATGAAATATCCTATGATATAACTTTCTTCTTCCAATTGCAAATGCATTTGAGAGATCAGTAAGGTGAGAATTAAACCTTACACCAACTCAGATTTTACAACAGAGTGTTGGACATGGAAGTTTTGCACTTTTCAAAATAAAATAATTTTTTTATAATATGTCGAATACTCTGTCATGACCTGATTATGAAAATACTTGAAAGGATATTGAAGTTTCCTCAGTATTATGAGAATATATTCCAGCTTCTCAAAATTCATATTCTCAAAAAGTAGCTGAACTCATTGAAAAATCAATTCAGACATGAAGTTTGGAAGAATATAATTTTCCATTACCTCCTTCTATACATGTAATTACATGACCTCATACACAAATAAAAAATAATATTAATGTTATGAGACAAATGAATTTTAAATTGTGAGATAAAATGATCGTGAGTTATGATAGTATATCATGACATCAAGTTGTGAGTGGGTATCTTGTACGTATCGTTAAAAAACAATGATATGATTCATTTCATCTATTTGATGAGAATACAGAAAATTTTATAGCTTTGGCTGTTCATGCTCAAATTATAAAATAAGAGACTTAATACTCTAAGTCCCTTATTTATCTATTTCACACTCTCAGCAATAATATCTGCAACTCCTTTATCAAATGGATGAGGAATAATCTTGTCTACGCTTGGATTTTCAACTGCATTTGCAAGTGCTTGAGCCGCATGAAGTTTCATATTATCTGTGATTTGAGACACTCTATTTTTGAGAGCTCCTGCAAATATCCCAGGAAATACCAGCACATTATTGATTTGGTTTGGAAAGTCAGATCTTCCAGTCGCCACTATTTTTGCTCCTGCCTGTTTTGCGATATCTGGCATAATCTCTGGACTAGGATTTGCCAGGGCAAAGATAATTGGATCATCATTCATAGATGCTACCATTTCTTTTGTAAGAGCTCATGCTACAGAAACACCAATAAACACATCTCGTCATATAACAGCTTCTTCTAAACCTCATTTAATACATTTTTTGCTTCCTGGATCAAGAACACAAGCAGTATTAGTAATACTCGTAAGCATTTCTTTGGTTGGATTGAGTTTTTCTCGTCCTGCATAAATAGTTCCATTTGAATCAACGACAACAATATCTTTGATACCATACTGTACAAGAAGATTTGTAATAGCTACTCCTGCTGCTCATACTCCATTTACTACCACTTTAATTTCTTCTTTATCCTTGCCGGTAATTTTGAGTGCATTGATAAGACCAGCAAGGCATACTATGGCTGTTCCATGTTGGTCATCATGAAATACTGGTATATTTAGTTCAGCTTTGAGCCTGTTTTCTATTTCAAAACATCTTGGAGCAGAGATATCTTCTAAGTTAATTCATCCAAGTCATGGAGCAATATTTTTTACCGTTTTGATAATTTCTTCTGTATCTTGTGTATCAAGTACAATAGGAATTGCATTGAGTCATCCAAATTTTTTAAAGAGCGCACATTTTCATTCCATTACAGGGAGGCTGGCTTTTGCACCAATGTTTCCAAGACCCAGAACGGCACTTCCATCACTTATTACAGCAACTGTATTTCCTTTCATAGTATATTCATATGCTTTTTCTTCTTCTTTTGCAATCACTCTACATGGTTCTGCTACTCATGGAGAGTATACCGTAGATAGGTCATCACTGTTTTTAATATCTGTTTTGAGTTCAGTGCTTATCTTTCCACCCAATTTTTTGTGTAACTCAATGCTTTTTTGAAAGTAATCCATATTTCTTTTATAAGGAAGTAATTATTTTACATTTTATATATGCACCTTTATTTGTTCTTAAGGAGAGAAGACTTATATATAGTTTCTTTGTATGCAGGGATACGAATGATACTCATATCTATTCATGTCTCTTTTATATATGTTTCAAGTACTTGAATAAACCCTATTTGATCATAACCAAGACATACTATATTTGGATCATATTTTTCTATCCAAAAGAGAGGAGAGTTGTTGCTTCCAGCTATGACAAAATCTGATATTCATATATTTTTAACATCTTCTATTCTTTTATCTATTCAAGATTCAGGAGGTATTTTTTTGATTTTTTTGATGTTTTCATCAGTTGCTACGAGAGTGATTAATGTATCTCAGTACTTTTTTGATTCAGATAAGTAATATGTATGTCCTGGGTGGACTCTATCAAAGGTTCCAAATGTGATGACTTTTGTTTTTTTTGTTATCGCTCTTTCTTTATCTTTTTTTATTTGTGTTTGTAGGTCCTCTACGTTCTCAAATTTTTTATTTTCTCTGAGAAAATATATAGGAATAATGGTTATTTCTTGGTCATATATATCTTTTTCAAAGTCAAATATATGCACTTCAAAGAGTTGTGTTTTATTTTTATACGAACCAATTCAAGAATGTGTTTCTTCTCAAATAACAATATTACATTTATAGGTTCCTGGATGTATATTTACTGTTTTTACTGAAATATTTGCAGTAGGGAATCATATTTTTCTTCAGAGTTTATTTCAGTGTTGTACGGTTCATGTTATTTTTGAATAGAGCATGTAACTAGAGAGAGTTATGAAGCTCGATAATTTCTACACATGACTCAGCAGCCTCGACTCATTTCGTTTTCATATGCTCAGAGTAAAATTCAATATCTTTTGAACTTTCTCTGTCAAATTTTACAGGGCTGAGTGATACGCAGAGCACAGGAGTTCATGTATCTATTCATACTTTGATAATATTTTCCACTACAGATGCTGCAACAAAGTGATAATGATATATAGGGTTCTCACAAATAAAAGCTACTCCAATGATGGCAGCGTATTTTCCACTCTCAGCAAGTTTTTTTGCAAGAAGAGGAATTTCAACTCATCCAGGAGCACGAAAAGTATCTATATTTTGTTCTCATACTCAGAGTTCTTTGAGTCTTTGTATACAACTTTCAGTAGCTGGATCTACAAACTCTGTATTCCATTTGGTATTGATAATGGCAATTTTTTGGTTATTTGGGAGCATATTATTTTTTAATTTTTAATTATGATTTTTATACGTTTTTATCTCAAGATAATCTTAACTTTTTTGTGTAAAATTTTGAATGTATTTTCAAAACATATCAAACTCAATATTTATTTGGTCTCATATTTTTAGATCTCATAGGTTGGTGATTTCTTGAGTCAGAGGTATGAGCCAAACACTCACAAGTCATAATTCTCGATTTGTAATTGTTAGACTGGTACCATTCAGAGTAATACTTCATTTTGGTATTACTAGATCTGAAAAGTCTTTTGAATATTCTACTGTGAGGATCATCGAGTCATCCTCGTTTTTTTTCATGCTTTGTACTTTTCAAGTAGTATCAATATGGCCTGAAACAAAATGACCATCAATTCTATCTCATACCTGTAAACATCTCTCTACATTAAATGTTTCTCAGATATTTTTTTCTCAAAAATTTGTTTTATTCAAGCTTTCTTCCATCGCAAAAAAACTGTATGTTTTGCTATCAAATGTTTCTATAGTCATACAAGCTCAATCATGAGCGATGCTTTGGCCTATTTTGAGATCATTTCAAAAGTGATTTTCTATCACGAATCTACCGTCTTTTTTATCAAGAATTTTTGCTTTGTGTTCGATGATTCCAGAGAACATATTTTGGTTGAAGTGTTAAACAAAACCATTATATGAAAATATAAAAAAATAAAAGCTCATTTTTGAGCTTTTATTTATGCAACATTTGAAAGCACTCTATCTACTGATCATTTGAACTTTGCTAAATTATATACTTGTCAACATACTATACTATTTATTTTGTTACTCATTTTGTCTCGAGTTTTTTCTATAGCAGGTACTCTTCGTATATGAATTTTAGGGTTATCCTCTATGAGATCGTTTACCTTTTCTACCATTATATTATATATGTCAGGAAATTTTTCTTTTAATAAAGGAAGATAAAACATTTTTGTTGAGATAATGGTTTTCTTTTTATGTCCATCTTCTATGCCTGTACCACAGGTGGAAAGATTATCGATTCTATCAAATGCTTTTACAATAAATTCTATCTCAGATAAGTGCTTTAATCATCTATGGTAATCTAAGTTTCTTGATTTTTTTAGAGCTTCTTTGATTTCCTTTGGTAAATCTTTTGTACTCGATATTTTTAGGTCACCATGCTGTATATTATAGAGTAGTTGTTTTAATTCATCTCACCAATTTTCCTCAGCTTTGATGCTTTAAATATAATTCATGAGAGGCTGTTTTGATAATCTTCTTACAGAATCTGCAGTTTCTTTTCAAAATCTATCAACAATATCATCATAATTGAAACGTGTATTTTCGATAACATCATGCAAAAGAGCAAGAATTACTATGGAAGGGTTTTTTGTATATTTTGCTACTGATAGAGCAGTTCTTACAGTATGCATAACATAATCATCTCCATCTTTTCTTTCTTCTCCATCGTGTGCTTGATATCATACCTCAAATGCTTCTCAGATTTTATCCTCGTCATTTGCACTCAATTTTACTCCATTACTTTTGAGCTCTTTCAAAAATACTCACTTAAATTCTTTGAGGCTTATTTCAGAAATTAGATCTGGTTGATGGACGAGAGGACTATTCATTTTTTACAAAAAGAATATAATTTTTATATTCTCATATTATATTAAAATAAATATATTGTAAATATTATTTTTTATTGTTTAAGTTATTCCAAAACTCTTTTCTAAATTCCTCAAATCTGTTTTCTAATATCGCACTTCTTGCTTGTTTTGCAAGGTTGATGAGAAAAGCAAGATTGTGATAGGAAAGTATTTGCATTCCGAGCATTTCATTTTCAGTGATTAAGTGTCGTAAATATCATCTGGTATATTTTTGAGATATTTCACAAGGACAGTCTTTGTCGAGTGGTTCAGTTGAAAATTCATATTGTTTATTTTTGAGATTAATGTCTCCATGTGTCGTAAAGGCTCTTCCATGACGACCCAGACGAGTTGGAAGTACACAATCAAACATATCTACTCATCTGGCAATGGCTTCGATGAGGTTTTCTGGCCGACCAACACCCATGAGATAATGAGGTTTTTCTTCAGGGAGATAGGGATGGATAACATCTAAGACGCGATACATTTCTTCACTGGTTTCTCATACAGAAAGTCATCCAATAGCTATCCCATGAGTATTCATATTTGCAATATATTTTGTTGATTCAATACGCAAATCATCATAGGTAACTCATTGAATAATAGGGAAGAGAGCTTGTTCATGAAGTCACTTTTGCTTTCTGATAGAATTGTTTTTTTCTACTTGTTTGAGACTTCTTTCTGCCCATCTATGGGTTCGTTCCATAGCAGCTCTCGCATATTGATGGGTGCTATCAGCTGGAGCACATTCATCAAAAGCCATGATAATATCTGCTCCAATATTCGATTGAATATCCATGACTCTTTCAGCATCAAAGTAGTGCTTTGATCCATCGATATGACTTCGAAAATGGACTCATTCTTCGGTGATTTGTACCAAGGATTTTCCATCCTTGATTCATTGACCAAGTGAAAATACTTGAAATCAACCACTGTCTGTGAGTATAGGTTTATGATAGTTTTGAAAGCTATGAGCTCATCCAAATTGTGCTACAGTCTCATCTCATGGTCGTAAGTATAGATGATAGGTATTATTGAGAATTATTTGTGCTCACATTGTATCAAGATCATCTGTAGAAATTCATTTCACAGTTGCTTTGGTTCCAACGGGCATAAAAACAGGAGTTTGTATGTCACCATGAGGAGTAGAAAAGACTCATGCTCGTGCTTTGTTATCTGTATTATTGAGTGTAAATTTGAAGGACATAATGTGGTTTATACGACAAGATAAGAGAAAGAAATAAATTTTTATATTTTTCGAAAAACTCAACCAATCTAAAGATTGGGATTCAACAGTTTCTCAAAAATAAAAACTTTTTTCTTCTCTTTTTATTTGAATGATAACGATTATATAAAAAATAGATAAAAATCAAGAATAACCGAAAAATAATTCTCCCCTTTAATAAAGGGGAGATGTCCGAAGGACAGAGGGGATTTTTGTAAAATCGAGATATGAGAGTTACAAAAATTTTTGTAATGAAAGTTTTTCTTCTCTGTCGAGTTCATTGAGCATATCTTCGAGTATACTCATATTTTTTTCTTTTTGTTCTCAACGCTCCTGTTGCTGAGTCTTTGTGTAATAGTTGTGTGCATGGAGAAGATCAATACTTGAGTGATGCCAGTTTGGGTCTTTGATTTTGATCTGTTTGATAGTTTCTATTTCATTTTTGAGTTTTTCTCATTTATCAAAAAAATTCTGTGTTCATAGATTATCCAGATCAGCGTCTTTGATAATTTTTTCTAAAATATTTTTCGGATTTTTATATTCTGGATCAGTAGCGAGAATAAGACTTTCAATAAGTTCTATTTTATCATTTGGGTAGAGAACTGATTTGAGAAAATTATGGGTTATTTTTGCTCAAAAAGGTTCGTTTTTGTCATACTGAATAATAAATCATGTATCATGAAAAATTCCAGCAAGTGCCAACAACTCTTTTTCTTCTTCACTCACTCACTCTTGAGTTCATAAATAAATAGATCTTTGCATTACCTCAAGTGCATGATCATATTGATGATAATAATGATCCTCCAGAGGCATGAGAAGATTATTTACATACTTTTTTGCTTTTTCTAAAATATCTTGATTCATATGTGTTCTAAAAAATATCTGTACATATTATATAACATATTTCGTTTTTATACAATTTCTCGAAGATCTATATACATAATAGACATATATTTATTATAAAATTTTATATTAAAATGTAGTCTAAAATAGATCATATTTCAAATCTATATATTGCTGTCAATAATGACATATAGACATGATATATGTTTTTAAATAGGGAAAATATCTTTTGTCTATAATAAAATATCCCCATAATATACTTGTCTATCATAATTTATTTCTATATATACATATAGCCTTATTTATTTGTCTAAAAAATATTTGAGATTTTTCCCTATAAATGATATAATTATATAAATATAATTTATGCTAATTTTGATATGACAAATACACCTGGAAATAATAGTGAATCTGGAGTTGAAAAAAATAAGAAGAAAGAGGAAAATTTGGATCAAATATTTGTGAAAGAATTTTTAAAAAAATGATTTCAAAATAAACAAAATGCAAATCAATTTATACAAGATATTAAAGATGCAAAAAATATAAAGGATATTTGATCACATCTTGACTATTTTTTTCAATCTTATGAAAACCTTCGTTTTAAGGATATCTATGATGAGGTATATAAAAATACTCTATTTTTTAAACAAATTCAGTCACAACTTACTCCATATAAAGTTTCTCTTGATCAGAAAAAACAACATATTTATGCTTTGTTTTTAAGAGATTTTGATATTCCTGATGTCATGATTGATAATCAAGGAACCTTTCAAGATATTTTATTCAATCGCTCTTTAGATGAAATTGAATCATATACGTCTCAAGTTCAAAGAAAGCAACTGATACAAGAAATCTTTCCTGATCAAAATCTATTCAAACAAAACAAAAATCCTTTAGATAATATTTTGCCAAAATGAATTTGGGAAAAACTTACAGCAGAGCAACAACGAGAATATAATAGTATTCAAGCGAACTTCAGAATGAACTGATATCTCACTGCTGCTGACTATGAGTGGATTTTGGAGATATGAATTTTGAAATGAGAAGAATTAGAACAGTTTATTTATCTCTATATTCCATCTATTTCTTTTCAAAAGGCTATTAAGGTTTGAGTTATTTCTTCCTCTGCTGTAGATAAAATTATCCAAAAAGTACTTCAGAACTCATTTGATGATTCTTCTTCTCAAGAAGCTCAAAAATTCCTCGAAGACTTTAAAAATGGTCAATTTGAAGATTTTGATATTTCAACTCGATACATTCACTCTCCGGAACAACTTTCAAAGTTAGCGAAAAAAATATGATTCTGACAAGCAGAACAAGAAGGAAAGCAAGATTATGAAGAGGCTCTCTCAAATGGTCCTCAGAATATGGATGAATTTATTGTGTGTTTGGAAAAAGATTTTTCTCCTATTGGGGTAGATACTTTGAAAAAATCTCCAATTTGATCAGTGCTCTGCATTCAGAGAGAAAAAAATGGAAAACAAGAAACTCTCTATGTGAGAGTTGATGATATGTCTCTGGATTGAGAAGGTAAAATTTCTCTCGAAATTTTATGATCATGATCAAATATTTTGAATTCTGGTGATACGAAAAATATTGCATATAATCAGTTGATTTCAAATTTCCAGGAAGATGCACAAAAGGGTCTCTCAAAAGTACAAAAGTTACAAATTTTTTCTGATCAAGAATTTCAAAAATACGTTTCTGAAGAAGAAAATGGTATTACACAAAATGTGAGTGATTTTGAACCTCTGAAAGATGATACTTCATCTGAAGAGATTTGAAACATAAACTCACAGTATATTCGTAAACTTCAGGATGAGATAGATGAATTGGAACAGTGACTTGATCAAATTCCAGAATCGCATCACGAATCTCGAAAAATTAAAGAAGATTTGATCAAAAGAAAGCGTGAGAAAATAGACCAATTAGATGGAGATCAAACCATAGAACAAGCAAATTTTTATCGTTTATTAGATACTATTAATACCTATGATCCACAATGAGCACAATTATGATTGTGAAACAATGTGGCATTATTTATTCAATCAAAAGATCCATCAAAAAGAAATGGAGTATTTTTTATTGAATGAATTGATGAAGAAAAGAGTCAGATTCAAGTTCAATGAGAACAACCTCTTACGTTGAATATATTCTAGAAAAAGAATCAAGTTGAAAAAATTCAAAGCTTTGGGAAAACCATGAATTAAAAAATGGTTCTTTAATAGCAAAAAATAGAGAAGAAATAGGAAAAAAACAAACAGAAGATAAAGAAGTTGAATACCTTGTTTCCAATTCAAGTAATGATATTATTCGTATTGAAAATATTCAAGGAAGTCAAATTACTATTCAGTTTGGTGAGCGAAAATGATTTGATGATTTAGATGAGAAAGAACAAAAAAAACATAAAGACAAAGATGGGAGACTCAAGCAATGAGAAAAGTTATACATCAAGTGAGCTCCATCATATACAATGAGTTTAAACGAATTTTATTCTTATGTGCAGGAGTGAGACTTTTTCCCAAGCTGGGAAACAGGAAAAGATATTGCTTTAAGTTCCCCAGAAGAATTACAAAATGATATTCAATGAGATTGGAGAGCTCGGTTTTTAAATCGTATTTCTTTTGCTGAGCTCTTGGCAGGATGAAATATGATACTCGATTCACTCAAATCAACTCTTGAAAAATGAAAAGATATTAATGCTGCCAAGGCAGCTTCGTGGCTGTGAAAAATTATTCCTATTGATGAGGTTCAAAATGAATTACAGATTAAATTGGAGAGTGAGCTAGCAGAACAAATGGATAAAGAAGTAGAATGACTGGGGAAGGTCGATTCTCCTATAGCGACAGAACGTATTCAAAAGTGGTTAAAAAATAGAGATACTCCGCAATATAAAAAAGAAGCTGGTCTTATGTTTATGCTCGAGAAATATGGACATTTGTGTACCAAAAAAATGTCATGAGATGCTGGAAAATTTCTGTGGTATGAGGCATTTGGATGAAAGCAATGAGATGAATTATATATGGATCTCAAGCGTCAAGCAGCAGAATCTGATATCCCATTTTCTGAAGAAAACCTTATGCTCATGCTTTTGAAAAAACAGTGTAAGTGAGATGGTTATAATGGAATAAAAAGACGAAGTCGGTTGCATAAAGAGTTCGAATGAAAATGGAAAGCTGGAACAAGCGATGAATATGATAAATGATACAAAGATGCGAGCAAGAAACGAACTGCCAAAGATATGGTGGCATGATGAGTAGATGAAATGTTTGGTGGAACGGTAAACAATGGTATTGGTTGGCTCAAAAAAGCAATTGAGAGATGATGAAGTATGGAAGATATGAGTGAATGATTTTTTGTTCTCATGTTCTCCTGAACCGCTCATGATATGGACCAAAATACCCTTTTATTAGCAAAATGAATATGGGATGAACAGATGCCTATGGTTATGTCTCGTTTTCTTTCATTTTCTTCTGATATTTCATTGTTTAATCAAGTGGTTCTTGATCTATCTGATAGAATTGATGATATTCATGGGTATGGCTGAGAAATGAAACGGCATGCTCAAGAGATTTTTAAACAGTCAAACAATAGATCAAAATATGATCAAGAAAAAAGATTGAAAAATACTCAAGATTTTTGGAAAAAATATTCTACTCCATTAGTTCGAGCCCTCAATATTTCTAATAAATCAAAAGACCAATATTCTTCTACCGACAAGCTTATTATTCTAGAATCTGATCAGAATGAAAATTTTAGAAAGTATAGAGAAAAAGTACAATGATTTGCGTCAGAACCTAATTTTAAGGCTGATTTTATGGAAGATGCTTTCTTGAATCAAGGGGTCACCAGTTTGAACGAGAGAGAGGTAGCAAAAAAATATTTTCAAACCCAAAATGGTGGATCGTTCAGAGCAGTTGATGGGAAAAATATATCAAATGTTATTTGGAAAGATTTGACCGCAGATATTCGTGATATTCGTCATATTTCTTTTGGTGAAAACAAGTTGTGAACACAAGAAAATTATCAGTATCAAAGAATGTTATTACTGGATAAGTTTCGGTCTATATTTGCTGGTATTCTTGATGCCAATAATATTAATATGGATAACTTAAGATCCTTTAATACCCCTACTAATATTATTTGACAGGACTTAGGTCGATGGGATATAGATATGGTAAAAGACTTATGAAACTATTCTTGAGATGATGTTGCAAATAAAAAAGCGGATCATGTATTTGAATCAGCTATTGAGTATTTGCTATCAGAAAATAAATATGAATCTTTTGAGGATGTTCAAAATTCTGTACATGATGATATAAATAACGCTGGTATATTTAACTAATCTCTCCAATTTGTCAGAACGGTATCGAGTTCTACTGTTTTTACTTCGAGAGAATTTCTATTACTCCATTGTACCAAAGAAATAATATTCATCTCTCAACTATTTGAGTCTCATCCTGGATAACTGATACGAATTTCTCTCGTATATCGTGGATTCATAAGCCCTGTTGCCAGTCATCCTGATTGAGTGTAAAATCAGCTTGACTCTTTTCATACTGCAAATCCAGTATCAAAACTATTTATATATGATCCAGTATAGCTTCCAGATGTTCTGGGTATCAGATTCCAAAAACCATCATTTCCTTTGTATATTATGTAACTTCCAGCTGGTATATCTGTTGTGGCTGAATTGTTTGAAATACATCCAGAATCGTAATGAAAACTATTCCAGCAATTTTCATAATCACTAAAGATGTTCCAGTTGGTATCTCTGACTTGTATCATAGCTTCAATTCATTCTCGTGCTATCTGTATGGCTTGTATTTTTTCAGCCGTTCACTCTGAAAGACGAATGGATTGTATATAGATGCTATACATACCAACGACTCCAGTTACAATAATTAAAAGTACAACAATGGCTTCTATAATAGATGTTGCTTTGAGAGAATATTTCATTTACTATAGTAACTTACTAACATACTATAGTAACTTACTAACATACTATAGTAACTTATTGAAATAGTAAGTATTTTTCCGGAAAAGAAAAGTTTTCTTTTTTAAGAAAAATTTATATAATCTCGCGTGATATTTTGATTCTTATATTTTTGTTATTTTGGCTGATACTACTCATAAATTTTCTATCCATGAAACGCAGAACGTGAAAGACCTTCTCAAGGAACATGGATTTCCAGTATTTCGCTATGCTCAGATAGAAAATGCGATTTATAAAAATTTTATTACAGATTTTCATGCAATAGAAACTATTCCAAAGCCTCTTCGAGAGCTTTTGAGTGAGCATTGTTTTTATGATTCTTTAGAAGTAGATACCAACAAAACCTCTGCCAACGGTCAAACAACCAAACTCCTTTTTAAAACAAAGGGATGAGAACATATAGAAGCGGTTATTATGCGACACCTCACCGGTCGTGTGACACTGTGTATTTCTTGTCAGGCTGGATGCCCAATGGCCTGTAGTTTTTGTGCAACATGAAAACTTGGACTTCTCAGAAATCTCGATTACCATGAAATAGTCGAGCAAGTACTCTTTGCAGCAAAGCTTCTCAATGATGAAGGAAACAAACTCAGAAATATAGTATATATGGGTATGGGTGAACCGATGATCAACTATGATAATGTGGCTGATTCTATCCGTTCTATTACTGATCAAAAGAAGCTCGATCTTGCGAATAGGAGAATTACCGTTTCAACCTGTGGTATTGTTCCTGGGATTAAACGGTTTACCGATGATTTTCCTCAAACTAGTTTGGCTATATCTCTGCATGCTCCCAATGATGAAATTAGAAAGAGTATTATGCCAGTAGATCATACCTATCCACTCAAAGATCTTATGGCTTCACTCGATGATTATGTAGCAAAAACAAATAAACGGATTTTTTATGAATATATCATGATTAACGGAGTGAATGATCATATAGCACTGGCTCATGAACTGGGGAAACTTTTACAAGGAAAACTCGCACATGTAAACTTTATTCCATATAACCCATGAGAGGGAACCAATTCTGATGGGTATACTACAACTCCAAGATTTATCATAGAAAAATTCCAATCTATTCTTCAACACTATTGAGTTATATCTACTATTAGAGCCACTATGTGAGATGATATTGATGCTGCTTGTGGTCAATTGGCTAATAAAAAACAATAATATTTTATTCTATTTTCATGAAATCAATTTTTACAAAATTTTCTTTTCTTTTCTTGGTAATTGTACTCGGAATATATTATGTAGTACCATGGAATGCTTTGAATATTCAAATTCCTCAAATATCTTCACAATATAGACTGGGACTTGATTTACAGGGTGGGATTGAACTGGATTATATGGTTGATCTGACGGAAGCAAAGCAGGAAGATGATTATTCTCCTACCAAGGAAAAACAGATTATAGAAGGTCTTAAATCTATTATTGATAAGCGGGTCGAAACCCTTAATATTAATGATTCTGTTATTACTACAGCATCATATGGATGAGAACAGCATATTATTGTTCAAATACCTCTCAAAGGAAACGATAGCTTAGAGAATAATGAGAACATTGAACGAGCAAAAAAAGCCATTGGAAAAGTGGTTCAGATAGAATTTAAAGAGCGAAATCCAGAACCAACTCTGACTCAATCAGGAAGTGTCATTGATGGTTGGATACCAGCTCAAGACAGCCAGGGAAGAGTACTTGATGATAAGTATTTTGTGAACTCTTCGGTTCAGTTTAATGAGGCATTTCAACCAATGGTAGAATTGGTATTCAATAGTGAATGAGCCAAGATATTTGGAGAACTCACTGAAAGACTTCAATGAGAACAAATTGCTATTTTTGTTGGTGGAGAGCTTCTTACCGCTCCAAATGTAAATGAAACTATCTACAGTGGAAAGGCAGTCATTACAGGAAATTATACTCCCGATGAAGCAAGAGCACTTTCCCAGGATATTAATACCGGTGTGGTACCTGCTCCTATCTATCTTACTTCTGAACAAACCATTGATGCCAGACTTGGTG
>JAKVBB010000129.1 GCA_022448215.1 Candidatus Altimarinota bacterium | reverse complement strand
AAAAGCATGATGATTGTTTGGTGTTTTCGAAAGTATCACGGATCTTGGATTGATACTATGGGGAATCATATCATAGGATCCATATCCATTTTGTTTAATATGCAGTAGTGCTAACTCACGGCCCGATTGAGCTCCAGCAAAGGCTTTGAGGTAGGATTCAGAACCACGATTTTGATGCAATTCTCAGAGTATTAAGCGAAATACTCAGGTGGTAAGAATCAATAAAAAACTCATAATAAAAAGTGCTATGATAATCGTATAGGCTGAATATGTATTGGAGTTTTGCTGCATAAAATCAAATTATTGAAACAGAAAATGTTCAGAAAGTGTCGTCTGGATCGTCAATGTATTGCGTTGTATTTCCTCAGGTTGAATACCTTGAAAGAGAGCTGGTCGGAGGGTCATATGTACACTGAGTCGAGCGAGACTATCAGATCATAGCACCTCAAAGCTCAGTTCTTGAACAGAAATAAAACTGTTGCTGAGAGGGGTACCATTCATCACTAAACGACACTGAGCAGTGATATCAGAGCAATCGCTCCCAGTGGTCGGTACCCAAGTATCATCTCCGTCAGAACGGGCAAGATAGTATTTATTTCCCCCCTTACTACACCAAAATTCTTGAGGATCGGCTCAGAGCACCTGGCAGTTCTCTGCAATACCGTCAACTCGGATATCTTCTGCCATAAATTCAAGCATATTTTTAATATTTCATTGCAGTTGACGATTCAGCTCTGTCTTGTGACTGATATCGTTCATAGAAAAAAACACAGTCATAATAGCGACGAGAATGACCGACATAATAGAGATAGACACCATAACTTCTATCAATGTAAAACCAGATATAGAGGATATTTTTGTATTCATATTATCGTCTTTGCCAATCAGTTAATATAAGAGATATATCGGTTTGTTCGTATCCTCATTTGTACCAAATAACCCGGGATACGAATTTGAGTGCATCAGGCTCTCGGTTTCCAAACTCATCACGCACCTCATCTACAAATAGATATCGATAAAAACCTGGAGTGACATCAGTCTCACAATCATAACGATACTTATTTTCACTATTGAGGCACATCTTATAGGACGCCATGTTGGTCGTAAGATATGATTCTCACTCTGCAAAGTCAGGTATCTGCTGGATATCAAGATCGAGAAAATACCCAGGAGTATTTTGCACAGTATAATAGTTGCCTGTTTGCCAAAAATTCGATCATGATGCATCAAGTGCTTTCCAGTTTCGAATGTTTACAAAATTATAGTCACGTATATGACTCACCATCTCCATCTGTTCACGAGCCAGTTGAGATGCTATAATAAAATTTTTATTATACTCATTCAAACGAAGTGTCGAAGACACCACACTGTATACACTGACCAGCCCCACCATAAAAAGCGTGATAGTTACCATAACTTCCAACAAAGAAACAGCAGATTTCGAACAAGTATTATTTTTCATAGTCGATAAGATGTGTCTCAGTATAATATTTCAGAGTTTTACGTAAGCTCAAATTCGTGGAATTACGATAAGAAATATCTATATCTATACGGTCAGATATATGCTCCTGAAGACGATTATTTTGATCCCAATAGTAGAGCCGAA
>JAKVBB010000128.1 GCA_022448215.1 Candidatus Altimarinota bacterium | reverse complement strand
ATTATGATATATTTATCAACAAGATTGGTGAAATTAATGCTAAAAGTCTCATAGAATATGCCTTTAAAAAGAAAGTGATTATTTGTTCACCCAGTGGTTTCTATGCCTATCTCCAAACCGTGATCCAAGGGATGCGATCCCTCCAGATTGAACAACAAGCCAAGGAAATACAAAAATACGTCGTAAAACTCTGAGAAGACCTCGAGCGTTTTGAATCAAGATATTCAAGTCTCGGAAAAAGTCTCGGAACAGCCGTGAAACACTATGATAGTGCCTCAACAAGTTTCAAGAAAATCGATAAGGATATACTCAATATCACTGATGGAAGCGTCGGGGGAAAACTCGAACTTCCTGAAATCGATAAACCAGAAAATATCGCATAAAAAAGAGACCTGCCTCATGAGGCAGGTCTCTTTTGTAGATGACTACGGAACAATCGTTATATCTATCGTATCAGTTTTGACGTTATTGTTTGCAAACTCTATCATAAGTTCAACTTGATAGTCCCCAGCTGCATCATAACTATGGGATGGATTTGCCTCCGCGGAAGTATTTCCATCTCCAAATTTCCAGTAGTAGGATACGATTTGTCCAGAAGACTGGGCTGATGAAAAATCAATTTCTTGTCCGACAGGAGCATCGTATAAACTTGGGGTGATCTGTACGATATCTGGTCTCGTAGTCAGTACCAATTTCTTGGTCAGAGAATGTTTCTCACCAGTATCTGTCGTCACAGTCAATACCACATCGTATTCACCTGGTTGACGATATATATGACCTTGATTGATGGCATCTCTTTTTTCGATGATACCATTCCCATAATCGTATTCAAAACTTACAATATTTTGTCCGAGTACCTGACTCTGAGACGCATCAAATCGAACGGTCACGGGTACATACTGACTCTGTTTTTCAATATCAAGTTTGAGATTGACTTGCTTTTTAATCGCTTGGATATAGATTTTTTCACTGAGTTTGACCGATGTTTTTTTCTTTCGATGGATAAAATTGTAGTGCAGTGTGAGTTCATAATTTCACTCTGTGAATACATCATAGCTCACATACATACCTGTTTCATCGATATCTCCATCACTGTTAAAATCCCATGTTACTGAATCGAGAGAATAGAGTGGATCATCTGTTTTGACTCAACGAGCAGAGAACTGCAGCTGCGATGGAACCCCAAAAGCATCGATAATATATTCCTGGTTTTTGCTGTTATACTCTACTGAGTCGAGTAAGCTCTCTCACTCATATATCTCGAGAGGTGTTTTCAAAAGCAATTGTTTATCTAGAGTGAGTGTTGAACGCAGTGGAGTGGTTTTTCCGAGTGAATCAGTGAGTACTACTTCGATTTCATGCTCTCAGAAATTCTCAAACTCATAGCTCATACGAGATGCTTTGCCTGGATCTGTGATACTTCCAGGCAGACTGAACTCTTTGTTATCAATATTCCACTGAAAATTTTCAATAATCCCATCTCAGAAATCGTTGCTGATATCCTGAACTTCAAAATAATAGAGGAGTTCATTGTCTTCATCTACTGTCGCAATAATATTTCCAGAAATAGCTTCATCTTGATCCGGTTGAATCAGAAATACACGATCAAAATGAGAA
>JAKVBB010000127.1 GCA_022448215.1 Candidatus Altimarinota bacterium | reverse complement strand
CCCCCCGCCCCCGCGCCCCCCGCCGCCCCCCCGGGGGGCAAGTTTTTCGATGAAATACTTTTGCGTAGAATTTCAAGGGAAGGCTCTTGTGTTGGAGATCCGGTAGAGAAATGATCAACGAACAGGGGTTGGAAAGATTTTTCGATGAAATATTTTTGCGTAGAATTTTATGGGATGGCTCAATCGACATAGATATTTTCCGAGAAGAAATGTATATGCCCCATAATATTTTCTATCAATAAAAGTATCCTTCTGATCTTTTCATCAAAAACGTGTCCGATAAAGTTCGCATCTTCCCTTACGATATCAGCAGCCTTAGATAATAGACGATCAAACCGGAAAATTCGAGGTGGTAGTGACCTGGAAAATTTTTGTCTCAAAAATTATCTAATCCCAATTTGGAGAAGTAGTGACAATTAATCCCGTATGGCTCTTGTTACGAGAAAAAGACCATACACTTTCGACCCGGTACTACGACATAAGAAAAAAACAAACACTTGCAACGCAACACACTTTCCACCCGGTAATTAGAGTCGGATAAGGAAAGAAAACAATCAAAGAAATTCTTCGCAAAAATATTTCATCGAAAAACTTTTCCTCCCCGTGCATCCACTTCCGGGTATGATGAAATTTTATGAAAAAAGATATCTTCGAAAAACGTCTCCTCCCCGTTTTCGTAATCCTATTTCCTATTACGTAGTAATAGAAAAGTGAAGGAAGTTAGTGACACCATAGACGATGCACCCTTAAATATCTCATGAAAAAAAGTTTTTTCTCACGCTACACACCACAGACTATGGTATCGGTAATTATCTTGGTAAGGTAAAAAATATTTCTTACCAGAAATTTGGTTAGCAACCCTTGCGCAAGAAGTATCTTCGAATCTTTGGAGTTTCATTTCCAATTTGAATTCTCCATCAGCCGGGAAATTACGTCAGATATTCCTCGAAGCTATGATAATGCCAAGATAATAACGGCGAACAGCACAGTGACTTCTTTCTTATCTAACGTCAATCTAGAATAAGAATAAGAATAGGATATCATATCATTTTCCAGTTATAACCTTCGAACTTACGCGAAGTGAGTGAAATAGAGCAATATATTCATGTCTTACGAACTGCATAGCATGTATTCGGTTCTTCAACATGGTACAAAAAATATTTTGCACTAGTCTTCCGTGTTGCCGGTATGCTGATATGGAATTAAAAAATGCATCAGGGATGATGCAATCTACCGAAAACAAGAAATGGGTAATTTCCCGGGTTGAAAAAAATATACACCCCATGATATTTTCAATCGAAAAAAGTGTCCGCCCCGTGACTCTTTCTATCAAGAGAAATATCTTTCCCGTGATTCACAATATTGAGATGAGAAAAGTATCTGCCGCGTGAATAAAGTTCATACGCTCCGTGATTTTTTTCCACGAAGAAAAATACTTCGAATAAATATTTTCCAGTGAATGTATGACGCAATGAATAAACCGAATGAAATGATCGAAATGAAATGAGAAAAAATCTTTACACCCCGGTGAAGAATGAAATCACACGAATGCAATGAATGAAATGAAATGAAATGGAATGGAATGAAATCTTAGGAGCCACTCCTTGATATTCAAGATGAAAAATATTTTCCAGGAAAAGTTAT
>JAKVBB010000126.1 GCA_022448215.1 Candidatus Altimarinota bacterium | reverse complement strand
TTGGTTTTACACTCCTGAGTGTATGAGTAGCCTATATAGCTTATAAAAAAATGAAGAAATAGTTTATCTATTAAGATACATTTTATGGATATAGTATATATTATCATGATGATATTTTTTATAGCTTTTTTTATAGAGAGTATTTTTGGCTTTTGAGGCTTAGTTATATCTTTTGCTCTGCTATGATTTTTTATCGATATAAAACATGCGGTATATTTATGACTCTATATTGGTATTATATGAAGTATATTTATTTTGATATCTGATTATAAAAGTCTTTCATTGCAACGATTTCGAGAGATGTTTGTATTAGCATTTATCTGAGTGATAATAGGTACGTTTATCTTTGATTTTTTCTCAAGTGATATTCTATTAAAGATATTTTCTATTTTTTTATGTGTTTTTGCTGTAAAAAATTTATTTTTCCCAAATTTAAACCCTACTACATTACTTTTTAAGAACTCCTTGTTATTCTCAGGAGGTCTCTTACAATGAATTTTTGGTACTTGAGGACCTTTCAGTGTATTAGCTATGAAAAACTCCTTTAAGAACAAATCAGAACTCCGTACTACCATGGCACTTTTTTTTATATTTTTTAATATTGTTCGAGGTATTCAATTATGGATTCAAGGTAATTTTGAATACCAGATTATTATTGATTATTACTGGTTAGCATTTGTTTTACTCGGTGCCATCATATTATGATATCAAGTACACGTGAAAATTTCAGAGAGATTTTTTCATTTAGGTATTAACTATATACTGCTCATATCAAGTATATTATTATTTTTTAAAGGATAGTATGGATATATATCAAAAATTAGAACAACTTTCTGAGAAAAGAGTTACATATTTTCTCGAGAATCTAGATTCTCTTGTATGGTACGGATGAAGTAAAAAGTACTTTGAAGAACTTGTGCAAGAAATACGTGAGGCAAAAGATGAGCATAGAGAAAACAACTCCGTCTATCTCGAAGACGAACTTTGAGATGTGTTTTGGGACTATCTTATGCTTTTGCAAGCATTGAAAGCAGAATGAAAGATTACCAGTATCGATGCAGTACTCCAAAGGTCCTATAATAAATTTATTGAACGGGTATGACCAGATGGAAGTGGATGAGAATGAAACTGGGATGAGATCAAAGCAGGACAGAAACTGAGACGCAAAAAGGAGCATGAAGAGAAATACTGAAAATAATTTTATACAACTTATGAATACTATTACTGACATTCGAGCGATCTATATCGTGATAGGAAATACACTCGTGAGAGCTGGGAGAATCGTATTTCAACTTTTCTTAAATATTTTTATTTGGAAACATACCTGAGGTGACTTACAGGTCGTGGCACTGTTTAATCTCGTATATCTTTTATTTCATACTGTTTCGTTTCTTTCAGTGGCATTTTTGGTCAAAGCTGGATATGGAAAATGGCTCAATTTGACGGCACTTTTATGATATACCCTCGTGTATCTTATGGTTATCATACTATGAAATAATTCTTTGGAATATATTTACTGGATTGCTGCAGCGATTGGAGTATTTAATGGTATGTATTGGATTACCTATCATTATCACCATTTTTTTGTGACCAATTTTGCGAATAGATGAAACTACGAATGAATCAAAAAATCACTTGCAATTATAACATCCGTAGTAGTTCCACCTTTGGTAGGTACTATTATTGCC
>JAKVBB010000125.1 GCA_022448215.1 Candidatus Altimarinota bacterium | reverse complement strand
CTAACATTATACCAACCTGATTCCTTTCTTTAGAAGCTCTCACTGACCTAACTTGAGCAGCTCTGGTCACACAGGACCACAGGTGTAACAATATTTGAGGTCATCTGGGTCGAGCCACCGCTATTCTCGTGGCTCGAGCCATAGCCTACATTTTATTAAGGTGATGGCTCGAGCCATAGACAACATTTTGTTAAGGTTGTGGCTCGAGCCATAGCCTACATTTTGTAAAGGTGGTGGCTTGAGCCATAGCATACAATTTTATAAGGTGGTGGCTTGATCCATAGCATACATTTTTATGATGTGGTGGCTTGATCTGATAATCTAAACAGCACCTCTATTGATACCAGTTTGTTTCTGATCCTCTATTAGGAACACTGCATGTGGTATTCGGTTCATGTGATCACTAAGGAACCAGTCAGAATTAATTTTTTATCATTGATAAAATATAAATGTAAAGTTTATCATTATATTTCCAGATCTGATGAATCTCTATTCTGATTATTCTCCTAATCTCATCAATTTTCTTCAGAACCTTTTTAAAGGTCTTTTTCTCAAGATATTTTCCACCCACAGCGACCAATGTGCAGAAAGTTTCTTCAATCCTGAGTTTTTCAGATTTTGTTTTTGGTTTGTCTTTTATAAAATCAAAATCTCTTATTGTATCTAAATCCTGTGATCTGTAGGTAAATGGATCCAAGAGAGTGATGTTACTCTCTAAAGTCATTCTGCATACGATGTCATGATATGTGAATAGCTGAATATAGATATACAGGGTGTCCCCAAAAATGGGGATCTAAGTCAAGTTCTACATGAGGAGAGGAGGAGGAGAGGAGACAATATCTATATCAATGAAGCTTTTGAAACCCAAGGATGGAGAAGAAAATACAATGTGAAAATATCATGATTACTCTCCTTATCTGAGGATACTCAAACTTCATATTCGCCCCGAAGTTGATGAACAAACAATGATATTTATCAATATCCAGGCCTTCCTGCTGCCAGAGGATGAAGTCACGGAAAAATTTATTCTTTTCGTTGTCACTCATCCTTATTGGAGAAAAGTTATAACTATATTATTAGGAGAGGGTCTGAGTATTTTTCTGAGGATTTTTTCAGGGGAGAATATAATGAATGCATTGATAACTGTGGCGAGTTGTTTTGACAGAATTTAACTTCTTACTTTGATGCGACAACCAACAGGGAGAGTTGAAAGCAACTTGCCAATATCCCCCTTAGGGAAGGGTTCATTTAATTTTCCTCAGCAAATTTCTGGACTAGTCCAGAATGGTTGACTCCCCCCCCCCCTTTTTGGGACTTTCTGGACTCAAGTGAGTTTTTCCGAGATTTTCAGGTCAAAAAAAGCCCTGAAAAGCTCTAAAAAGGCTAAAAAACGCCCAAAAAGGCCCAAAATAGGGCCTCACTTTGATTCTGGACTGGGGAACCCCCCAGAATATGTTGAATTATTGCCAACTAAGCCTCCTAAGAAAAAGAAGAGGAAGGCAAGGAACCCAAGTTGTGTAATGTTACTTGGTATCATAGCACATCTAATATAGAAGTACTGGAAATACTGGAGGTTGCACAGCAACTTAATAGAACTCCTATGTAAAAAAAAAACAATAGAATTCAAAAACTGGACTTGATACTGCTATTCAGATTCTTGTTAAGAAGAAGAAAAAACTTGAAATCAATCTATAAGTGTT
>JAKVBB010000124.1 GCA_022448215.1 Candidatus Altimarinota bacterium | reverse complement strand
CAAAGGTATACCCAATATCTGGTCGTACCTGTGATTGGTTTACATAATCTATATTGTACTCTATCGGATCCTCGAGTGTAGAAATATTGAGTTCAAGAGGGTCAAAGTGTTTGAGTACTCAGAAAAGTGTTGTAGATTTTCATGATCCTGTTGGTCCAGCAACCAGCATAATTCCATAACTTGATTTGAGAGCCTCTCGAACTTTTTCGATATTTACATCGATCAGACCCAGTGCTTCGAGATTGGTGAGTGATGCATTTTGCCTCAGGATTCGCATTACAATTTTTTCTCAGAACTTTGTCGGGAGAGTTGAAAAACGTATATCGATGTTTTCTCCGGTTGCTTCATGATGATAGACGATCTTACCATCTTGGGGTTTTTTGTTTTCATCGATTTTTACTCGAGCCAATACTTTGAGTCGGGTGATAATCGCAGATGAGTTCTCGAAATGAACTTTATCAACGATATTAAATTCACCATCGATTCGATATCGTGTCAGTAAGAAGTCTTCGAGTGGTTCGATATGGATGTCTGAAGCACGTTCATTGACGGCATTTTTAAATATATTTCAGACATATTCTACGATATCTCAAAGGTCTTTTTTGATCGGTATCTTGGATATTTGAGTGGTGTTGTTCATACAAACGTTTCTTTTAAATTAATTTTTCTCTTAAATTTTACCATATTTTTCTGTATTTTTTCATATTTATGCCTTGCATTTTTTTGAAAAAAATGTACAAATAATTTCATGGTATTCTATTATGGAAAAACAAAAATACCTATCTGATAGAAATTTCTATCAGATAGGTATTTTTGTTTTAATCTATTTATTGAGTATTTTTTCTTTTATTTGTTGATAATACTCAGCTGAATCTTCTGCCAGCACATTACTGCTTCCAGTAAAAGAGGCAGGAGTTTCTGTATCGAGTCCACCAGTTCATATGTTATCTATGACCACAGGGACTTTCAGCTCGTCTTGATTATCGTCTCCTTCTTGTATTGAACCAGTTTGAGAGACGATTGCTACTGGAGCGATTTCTGTTATGATTATTTCCTGCTTATTTTGTGTATCTTCTGGTCATGATACCTGTTCTGCTACTTCGTATATACTCGTTTTATAGTGATCAAAATTATGTGTTTCTGGTAAAAATATAAACAGACTGGCGATTCACATACATGTCAGTCACACAAGAGTGATAATAAAGGTTTTATTTGTTTTTGGAAGGCGCTTAAGAATTTTGATTTCTTGCAGCAGATTTCCTTGTTTTTTCTTAAATTTTGAAGTGTAAGCCGGGAAGAGTTCGATACTATTGAGCGGACAACTTGCACCTATTTCAAATGTTGTCTCTCCCTCAGAAGATACTTCTACGATGTTTTCTTTCGGTTCGGTTTTTTTATCTTGTTTGATCTCACTGAGACTGATTTTTGTACTTTTCTTTTTTTCTGGTTTCGGTACTCGAGTTTTTTTCGCACTTACCTGACCTACTTCTGTTTTTTCAGAGTTGGTATTTTGAACGGGTGTATGAGTATCTCAATGTGTATTTCCTTTAATGGCATCGAGTTTTAATTTAATTCCCATATTTTTTTATATTATTTTTTTTAGGATATCATATTCCAAAAAATAATGCAAATTCTATGGTCAATACGTTACTATGGAAATACACAACCAGTTCAACTGAGAATCCCACTTGTAATATTTACTATTTCA
>JAKVBB010000123.1 GCA_022448215.1 Candidatus Altimarinota bacterium | reverse complement strand
TCCTCCAATTTTTGTAACTCCCATATTGGATATTATTTTAATTAGATAGAAGCATTTGAGAATATTTTTTATGGAGTCATTGAAGAGTATCATATTGTATACCAAAACGGTAACAATACTGACTTTGAAATTGGTGTGATATTTGTCAGAGAATATATGCAAAATCTGTATAAAAATCTTTTACATTCTCTACATCCAAGGTATAAATATGTTGATCTGTATGGATATCTGGTGATAGTTTTATATTTTTCTGGCATACCTTTTGTTCGATATCACTCAAAATTTCTATCAACATATTAAGTGATATATTTTGACGATATTTCTTTTGAGGAAAATACTTACAACTCATTTCGGATAATATAATACTGACGGGATGTTGCATTGGGAGTTTATATCTTCCACGAAAACTTACAAAACATCGAGTCATGCTCAATCAAGAAATATTTTTCATGTCGAGAATCTGTGTCGAATATGATGTATTTGTAATAGGTCATAGAGTATCTCAAGGGCGATCTTGAGTTCCTATAAGCGGTATATGAGTTAAGAATGGATTAAGATAATTCATAGATATAGAGAAGTTAAAGTATACAAAATAATATAACAGCCTTTTGCGCTATAAATTGTAGCCTATTTTTTCTTTCTTATCAAGAATTATTAATATATATTTAATATTATCATGAAACAAGGATCAGTAGCATACTCCCCACTACGATACATCAGATTCAAATATACTTATGAAGATGGAATTTTTCTTTGAGAGAAATACCGCTTCTTTGAATCCAAAAAGTCATCATCAGAATTACGAGTGGAAGTATACTCTGGAGCGCTTTTGCAGAAGTGATAGTAGTCAGAGCAATAGCCTGCAGCAAAAATATACCACTCAAGAAATCAAAAAATTTTGCTCAGAGAGTTTTGAGGAGAAATCAATCCTGTACAGCCGTCGATACTATCATCGTCTGTTTTTTTACAACACATATAACACAAATATATGTCAGCATGACAAACACCCAGGTACTAAAATAAAAACTAATTTCATTGAGTCCCTGATGGATATGATACCATTTAAAAAGTGCAAATCAGATGGCATAGATCAAAAATTTGAGACACATCAATTACCATATTTTTAGAGAAAAAACACTTTTGTGTGTACCAGAGGATCTGTCGAGTGATAATTGAAATGCACCATAAAACAAAAGTCCAAGTGCGCACATCTGCAAGAGGCTAAAAGACTCTCAAAATAGAAATATATCAAGTATCAATAGCAACAGTGGGAACAAAAACAATATCCCACTAAAACGGCTCAGTTCAGCGTGTTTGAGTAAGGTATCATAGATGAGTGAATTAATAATCCAGATCATTCACAGCAACACAATTCCAGGAGATACAAAAAATTCCATGGGACCAAATATGCCGATCACACCAGCAATACACACAAAGATAAAAAAACCAAGATTACGAAAAAAAGATGCTATCATAGCATCAATCTGAGTCTCTTTAGCAACTACGAGTATCTTATCTATAACTGACTCGAGTGCCTCACACACTACTGATATCAGTACCAGTATATACCAGGTCATAATTTGAGTGATAATATGTAATACATAAAGTGTAGTGAAGTTTGTGTAAATAAAAATATTTTTCTATATAAAAAAACAAATTTGCAATTTCCTCTTTTGTTTATATACTCCAGCCACAAACCTATTTTGGAGATTTTTCATAGATAAAAACAAGTGATATATGAAGCGTCTCCGA
>JAKVBB010000122.1 GCA_022448215.1 Candidatus Altimarinota bacterium | reverse complement strand
TTTTTTCTTCGATCATTTCTTGAAGAGCGATCAGCTGAGAAACAGCACTATCTTTTCTTTCGTCTGAGATGTTTTCGTTTGATTCGTATTTTTCTATCAGTGTTTCAATACGAGAAAGTACTTTTTCGAGCTTTTCATCTGAGAGTGTATCCAGTCGGTTTCCAATTCGTTCTACAAAATTTTTCTTGTATTTTGAAACTAGCTCACTTCGCTCTCCTCGGAACTCTTCTCGAGCTTGTTTATTTTCTGCTCTCAGTTGCATGTTTTGTTCTCGGAGTTCTTCTGCTTTTTCAACGAGTTCAAGTGCTTCAGGGTAGTCTGCTAGCAGTGTTTTTACTTTTTCAGTATGTGCATCATAGAGAGCTTGGATCTCTGCACGAACCTCCTGTCTATCCTCTGCATCTTTAATAGTATCTCTGAGTACTTTAATCGCTTGTTTGGTTTCATCTTTAAGTGTTTGGAGTTTATTTTGCGTATCTTCATCGAGATTTTCAAAGATCTCATTTCGAGCTTGTTTGTTTTCGTCTCGGAATTGTTTCTTGTTTTCTCGAATTTGTTGACGGTTTTCACTCACTGTTTCATTTCGGTCCATTTTATGCTGTTTGATTTGTGTTCTGAACTCAGAGCGAGGATTTGAATCAGAGTCTTCGTGATCATCAGCAGAAACATATCCAGTGAGTCCAAGTGTAAGCAAAAGTGCTGCTACCGTAAGAGCTGTGTATTTCATAATCTTGTTTATAGATTAAGAGTTAAAATAGGTATATTGAAATATACATGTACCAGTATACATGAAAGAAGGTAAGAGAAAGGTAAGAAAAAAGAATCTCTTATTTGAGATTCTTTTTATTCTATTTAAATCATAGAATCTGATTAAAACAAATTATGCGATGATATAATTTGTACTCTTGTATATTACATTCTTCAAGAATCTCGGTTCTTTTGTAATTTCTTTCTTCTCCTTTTGATTGCATGAATTGTAAATAAATTTTATATTGATAAATTAATTAGTCTATCATCAACAGGATTATTTTTAACTCATTCTGATCATGTACCTGTTACCTTATCAATATTTCTATTTCAATATTGATCAACTACACTAAATTCTATATTTGAAAATTGAACATTAGGAGCAACTGTATTAAAATATAATCTATTTCACACAACACTTGTTATAGTAAAACTAGATGATGCATCTGCATCGGCAGAACCTCATGGAACAGTATAACGTATAGAATGTTTAGAAATATCTGTATCTAAATTTTCATGAAACTCAATATACGTTGTTCATCATAACACACTTTGTCATTGTGTATCTAAAAGAATATTATTTCATGTTTGTCATGGTCACCTTGTATCAACATCATTTATACTAAATGATATATTTGTTGAACTTCCACCACTCTCATTCAATGTTATTCAAGCTATATTCACATCTCATTCTACTCATCTACTTGGTGGTGTATCAGTTGGTAGCTGAGGTGTAAAAGTATAAGAACAATCGGAATTTAAAACAAAGGTTCAAAAGGATCACGTATTTGTAAGTGGTGTAGCTGTGATAGTATCTCAATCTGGGTCACTTGCTGAAGACTCGGTACATATATTTCCACTTAAAATAGAGTTTCATGCATTACTAATGGAGGGGCTTGAATTTCATACTGTAATAACTCTATTAGAGTTTAAAATAGCCAAAGAAACATTCACAACAACACTATCCGTTCCATTAGAAATAGTCACGCTACCACTGTATGGACTCGAATCGTTCGCATCAAATG
>JAKVBB010000121.1 GCA_022448215.1 Candidatus Altimarinota bacterium | reverse complement strand
AGAAAGTATTATTGGACTTCAGGTAGAAGAGGTATTTGATATGGATTATAGATATATCGAAGAGCTCATTGGCATGAGTGTATCGGATCGACGAAAGCAAGCTTCAGTTCTGGGTCTGCTGACTACGAGAAATGCTCTACATCAATATATAGATGATGGACAACATGATGTATTTGATGATATTCTTCCCCATGATTAAACTTTCAAAAACTGGAGACTCAGCTCTCAAAGCTATCTGTTATATTGCGGATCATGCTCCAGAGATAATACAAATACGAGATATATCAGCCGGTCAAGGTATCAGTGAATCTCATCTGCGACTGATTATTGCCGACCTAAATAACGCAGGTATTCTCAGGACCATTCGAGGGAGAAACGGTGGAGTACAACTGGCCCAGTCTCCATCTACTCTATCTGTGTTTGATATCCTACAAGCGGTATGAGAGGAACTGGGAATCACTGATTGTACCAAAGATATTTACTGCGAGAAAAAATCAGAATGTTATACCACCGATGTACTGGGGAATTTACAAAAATGATTTAATAGTCTCCTCAAGATACATACACTCGATAAAATAATCCAGACAAAAAAAGACCCTTTGAAATAAGGGTCTTTTTAACGCATATTTTTCAAAATTATTTCTCTTCTTTTTCTAGGTTGATTTGGATAGAAGGCCCCATAGCATTACATACGTATACTGATTGGATATATTTTCCTTTCGCCCCAGATGGTTTTACTTCTTCGATGAGTTGAAGGAAGTGATTCAAATTATCTACGAGTTTATCTTTCCCGAAAGAGAGTTTTCCAAAGATAGAGTGCACATTTCCTTGTTTATCATTTTTGAACTCAAATTTCCCTCCAGCAATTTCTTTTACAGTAGCAATGAGATCATCACTTACGGTTCCTGCTTTTGGATTTGGCATAAGTCCTTTTGGTCCGAGTACTCGAGCTACTTTCCCAAGGTGTCGCATCATAGATGGAGTGGCCACACATACATCAAAATTGAGTGGTACATTTCCAGCTGCGATATCTTCGATGAGTTCTTCTCCTCCAGCTACTTCTGCTCCAGCTTTTTTGAGATCATCGGTATTTTCTTCGCTAAAAGCACATACTTTTGGAGTCTTCCCTGATCCATGCGGAAGTGTAATAGTAGATCGAACCATTTGGTCTGCATGTTTTGGATCGATGTTCAGGTTAAAGTGAATTTCAACCGTTGGATCAAAAGTAACGGTATTTGTTTTTTCAAGAAGTTCTACTGCTTCTTCAACACTGTAACTCATTTCAGCATTTACGAGTTCTGCTGCTTTGTTGTATTTTTTTCCTGCCATAGTTTTGATTTAAAAAGTAAAGGTATAACGTGCTTTATAAGAGGCACTTCCTTGTAAGGCTGGAGGATTATATGAAAAAAGAGAGGTTTGTAAAGTTTTATGCTATTAAAAGATATTTCTTAAAAGAGTATTCAGAAAGATTACAGTATCCCGTACTTTTGTTTTTAATTCTCGCCTAGACTGTAGCTGTAAAAGTTGTTGAATCTCATTTTGAGTTCGTTTTTTTACACTATCAGATTGAAAATATCACATCTGTCATGATAGACGATGATGCTCATCTATATCTCATACCCTAAGTATTTTAGCTTTAGGATTCAACGCACGTATGTGTTTTATATCCATAGGTACTCTATGATCTGGATACTCAACTAAAGATATACCATTTCATCCATCTATAACTCAAAG
The DNA here is from genome assembly GCA_022448215.1 of Candidatus Altimarinota bacterium. Taxonomy (GTDB): domain Bacteria; phylum Patescibacteriota; class Gracilibacteria; order BD1-5; family UBA6164; genus JAKVBB01. The sequence continues at coordinate 77 of JAKVBB010000121.1, read as the reverse complement.
ATATGCAATAATTGATCAATTTGTTGGATCAATCGTATGATCAGGTTGTCAGAGTAATGCCATGATTATGTAAAATC
>JAKVBB010000120.1 GCA_022448215.1 Candidatus Altimarinota bacterium | reverse complement strand
AGCAGACTTAGTGATTTAGATATGAATGAGTGGAAAAAATTATCAGTTTGAAAATCTTTATATCATCAAGAAACTGCTAATATCTTTAGTATGAATACTAAATATGTGACTCATGATGGATTCCATGAAGTAGTGTATGATAGTAATGGTGATATTGTTAACCATGAGTTAGATATGTGAACCTATAACTTTTTTGATCCAGTGAATGATGCATGAAAACATTATGATTATGATGTAAGACCATATTATGAATGGTGAAATTGATCAGATTATAATTCTACTTTGGTGGATAAATTTATTCCTTTTTAATAAAAATTATGAGTAAAAAATATGTTTTAAGTTTTCTCTTATCATTGATATTTCCGCTTATATGAAGTATTATCTATATATTCGTAAATGTATGATTAAATTTTGATAATTTATTGTGGATATTTTCCATATTTTTATGAGGTCTCCTAGGTAATTTTATTATGGTTTTATGATCACTTGATTCTCAATGAAGTGTAATATTTGTATTATTTATATTCTGTATCAGATATATATTTATGCACTTTATTATTCATTTATTTAAAGTAACAATTTTTAAAGCTTATGTCTTTAGTATACTGTATGGTTTGTATACTTTACTGCTTTGATTTTTGTTTTTCCATATGATGATGTGAATATAATCTTAAACTATAAAAAAGCAGCGACATTATGTCGCTGCTTTTTTATATCTCCAAAACTACCGGACAATGATCACTTCCCATGACATCCGTGAGATATTCAATATGTTTCACTCTCTCTAGAATCTCATCGGTTACTGCAAAATAATCTATCCTCCAACCCACATTTCGAGGACGTGCACCAGCCCTCATGCTCCACCAGGAATATACATCAGCCAGGTCTGGGTGTTTGTTTCTCCATACATCCGTATATCCATTCAAAAAAAGTTCTCATATCTTTTCTCTTTCAATCGGGAGGAAGCCGATAGTATTTTCATTTTCCTTCGGACGTGCGATATCGATCGCCTGATGACAGATATTAAAATCTCCAGTAATGATCACCTGTTTTCCACTCTCCTTTAAATTATTACAATACTCGATCAAATGATTATAAAAATCTAGTTTGTAGGTCAGCATCTCTGTCCCATCTGCACGAGTTCACCCGTTTGGAAAGTAGCCATTGATCAGTACAAAATCATCTGTTTCTATTTGAGTCATGCGTCCATCCGTATGAAAATGCTCTCTGTGTTCGAAGTGGTTTTTTACTTCTGATATTTTCAATCCAGATTTATAAAACACAGCTGTTCCAGCATATCCAGCACGTTCTCCAGTATGCCAAATATAGTTATATCATTCGAGTTCTCCGACTTCTTTTAAAAACTGATCTTCAAAGGCCTTGGTTTCTTGTACACAGAGGATATCAGGATCATACTCGCTGACAAAATCACGGAATCATTTTTTTGCTGCTGCCCGGATACCATTCACGTTCCATGAGATGATTTTCATATTTTTTCGTAATTATAGGAGATAATATATCTGCTTCATTGTAGTTTTTTCTGCATCAAAGTAAAGTCTGCATTTTTGCTTGAAAAATATTTTTTCTCACTACAATATTCTGATATAACTCCTAGCTCTTAAAAAATTATATAACCACTATGACTAAACACGATAAAGACGAAACACAAGCCCAAGATATCATAGAAGAAATGCAACAAGAGATCGAAGAAATTGAGGATGAATCAGGTGAAATCAACGAGGAAAAACTCGAAGAAGCACAAGGTACTCCAGATCCAAAAGAATCTTCAGCTCTTGAACAACTCGCGAAAGTACAGGCAGACTTTGA
>JAKVBB010000012.1 GCA_022448215.1 Candidatus Altimarinota bacterium | reverse complement strand
GATAATTACTCACACCAACAGAAGTATTTCCATGATTATTAAAAATATCAGCAAATCTATATTGATACCCATGTCTCAATTGAACTGTGTTAAATACCTGATCATACGCAAGTGTTGATGTATGAATCAGAGCAAAAACAAGAATGGATAAAATTATTTTTTTCATGGGTGTAGTTTTATTGTGTAAATTGTCATCCAGATATTTCAGAAGTTGTCGTACTTCCCGTTTGAGACACTTCTCCTCCAAAAATATCTGAAATTTCTGACTCAATTGTATTAGGAAGAATTTCTTGTTGATTTACAACTGTTTCCTCTTGAGAGTCTTCTATGAAAGTATGTTCTACCTCACTACTTTGAGATTCAGAAATACCTGAAGAACTACATGCAGATAGCAGAATTAGAGTTCATAAAAGAAGAATGAATTGTTGAATATTTTTCATAGGTCTCAATATTAGTTATTAATTTCCATTAGGATTGAATCAAGATCATGTAGTACTTGTAGTAGTGCTTCCACTTCATGTAGTAACCTGGCCTCCAGTATTTCCACTTGGACCATTTCACTCCGTAACAGTGGTAGTTGATACATCATTTCCATTCGTTGATGTCTGTTTTCTTCTACTTTCTCTATCTGCTCAAACAATTCAAAAGTCCACTACTTTATGTTCTGGAATATATACCTCACTCGTTGATGATACTCAGATCGGAACTGATTGTCATGCTTGATGAAAAGTAAGGTTTTGAATGACTATAGCATCATTGAGACACTCTCCCATTCGAGTAAATGCCAGATCAAAATTGATATCTTTTCCATATCATTCTACCAATCGCTTTTGAATAGATGGAATTTGTGAATCTGTCATTCATAATTTTTTCCCATATTGCTTGAGAATTCTTTCTGGAATAGCCATAATTACCTCTTGAACTTGTTTTCTATTGAGGGGTCATATATCAATATATTCTACCCCTCCCTCTGTACTGGCAATATTATAAGCTCCTAGATATGGCATAATACCACTAATATTTGTACCTGACTGAACACCTGTAAATGCAATATCACCTTTTGACTCAGGTTTAAAGTTATATTCTTTCTTATCTCCATTTGCATTGAGCCATAATTTACGAGCGGTTCTAATTTCATCTCCAAGTGATGGATAATCTTTTGCAAAAAGCCCATCAAAGTATGCTCATCTATTTCTGGCTGTATCATATTCAGCAATTGTTTTCCCTCCAGCAATTTCTTTTTTATTATCACTGCCGGTATCTCGAAATGCTTCTTTTTCCATAAAGTTGTTCTGGATTGATTGAAGTATAAGTACTTTTTCATTACCAGTTTCTTCTCATATAATACTTGATTTCAACTTTTGATATTCATCTGTAAGGCCTTTCTGTTCTACATAGTTTTCAAATTTAGGTTGTCCTCACTTTATATTAAAAGCAAAAAGAAATTTATCCCAAGCATCTTCAAGATTATATTTAACTCAATGTTTATCTGGATCACCTGTTTGGTATGAAAAAATACTTCTTTGTAGATCAAGCATTCATTTCGTTTCTTTATGCATCAGTGTATCATATTGAATCAATTTTCCAAGAGTATTTCTGACATCTTTTGTAGACCCAACTGCTTCAATATCAAGTTTTTCTTGTGTATTTGGTTCTTTTGTTTCTATACTTGTTGTAATGTCATTCGCATAATCGTATGTTGGTACATACATTCCATTTTGATCCGTTTCTCCTGCTCCTATCACGAGAGTATTTTGTAGTTTCCCATGATCTGTATGTTGATCCACAGAAATATCTCTAAGGTCAGCGGAAATATAAAGAGTATTTCCAATTCTTTCTATTTGAGTTTGTTTTCCATCCTCAATAGAAATATTCATATCTTGAGCATTTTCTAGTTTGAGAACAGTATTTCAATTATATTCAGAGACTTCCAAACCAGCCTGTTCTGGTGTAAGGGTTTTTCGAGAAATATCTCGTTCTCGTTCGATAGAATGAAAAACTCATTTCCAATCTGTTGAAATACTTTCTCCACCAAGCGTGAGATATGGGATTGGAAGAAATCCTCCAATGAGTGCAATTCACCCCCCAATAGAAGTTCATTTAAAACCTTGAGCATTTTGATATCTGAGTGTTTGATAATAACTCAAATATCCTTGCATCATATCATTCAAGAAGAGTTCTTGTTGTTGTTTTGCTAATTGTTTCCCATAAGTATCATATACCATTTTCATTTCTGTATACATCGCTTCACTTTCTGGAGAGTCTTTAAATGCACTCGCATCAAAATGTTTTCCTTTTGCAATATATTCTTTTGCCTGTTCAAGAAGTTTTCCCATTTTATCAACCATATGTTCGATTCATTTTTCTGTTGTTTCATCCACTTTTGCAAAGTTCGCTCCTATAAAACCACCTTTCAGAGTAATAGCTGCATAGGCACTCATTTGATATTGTCATTTAAGATCACCTTGATAGAGGTCTGATACTTCTTCATCAATTTCATCTACCCAACTGACACCAAGAGTTGGAATAAAAATATTTACCATACTCACTCATACATTGAAGCCATTTTTTTCGAGTAATTTTTTTGATATACCAATTCATGGTACTCCATTTACCATTCCTACTTGAAGACTATCAAAATAAAGGTCTAATTTTGACATATCAAAACTGGCTCCAATACCATTATCACTTCATACCATCATACCAACTGCTTCAAGAGAAAGAGTATTTTTAGTAGCCTCCCATTGGTCTTGAGTTTTTTCTCGAAGTTTTGTTATAATTGGATGATCTGTTGTATCAAATTCATCTCAAATTTGAGCTGCAAACTCTTGTTGTTCTAAATAGATTCGTTGATTCGCCTCATTAACTCATCCTACTCTCGTAAGTTCTGCTGGTTTCACACCTCGTTCTAGCATAATTGCAAGTCGTCTATGAAAAGTTTCTCGAGCAGTAAAATAATTTGTTTGCATCTTTTGTGACATTTCATCCATAGAACCAAAGCCAAGATTTTCCATGAGTACATCAGGTCCATCAGATGTAAGTGCATCATTTGTATGAAAATCCATTTGCTTTTCACCTACATAGAAATTTTTATCCGTTCCAAGTTCTGTATCTTTATCAAAATCAAAGAGAAGTTTTAATTGATCTTGTGATGACATTTGAGGAATTTTCCTTTGAGTTTGTATATAGTCCGAAACAGTCAGAAATACTCCTTGCATTTCCAAATATCCAAGTCTATTCCCCTTATATTGATACCCTTCTTTTTTAAGTAACTCTTTAAAATTATTATCACCCGATCATCCAAATTTTATCTCTCCATCTTTTATAGCACCTCCTGTTTTCAAAGAAGCATAAAATGTATCGTACAAACTTGTAAGATCATCTCGTCTGAGTATATCTTCAAGCGATACTATATTGACATATTTAAGACGATCAGACCTCTCTTTTTTTGATGTTTCAAAACCAAGGAATTTATGAGTCACTTCGGTATTTTTTTCTGCTGTCTTTTCAGTTGTAAAACTTCATGAAGAAGTAAGTTCTTTTTTTACTACTTGTTCTTGTTTTACTGTTTCTTGTATAATTTTTTCTTTATGTCCAATATATGCATCTAGCTTTTCAAAAACATCTACCATACTCACTCCATCTGCGAGCTCAGTATCTATAATTCATATTGCATCAATAAGTTTTTTATTTCTTTCATCGGCAATTACTTCATCTTGGGTCAATTTTTTATCACCATTTTTATTCATACTCATAAGAGCTTTGATAGCTTTATATTTATTTGCTTCAATAAATTTTTGGATGTCCGTATTTTCTGATTGACTATCAAGTTCAGAAAGAAAAGCCTGTCATTCAGCTTGAAAGTATGACATACACATTCCCGTAAAGATATTTTTATATTGTTGTACAAAAAGGAACATAATTTCTTTTATAAAAAGGTAAAATTTCTGATTCCTTACTATAATACCATATTACGAATCTTCTCTCCAAGAAAAACTCCTTGACTATTCATGTTTTTAGATTCATTCTTTTTAAAATAATCCCCCTGTACTCGTTTCTCTCGTACTTCCCCCTTTATTAAAGGGGGATAAGAGGAGGATTTAAAGAAAATTTTCTCAAAAAAAATACCTCTCCAGAGGAGAAGTATTTTTTAAGAAATTGATTTATGCTTTTTTCTTGAATTGTAGAAATACAAAACCAAGAATAAGAGCCAGGATAAGAAGAAGCATGAATTCTGTTGGACCAGTATCTGGAAGTCTTTCAGGAACTGGAGTAGTTTCGGTTGCTTCACCAGAAGTAAAAAGTACACATTCATTATGATCAATTGAATTGATATCAATATCTCCAGCTACAGATATATTGTGAACTGCTATTGGATATACAAGAAGACCAATATTTGATCCTGCTTCTGCAGAGTTTGTATCAAGTTTATATGCATATGCAAGTTTTGATTGAAGCCAAGTAATAGATTCTCCTGCTGGAAGAACATATCCTTCTTGATCTTCGCTATAGAGTGCATTAAATTCTGCTGGATATTCCCAGAAACCTTCTGCATCTGGAGTTTGAGACCATGATACTGAAGCTCCAGCTAAATTTACCATTTGAGGATCTGATTGTTCTTCTTTATAGAGAATTTGATCCGTTGCATTTTCATTAATCCATTCATCTGAGAGAAAACCAATGTGGTCTCCAGCTTTTTTTGCTCCTCATGTAAAACATTGACTACATGAATTTTCACTAAACACTGGGTCAGAAGAACACTCTACTGCTTCAGTTGCAGAAACATGTCCTCCAAATGAAACGAATGCAATTGCCATCATAAGCAAAGTTGCAAAAGCTCTTTGTATCATAAGCACGAAATTAAGATGTATAATGAAAATATCTTATAAAAAAGATATCCCATTGTCAAAGGATATCTTGCTTTTTTCTTTACTTTTTCACTATTTTATTCACGACTATTTGTTGAAAAATCATAAATAATGTTGATATTCACCAGTATATTCCAACTCCTGCAATAAAGGTAAAGGTAAATACAGCCACCATGGCTGGCATACCATAGAGCATAAACTTGTTGAGCATATCTTGGTCTGGCATCATAGCACTATATCCTGTCTGATCTTTTTTCTTTTCAAGTACTACTGGTTTTGTTTGAGAGTTTTTTTGAAACGAGAGAGAGAGCTTCACTTGGATAAATTGTATGAGAGCTACGACAAGAGCAAGAACAAGTCCGTGTAATCATCCTGATGCAAGTAAATCCATACCAAAGAAATCGTATGATATATTTCCAAGATTATAATTGGTCAGAAATGAATAGAGATGATAGGCATTAGAAGGATCTTGTATTTGGAGTATCACATGATAGATCACAAACAGAACCGGCATTTGAAGCAATAGGAATCCACATGATCCAAATGGAGAAACATTTTCTTTTTTATAGAGTTCCATCATTTCTAGCCCCAGTTTTTGATGATCTTTTTTATGTTTTTCTTGCAGTGCTTTTATTTTTGGTTGTACAGCCTGAAGTTTTCTCTGAGATACCATCATCTTGTGTTGTGGCCAGAGAAGTAATATACGAAGTATAACCGTGATCGCTATAATTCACCATCCAAGACTATTATTGAATGTTTTTGTCAATCCAATAATCAAATTATAAATAGGAGCATAGAGTACATCGGTAAATATTTTTGAAAAAGTTCCTTTATATGCTACATCAAACACTTCAAGGTATTTTTTATCATCGAGGTTGATTTCAAATACATATTGCCCGGTCTTAAGAAATGATTCATATTGCGTTGCATAGCTGATCGTATCTTTTGCTCCAGCCGCAAGAGTCATATCTTGACAGAGAACTGATTCATTCAGCACTGATTCTCAGAGTCGTGTGATCTGGATAGATTCACAAGTATTAAAATTGATGGAAGTATCGCTATAATTTTCTACATGCAAGGCAACTTCAGCAGGAATAGAGTAGCTGTTATCACTGACTTTGAAAACAATCTCTCCTGCATTTTCATTGGTTTTATCTCCAGTGAAGAGATTAATAATCAAAAATGTAAGGAGGAATATCAAGATAAAATCAAGAACTTTTTTCATAGTTACATGGATTTAGGAAGTATTATTTATAAAGCAGCTCTGAAAAGTAAATAATTCGAGAAAGTATTTGAATTTTTGAGAGAGCTTTTCAGAATTTCATCAAGTGTATAAGATATTTACTTTGCAACTTTTCTCAAGTTTGAAAAATTCGGCTTTCAGCCTCAAACAGTTTCAAACTCTCAAAAAATTCAAAGTAAATATCTCTTTTATTCCATTAATTTCTTCAACAAGAATCTAATATCATTTTGAAATGCTTTTAAACTCTCATCTTGTTTTGGAAAAAATTTGGATTTCTTCTTACACACACACACAATATCAAATCACTGGTCTATTTCATCTAAATATTGACTTGTTATATCATAATACCTGCGTCTAAGAGTATTTCTCTCTACATTATTTATCACATTTTTTGCTCCGAGTACAATGGCAAACCTGTGATGAGGCAGTTTATTGGGAACAAAATTTGCCACAATATTATGAGAAAAAAAAGGTTTTCCTTTACGTAAAACCTTTGCTACTTCTCTTTCTCTGAGTCTATACTTTTTGGGTATCATGAAATAACCGAGAAAATATTATTTTTTTCGAACAATATAGTTTCATTTTCCATCAAAAGGTGTTTTTCGAGCCGTACCTCCAGCAATAATATGCATACGAGCTTTCCCATTGATTTCTTGGTATCGTTTTGGGTAGCTTACGGTAAGTTGGTGTCGACCTTTTCTTCGTCTGTTTTTCAGTACATTTCGTCCTCCTACGGTTGAACTTCTTTTGAGGAATCCGTGTACTCTGAGTCGTTTTCTTTTCTTAAGTTTTCCTAGCATCTGAATTATAGAGATGATTATAAAAATTTTTAGCTCGGGTATCTTATAGGGAAAAGATAAAATGTCAAAAGAATTTTTGAGCTTTTTTATGCATGAATAGTCGTTCCCTCTTCTTGTCCAGATACGGCTCTTAAAACCGCTCCTTCTTCAAATAGACTTACCACCTTGAGTGTGAGATTATTTTCCTTTGCAAGAGCAATAGAAGTCCCATCCATAACTCGAAGATTTTGAGTGATCACTTGGTCATAAGTAGCAGAAGGGATAAATACTGCATCAGGGTTTTTTACAGGATCTTTGTCATAGACTCCATCTACCTTGGTTGCTTTAATCATGAGATCTGCTTCGATTTCAAGAGCTCTGAGTACTCCTGCGGTATCCGTCGTAAAATATGGATTCCCGGTTCATCCACCAAATATAACCACCTTTTGCTCAGAAAAATCTTGTATTACTTTTTGTTTATTAAATCTTTCCACAACACCATCAATAGCAAATGAATTCACAATTCTTGATTCAATGTGTTTTTTCTTCAACACATCAGAAAGTGCTATTGCGTTGATATTAATAGCGAGCATTCACATATTATCTGCATTACATCGGTCAATAGAAAGCTGTTCTATCTCAGCTCCACGGATAAAATTCCCAGCTCCAACCACTACTCATACTTCAGTGTTATGAATCATGAGTTCTTTAATAATGTCGGTCACTTGATCCAGCATTTCATAATCAAGTCCAGCTTCATGTCCACCTGCGAGGGCTTCTCATGATATTTTTAAGAGTACGCGCATAAATATTTATTCTAAAATTTCTAAAAAGAGTGTATCAACCAAGTCTATGAGAACAAATTCATCATTTTTTTGTTTGAGTTCAGCATTGGTTTCTTTGAGAAAAGTGAGTTTATCTTCCAGTTCTTCAGTATCTTTTCGTTCAAGTTCATAGATTCAAACCAAGTTTTTTGATGGAAGAAAGTACCGCTTTTCATATACATATGAATCCTCATCGAGTGCGAGATAGAAGAGACTGAAATCTCCATTTTCTCATACAGGTCGACAGGTATTCCACCAGTAGTATCCATCTGTATTTTCTTCGAGGTAATCGGTAATATTTTCACAGCTCGTTCACTGTGGAAGTGATACTTGCTGAATCTCAAGTCCTTTCAAATCTGAGTAAACGATATTTCCATTCCCAATGGCTTCAGGAGTTCCATAGTCAACCGATACTGGAAAGGTTTCGAGGTCAATAGGAGTATCTTCTGGAAGTATAGTATTCGCAACAGATTCTTCTGATTCTGATGAGATTACTTTTTCAAGGGTATTTGAAATGATATTTTTCTGTTCTTGCGTAGTTTCAGAAGCAGTATCTGTAAGAATATTACTTTTTGCTTCTTCAAGATTTTTTTTCTCTTCTCACAGATATTGTCCAGCAAAAAATGCGAGTGCAACGATGACGAGTAAGAAAAATACTTTTTGAAAAAGTGGCATGTTTTTTTGTTTTTTCTTTGGCATATTTGATTTTTGAAAAGGTATCTAGGAGTAGTGTATGGGAATATACTTTTTTTTCAAATATAATTATTACAAATAAAAAAAGCTCTCTTTATTCAAAAGAAAGCTTTTTTATGTACTACACCTCAATCACCATTGGAATAATCATTGGAGATCGGTCCAGTCGTTTGAGCAAGAATGATTCCATATCATCTCGGATGATTTTGAAGAGATCTTTTTCCTCGATATCTGGTACATCTTTTACCGTGTGTTCATACACATCTCGAGCTTTTTTGATAATCATTCGGTGAATATGTCGTACTTCATCGATATATACCAGCCCTCTGGTTTCGAGTTTGATATGCCCCATGATCGCTTTGGTTTTTTTGTCTACTTTGTATCCAATTACTACCACTCCAGCATCCATCATCTTTTCTCGGGCTTTAATCACATGAGAAGTCGCCACTCCCATACCATGACCATCAACAATGATTTCTTGAATCGGAGCCTTAATTCGAGATTTGAATACATTTCCATTTTTTGGAGCAAAATCTACAATCTGTCCATTCTCGAGCATGAGTACATTTTCTTCTTTGAATCATATAGAAACAGCTGTATTTTTATGCACGGTTCGGAAATAGAGGTCTCCATACACTGGAGCAAAGTATTTTGGCTTCACGAGATCCAAAAATATTTTTTGTTCTTCTTGGAATGCATGTCCACCGGTATGATATTCTCCATCATCTTTTGTGAGGACATTCGCTCCCAGTTTGATAAGTTTATTAATGATTCCCACAACTGATCGGTCATTCCCTGGAACAATACTCGAAGAAAATACCACCGTATCTCCTGACACAATTTCTACTGCATTGTGTCGACCTTCGGCCATTCGAGTAAGCGCAGAAAATTGTTCTCATTGACTCCCGGTAGTAATCACAATTTGTTTGTGTGGAAGAATTCCTTCGGTCGCTTTTGGAGTCATTTTTTTAATCACTCCATCTGGAATCTTGAGATATCCAAGTTCTTTGGCAATCGCAACATTTTCTATCATACTTCGACCACTTAAGAAAATGGTTTTATCATATTTCACGGCAATATCTACCAATTGCTGTACTCGAGAAATCCATGAAGAAAAGGCTGCTATAATCAGTCGTCCTTTTGTATGTTTGGCTACAATAGCATCGAGTGCTTCTCATACATTTTTTTCACTCATAGAAAAACCTTTTCTGGTAGAACCAGTCGAATCTGAAAGAAAGAGTGTAATACCTCGTTTCCCTATTTCCTCAATCCGATCCAAGTCAGCAGGTTCATCAATCTCTGGGGTATGATCGATTTTGAAATCCCCAGTATGCATAAACTTGGCTCCTCCTGGAGTTTCTATATAGAGACCAGCACAGTCCGGTACTGAATGATTTACTTTGAAAAATTCTACATCAAACTGCCCGATTTTAATCTTTTCTCTGCTTCCTGCATCAACTTCGATCAAAACGGCATGTTTGAGGAGACCTGCTTCATCAAGCTGTTTTCTAATAAATCCAAGTGTAAGACGTGTTCCATAAATAGGAGGCATTCCAATAGCAGGAAGAACGTGTTTGAGAGAACCAATATGATCGAGATGAGCATGTGTCACCACCATACCTTTAATATTTTTTGTATATTTTGTCAAAAACGATACATCTGGAACTGAATAGTTTACTCATGGTAAACTGGCATCAGTAAACTGTACTCAACAATCAATAAGAAGAATATCGTCTCCATATTGAACCATATTCATGTTTTTTGATCCTGTTTCATTGTTTCATCCGATCGACATGAATCGAGAATACCCATCTCGCAGAGAAGGAAGAAAGAATTTTGTATCTGGAAAGCTTGAAGCAAATTTTCATCGTATTTCTTGCTTTTTTCATGATTTAATTCCATCTTTTTTTGTTTGTTTTGGAGCTTGTTTTTGTTTTTGTTGAGGTGGTTTTTTGTTTGGTGTTGGTTTTTGTGTAGGAGATGCTGGTGAAGGAACAGAAGCTGTTTGCATATCTTGGAGCTCATTATCAAGATCCTGTAAAAAGTCATTCATAAAAAATGTTGAAAATAAAAAAATAATAAAATTTCGCAAATAAAGAAAGTCACATTCAAGAAAGGTCTATCTTTTTAAAGAGTTATGTGAGATGTGTATGATCCAAAACATGAGTATTTCTCATGAGCGAAGTTGCGTTTTTAAAAGTGGAAATATATCTAAATATGTGAATATTTGCGATAGGCAAAAGACATATTCCTCTTGGCAAGTGGGAGTATATTTATTTTTCTAGATAGCGCAAAAGTTTTTTTACATCAATTCATATCTTGGTAATATCCCAATAATACTTCTCTATCTTATTTCAAACGGAAAAATCTGTTTTAAAAAATTCTTCTTCTCTAAAAACAAACCTTCTGAAAAAATCATATTTTGCCCGCAATATATCTGACTGAGCTGATTTGATCCTAAAGTCATTATTATGCAGTACAAAATAGGTATAACTCTCAGCAAAATCTTCGTATTTATTGGTCATCGCATATCCAGAAACAAAATCTCCTTGTTCTTGCCCAGCTTGCATCACTTTGGTCGATTCCCAACTGATTTCATAAAAATATTCACTCACGTCTCGAAATACTGATTTTTTGAGAATATAGATATCAAAATAATGAGCAAATTCATGGATTCCAACAGAAAGAAATTCACCTACTTCCATATTAAATATACCAAAGAGCCTCAGAGTCTTTGATCGCATATTCCCCCTTACTTTGTATGCCAATTCATGTATCTCTACAGACAGATCTTCTATTTGAGCATAAAGAGTATCTTGATACAAAAAAGTAGCCAAAGCATTTCCATATGCTTCGGATCGATCTACTAAGTCATCGGGAATATATCGGAATGAAATAGGATTTTTAGCAATGCTTTCCGAAGCGCTGTACAAGTCTTGGTCATCACTCCTAGCAAACTCTTGTGGTTCAATATAAATGTGTTCATGATCCTGTTCGTGCTTGTGTGCATCATGAGGAGAAAAGAGAATATGAGTCATAAAAAAAATTACGACACTAAAAAGTATCGTAAGCACAAAAAAGACAAAAACAGAAAAATATATTTCACTTCTGATTTCTTTCATAGTCTAGCTCTCAATTCCAAAAATAATAGAAGACACCAAACGAATCAAGGCCGAAGCAGAGATAAGAGCTACAAATCATACCATTCCCCAAATAACAATATCTTTTGCTTTCTTTACTTTTTCATCGTCCCCAGTAGAGAGTGTCATCTGCAGTGCTCCATATACAATGGCTCCAATTGCAAATACATATAAAAAGACAGAAAGATTCGCAATCCATTTTCAAAGTGTGGATCAAAAAATATTCTGACCGTCCTTGCCTTCAAGTGATAGATCTCATTTTGCCTCTACAACAGAAGCATTTTTCAAACACTTAGATAAAGACACATTTACATCTGCTCATTCAGTATATACACAATCTTGAGCCGCAAATAAGCTTCCAGTAGAAACAAAAAACATCATGATTCAAAGCAATATTTTTTTCATATTTTTTAAAACAAAGAATTAATACTCAGTCCTGCAGTAATTCGCACCACAGCCCAAGCAGCCGCTACGATAAAGAGACCAATAATAGCAAATACAAAAGATTTCATGGCCTTTGAAAACTCTTCTGGATTTCCTCGTGCAGCCACTAAGCGAAAACCAATAAAAAGAAACATCCCAATAGCAATCGCAACCAAAAGAGTCGAAAGAGAATTGGTAATAAATACAAACAGAGCATCAAGTCCATCCTTTCATTCACCAGCATCAGCAAATACATCATTTCAACTTGCTGCTGGAGTAGGAGCCCCAGTTAATGCATCTTGAATATCGGTTTTATTCGCTGCAAAAGCTTGAAATGAAGCGAAATATCAAAACAAAGCTATGAATACATATCTCATAATCATAAAGAAAAATATTAAATCTGAAACGTGTTTAAAAGACCAACGATTCCATAGGCAGAAATAGAGAGTATTACTCCTACCAAAGACCAAATAATCCACTTCTTTGCCCTGTTGGTCTGTTCTTCCTCTCCAGAAGAAAGTAAATACATAATCCCACTCCCCATAAGTGCAATAACTGCTATTACAGCAACATACTGAATCAAGTCGGAAATGAGATTCCCAGTAAATACAGCTGCTACATTATCTTGAATATTCGGATCACTCGGATTATCTATATCACCATCCACACAACCTGGAAGACCAAAACAATTCACTTTTGGAGCTTCTCAAAATACTTTATTTGCAGTAAATATGCTCTGGAGAGACATGGCAAAAAATATATAAAATCGCATCAACATAGCTGAGTTTAATTAAAGAGTATGTATCGTATGAGGCTCACAAGGTAATACGAGCAAAGAGCCACAGCCACAGAAACCAGTCCCGAGATAAAAATAGATTTTCATTTGCTCAGCAGTTCATCCTGTCCAGCATGAAGTATCATATATCCTGCCCCGATACTCATAATAACGAGAGCAATACTCCCAAGCCCGATCATGAGTTTTTGAATAATAGTACCAAGGACAAAGTTCGAAGCAGTATCAACATCTGTATTATCTCATACTTTTACTCCTGTCTGAAAAATAGTGTCTACATCTATTTCAAACTGTGCTGAACTGATATCATTATCAGATTGTCAACCAGCATCAATTGCATCGAAATCATCTGATCAAATAATATTCTCTTCTGTGTAATCTGTGTTTGCAAAAACAAATGTACAACTCAATAGAAGAATTACAGAAGAAATAAGTATATGAAGTATATTTCTCATAAGCCAGTCATAACAAAAAAGTATTTTTTTGATACTAACAAAAAATTCGTATTTTTCAAAAAATAATTATATTTACTTGCAAATATAAGCAAAAAAATCTCTTCATGAAAATAGCGATCGTCCATGAAATGCTGATAAAGTTTGGTGGAGCTGAACAGGTAGTGAAACAAATACAAGATATTTTTCCTGAATCTGATCTGTTTACTCTTCTCTATGATGAGCAAAAAATTGGAAAACATTTTCCAAAAACAGAAATTCATTCATCGTGCTTTTCTCTGCCAAGTCAAAAAATATATAATCTTCTCAAGAAACAGCGACTCTGTCTTCCATGGATGCCTCGAAGTGCAGAGATGCTTGATCTGAGTGATTATGATATCGTACTCGTGAGTTCCAGTGGAATGGCTCATGGAATCATTACCAAACCAGAAACTAAATGCGTCATATACTATCACTCTCCTGCCAGGTATTTGTGGGATTGGACGAATGAAACAAAAGCTTCATTATGAGCTACAACAGGTCTCAAATGATTTATTTTTAATAGAATATTTCTCAACCTCAGACAATGGGATTATATGGCTGCTCAGAGATCAGATAGAATCATCGCAAACTCTCATAATGTCGCGAAAAGAATACAAAAGTATTACAGAAAGAATGCCGAAGTGATCTATCCATGAGTGGATACCAAAAAATTCTTCTGTAAAGATCCAAAAAAATGAAAATATTACATTATTCTCTCAGCTCTCACAGAATTTAAAAATATAGATATTGCTATAGAAGCTTTTCATATCATATCAGATAAAAAGCTGGTGATTATTGGAGATGGAGCATATCGGGAAACACTGGAATCAAAAGTAAGATCAAACAATATATCTTTTGTATGAGCCAAGTATGGAGATGATCTGGTGAAACTCGTACAAGAAAGTGCTGGACTCATTTTTCCAGGAGAAGAAGATTTTGGAATTGTCCCCATCGAGGTTATGGCAGCTGGAAAACCAGTATTTGCGTATAAATGAGGAGGACTCTTAGAGAGTGTTGCAGAATGAAAAACAGGAGATTTTTTTGATGATAAAAATGGAAGTGACTTTGTAGAAAAATTTAGAGTATTTGATAAGAAAAATAGTGCTTGAGAATATAGTCCTGAAGAGTGTATTAAACAAGCACAAAAGTTTGACAAAAGTGTTTTTGAGGAGAAATTGAGAGAAATAACTCTTTAAAAATAATAAACATGAAAAAATGTATTCTCACCATTATATGACTTATTGTTTGACTACTCTTATGGATACTCTACATACTATTTTGGAATAGTTCTATAGTAGGAACAGATACATATCAGACCGATTTTGCTCGCATAGAAAAAGCCATAATAGATAAAGAAGTTCATGTGCAAAGCATACAAGAGATTCAACAACTCATACAACAAGCGAGCCAACAAAAACAAAAAGTTTCCATAGCTGGGAAAAAATACAGCTGATGAGGCCATACATTTACTCAAAATGGTCTTGTCATAGATATGAAAAACTTCAATGAAATATTGGACTATGATAGAGATAAAAAAACTATTACGGTTCAAGCATGAATCACATGGTGAGAAATACAATCTTACATTAACAAAGATAATCTTGCTATTCAAGTGATGCAATCATCCAATATCTTTTCTGTAGGATGATCTTTATCTTCAAATATACATTGAAGAGACCCAAGATATGCAACTATTGCAGATACTGTAGATTCTTTTCGGATGATTGATGCTTCATGACAATTATTGGATGTGTCTTATGAAACAAACCCTGAGCTTTTTTGATCCGTTATTTGATGATTTTGATTATTATGAGTTATTACAGACGTTACATTAAGTTTACAAGAAAATGAATCCTATCAAATAAAAACTCTTGCTCTCAATTGAGAAGATTATAATAGTTATTTAAAAGAAAATGTTATATGAAATCAAAATATTGGCTTACATTATGGTCGCTTCTCTATCGAAAAATGAGATAATTTTTTAAAAGATTTTTATGTAACAAATTATTCGCTTATTCAAGAAGAGTGAGATAATACACTTCAAGATGAGAAATGGGTTTTAAGAAATAGATTCTTTTTCAATCTATCAAGAAATTACGATTGGTGAAAAAAAGTAAGGTGGAAACTGCAACAAGCATTTACTGAAAACTTAAAATGAGAAAAGAAAATAACCAGGAATAATGCAATGAATCCTCCTATTCGATTCATATCGTATCATAGTAAAACTCATACTGACATACTTCATGAATATTTCATACCAATTGATTCCTTTGACATATTTATGGAAAAATTTCGTGAAACAATGGTAAAAAACAAGGTAAATTTACTGAGTATAACAACAAGATATATAAAAAAATCTGAAAAAAAAGTTCTTCTCAATTATAATCCTGAAGACATGATTTCAGTAGTATTTTATATTAATGTATGACTTTGAGAAAAAGAGCAATCTATATTAAAATGATACACTCAAGAGCTCATAGATACTGTAAATAATCTATGAGGGACATACTACTTAAGCTACCAAAATTTCGCAACAAAAGAACAATTTCAAAGCATCTATCCAGATTTTCAAAAATTCGAGAAAATAAAAAAAATCTATGATAGTGAAAATATATTTTCTAATATTTTCTATGAAAAAAATTTTTAAGATGGGAAATATTTGACAAAAGTTTGTAGTTTTTAAAAAATACGCTATAATAAATATGTATCACGACTAAAAGAGATTCCTAAAAGTGTAAGTGCTTCCGGACATCTCTTTTTTTTTATTTTCTATACTCTATCAATTTTCTGACTCTTTGTTCTCATAAATTCATACCATACTGATTCTTAATCTTTTTATAGAGAGAAGAATATCGATTATTCGGAAATATAATCTTTCCTAATATTTGATTTTCAATGAGATAGTAAACAAGTTTAATATAGTCTCCATCTCATGTAATTAAAATGATTTTATCAAAATCTTTCTCATCTTTCAGCCTTCTCATAATCTCAAATACAATATCTACATCGACATTCCCTTTCTTTTTTCATTTCATATGAGCATTATGCTCTCGAAATTCGAGAATAAATCATGCTTTTTGTAAATTACGGTACATTTTCTGTTCAGATTCATCAAGAAATCAGAGAAATAGATATACTTCATCCACTCAAAATTTATCTCTCAGATAAATACGAAACTCTACGTTTCCGTAGAGCCTTCATTATATCCAAAATATTCATCTATTGTGTTTTGATCCATAGGTTGATCTAACTCATCATAGATAGATTCTATGAGAGCAATTCCTTCTTCTTGTGTTTCATGTATTATATCATTACAAACATCAACACAGTCATAACAGATAAATACATTTGGACCAGATATAAGTCGTACTTCTTTTTGAGACTTCCCACAAAAACTACAATGCAGTAGTGTAGAATTATCTGAATCTTGGTCATCAGACATAACGACTCTCCTCTTATTGAATTTCATTTCTGATTGATACATATGTTTTTGTTTGCATACTTTATATTTATTCTTAGTATAAAGTCAATTTACGAAATATTCATTACACTCTATGCAACAACCACTCAACACATTCACATTCATCACAAAACTTCTGGTCATTCTTATGCCCTTTTATGTCCTCATAAAAGTATTTTTTGAGTTTCAGCTCTGAATTCCCTATTTCTGACTGGCTATCAAAGAATGACTCATAGTAGTGCTTGCATGAGCTCTGGTATATGAACTATGGAAACACAAAGAGCTTCCAAAGCTCGATTGGCTCGACCTCAGTATCATAGCATATATCGTCTATGGAATATGAATTACTCTCTGGAACGGACTCTGACTCGATAATATATTTTACGGAGGAAGATATGATTTTTTCTTTCTCATCGTGTTTACTCTATATCGACATGGAAGTAAATATCTGACCGTCGCACCAAAAGAAATACTTGTTTTATGAGCATGGTCTATGTGTATCAGTATTTTTATAGGAACACTTGTAAAGTTTAGGTTTTGAGAAGAAATATTACTGCATCTTGGATTTAGTCCATATACCAGTAACTGGACATTTAATGGATGAATTCCAAACTATCACTGACTCGAAAATTCTGGCATTAGAAGATTCTCTGGTATCCTCGAATCTCCCAATAGCATGTGATTTTTTCTCATACTCTTTGCTAGTCTTTTTGTTCACCTCCAAAAGAAAAAAAATGAATTTTATGTAGGGTTTTTCCTCTGTTTCATTCTCGCTATGATTCTCATTACCTATTCTCGAAGTGCCATGCTTGGAGTAGGAACGGCATTTGGAATACTGTTTCTTCTCAATATAAAAACTCTCTATAACAATTATCGAAAACTTCTCATAGGTACTATTATTGTATGAGTATGTACTGCTGCTGGTCTGGGGTATGTATTTCAAGAAAAAATGAAAAGCATCGTGCTGAGAACCTCTTCTACCACAGGACACTTCGAACGAATGGGTATTGGAATAGATAGATTTATAGAAAAGCCACTCTGACATGGATTAGCAGAATCTGGTCCAGCATTTAGAAACGTTATAGACACTCCTGAGATTACGAAAGAAATCGAAGAGTATTACATTCCTGAAAGTTGGTTTATTCAACAAATGATTGAGGGTGGAATCATATTTTTCTTACTGTTTTGTGCTATATATATTCAAATTCTTCTCAAACTCTATCCTATTTCCATTGCCTTTACTGGTGGACTCATTGCGGTACTCGTTATGAATATTTTTCTCCATACTTTTGAAGCCACCTATCTCTCAATTTTACTCTTTCTTTATATTTGACTGCTTCTCAAAAAAGCATAATATCAGCAACACTTAATTTATAAATTTTATAACCATGAAGGCATTCGTAAGTATAGCTCTTATAGTGAGTATACTTTTTTCTCAATTGAGTATTCCAGTATTTGCATGAATATACGATGGAAGCTGGGAAAAACAACAACTTCTTCAAATTAAAAATGGAGAAAATTAATTCTTTTTATTTATGTAAATTTTACACCGAATAACATTGCTATAGATTTACAAATTTTGAGAAGAAATGATGGGCTTTAAGAAAATGTTCCACTAAGACTTTTCAAATTTAAGAAAATGTATTCATGAA
>JAKVBB010000119.1 GCA_022448215.1 Candidatus Altimarinota bacterium | reverse complement strand
TTGTGAACAATTGGATGGTGTCTACCTCGAAACTCATTCAGGAAGTCATGAACAGGTGTGTTATAGGGAACATGATTATTGTCTTGAGAGTGACTACCACAACAATACTTGTGATTTTCAGAAAATAGAATAAAATTTTTTCTGTCACCTTTTGGTGAATCCTTCGTTCTATAATATGTCATTTATATTTTAAAAACGGACTTATGAAATATCTATCAATACTTTCTCTCAGTATTATCACTTGAATACTCTCGTTCACACCAGTCTTTGGTTCCATAGAAGATGATTCGATTCTCACAGAACTTGAGATCAATAATCTTGAAGAGATCGAAGCAGAAGCATTTACTCTCAAATCATTTGCTTCATGTGAAGATCTCGAAACCGTGACCAGTAATTTTTTAAAGAATTATAAAACACAACCATACTACCGTTCTGGACCAATATTTTTTAATGATACCTTCCAAACTCAAAGTCTGAGTGATGATGCGGTGGAAGAATCAGTCGTCTCACAAAAATCTTGAAATGAATCAGGTGGGGCTGGTGGAGATTTCTCTGGAACCAATGAACAAGTAGCAGGAGTATCTGAATCTGAGATTATTAAAACAGATGGTGAATATATCTATTACATAGCTGATTATTATGATCAAGAGAATGAATCTGCCGACTATCCAGAGGATGAAATTCAGAGCTACCAAGACAGACAAAAAAAAGATATCTATATCGTCCAAGCTGACACCCTTGAAATAGTCAAAAAAATTGCGCTTCCAAAGCACTTCTGGGGGACACAGCTCTATCTGCAGTGAGATACTTTGGTTATTCTTGCAACAGGACAACCCAGTGGGAAATTCCAAGCGCAGTACTGGGATAATTCACAAAAAACCTATACCATCATATACGATGTAGCCAATCCTGCTCAAGCAGAACTCAAAAAAGTCTACATGAGTGAGGGAAGTTTCTCAAAATCTCGATTGATTGATAACACGCTCTATGTTATTTCTCAAAAAAATATATATTCATATCTCGATAATGTTAAAGAGGCAGATATCTCTGCGGAAGACATTATTCCAAAAGGACTCGAGATTATCGCGACGGATGATACCAGCAAACAAAATGTTGATTTGAATGGAAAAACACAATCCTATAATGTCGTGAGTGGGTATGTCTCACAGTGTGATAGTGTAGAATACATACTTCCAGATGCAGATACTGATCTGGGATATCCAGCGATGCATATGATATCTACGATAGATATATCAGATATTACCAAACCATCAGAGACGAAATTGCTGTTTGGAAATATTGCAGAAGTCTATATGAGTCTCGAGAATCTCTATATTACCAGTCGAGTACACAAAACAGATGCGTTCAGATGTGGACCGAATATGGCATGTATAGCACCATGGTATTTTGGATGAACCAATCATACTCTCATCCACAAGCTCAGTGTAGCAGATGATCTATCATACCAGACCAGTGCTCTGGTAAGTGGAAACCCTCTGACACAGTATTCTATGGATGAATACCAGGATCACT
>JAKVBB010000118.1 GCA_022448215.1 Candidatus Altimarinota bacterium | reverse complement strand
ATTTCGATATGTCTGGTTTTGTAGATTATATCAGCAAGGATGGGAATATGTATCTGCTGCTTGAGAATCTTGGTATTTCATGAGAAGCTACTCAAGATCTCCAAGATATGATCGATACACTCGATACAATAGCACAGCAAAATAACTATATATCTTTCCCAGCAGATGCTTCTTATGATGAGTCATTGGCTCTGATTCAGCAATATTTTTCACTTCTCAATCCTGATAGTATTATCGCTGATATGGAAGATATGATGAGCCAAGCACTTCTGAAAGCCTATGAAAAAAGAGGGGATAAAATCATTTTAGTACCGACACAATATGCTTGTGATCAAGGAAAAATTCTTGGGAAACGATTCGATCCATTCTATGATGATGAGACCTGTAGCCCAGGTCAATATCAAGATCTTGTGGAGGAGTTTCTCTCTGAGGACATGCAAGTGTATATGATCATGGACGGACCACTGTCTCAATTTGGTATCGATATGCAAGATAGTAGCTCATATACCAATATAGTGCTGAGCTATGATGATATACGTATCCGAGAAGTATCGATGACGAGTCAGCCAAAGGATGGAAGCTATCCTGGATTTAATCTCTCCTATGTCTATGGATCACACTTTGATGTTATATGGGAAATGGAACAAGAAGCCTGGTCTGGAAAAGACTCATTTGAACTCAGCTGGAAATCAGAACTCAGTTCGAGAAATACTTTAGAAAAATGAACTTTTAAGATGGATTTTGATACAGCTTTTATGAGTGCCGTCGCTGATGTGCAAATAGATAATGGACAAATTATATGATACACGGGGGTATTTGATGGCAATCAAACATTGATGTTTGAGATGCAAAGTGCTGGATCATATAAGTGAGCTGCCTTTGAGCTCAAAAATACTTTCACTTTCCCACAAAATCCACTTCAGGTAAGTACGCCAAGTATCGAATATGTCGATCAAGAAATTGAAGGAGCTGATTGTTATGAAAACTATTATGATGGTGATTCTGAATATATTTGTTATACATACCCTGAACTGAAAGAAGAATCACTTGATGGAAACTTCGATATTCAGATTGATACTGGATCTGGAAAAAATAATTTAGACGTGGTATTTGATATGAGTGTGAACGATGATACTTTTTTTGAAATGAAGATGAAAAATACTGGGAAGAGAAAATTCCAGAAAAAAGAAATCCAAGCACCACGAAGCAGTGTGCCATATGAGGAAGTATTTGGAGAAGACTTTTCTTATTAATTTTACCTCCGTATAACAAAAAAACTCTTTTTGCAAAAAGAGTTTTTTTGTTATAATTATTTTGTTAATACCTAATACTTTTTCATGCAAGATCACAAGCAGGTAAATACTATGGTGCAACACCTGAAAGAAACCGGAGCCAGCTTTGAGGATATCCAGTCTTTTCAACGGGGGGTCGATCAATTGGAAGCATGAGAGTATCTCAGTCTCGAATCATCAAAAAATACTTTTCTGAAACATCGGAAAAAATCTCATAATACTGATGTAAAACAGTATGTATAGTGTGGTTATCTCTCAAATAGCTCAAGATCAGATCGAAACTCTCTACGATTATATTGCTCGGGATAACGTTGGTCAAGCTGACCTCGTAGTGCAGAAAGTATATGGCTTCTTTGACTATTTGAGAATATTTCCAAAGATGTGAAAACCCATCACTTCACACTACCGTGAATTTGTAGAAACAAAATATAGGTACAGAGTTATCTATACCTGCAACGATGCACCTCAGAGAATAGAGATCGTTTCCATTCTCAAATATCAGGACTTTATAGCAAGAGACTAAAAAAAGCCTTTCTTTAAAAAAGAGTTTTTTAAAATGTAATTTTTGTTATAATTCTGCTGTTT
>JAKVBB010000117.1 GCA_022448215.1 Candidatus Altimarinota bacterium | reverse complement strand
ATAGTATTGAGACTAAATGACAACAATATGTAATAGATAATTGGTGAAAACTAGGTTGATTGGATGGAATGAGTAATAAATTAATTGCAGGTATGTGAAAACAATTGCAGGAAGTTAGAATTTTTAGTGAAAAAATAGGTGATGATATTATATATGATATTAAATTAACTATAAAATAATGATAGATATAAGCCTACAATATGTATATGATTGGAAAATGACGAAAAAATTTGATGAACTCTACCATAAAGAAGTTTCTATATCTGGAATACTCGATAGCTCTTTGATGAGTGAGGAAGAAATTGATTTTTATAATAGATATAAATGAGATGAGTGTGATGAAATGTATACTAAAATGAAAGATTTTGAAGATGCAGAGAATAGACCAAAAATATATTTAGGTTCTTCTTTAAAACTTCTCTTACAAGAAAATGGATATCCAAATTATGAATGACCAATAAAAGTATATGGGGTATTTTGAATACACCCTACTACCAAAACACATATAGCTAAAATATGGAAGGCAGATATTTTAGATAAGAATAGAAATGTGGTAGAGACAATAGAAAAGCAAATAGAAGAAGTTGAGAAAAAATGACTTTTTAAAAAAATTTTCAACGATAAAAAATAATGAGAATCCCGTGATCCATGACTCTCATATAATGATACTCATGTCAGTACAGATACGAGTATTGCCTATGTACATAGATGAGATGAAATTTATTGAGCCTCTCAATGACAGGTGGATATTCTCATGTATGATTATAATACTTTGGAACAAATTACTCATGTCACGGTTCTCCCTATACCAGATCCAATTATTATCAATTGTGACATGTACCGATGAGAGACCTGTCGAATAGACTCGGTGCATGGTTGAGTCAGCTATACGACGAGTCGTGCGGAAGCTTTTGAAATAGAGTATGGAAGAAGTACCATTCGAGCCAAAGGACTGTGAGTATGAAGTGCCAAGGTGTATGTGAAGTCTCGTTATGGAGATTACATCAAGTACATTATGGAAGTGAATGTCCTTCTAGAACCACCTGTCGTCTATAGTTGTGAAATTCCATCTGGAGTAGAGTGTCGCACCCAATGGTATGATACAGCAGATACCTATAGTATCACTACGACGGATCCTTCAGTAGTAGATGTGAGTTTGTATAGATATTTCCAAACCTTTGCTGATGGACAGAGAAAGATGGAAAAAACCATTATACAGTGACTCCAGCCAGGAACAGCAGAAGTATATCTGTATGACAATGGAGATCACCGCTATACTATTCAAGTGACCGTAGGAGATCCTGTACCTAGTTTGAGTCTGTCTCGATGAAGTGTGACGGTGGAACAGTGAGAAGAAAAAAGTATTGAGATACTTTCATGAGGATGAGAGTATCGTCGAGATGGATATGACAGAGACATTGCTTTGGTAGATATAGCCAATGATACGGATGGACTCACATGAGTGATAGAGATAGTATGAAGAAATCCATGAAAGACCTATCCTGTTGTGGAAGATAAATATGGACAAAAAAGAAGTTTTCGAGTGACGGTAAATGATACCAAACTGATTCTTTCTCATGAAGAAATAACTCTAAGCAACTGAAACAGTGAATATATTTCAGCAAGGGAGGCTCATACATGAATTGCGAGTGTAGTGAAGAGTAATACAAATATTTCTGCACAACTCAAGACCCTTGAGGATGGAGAAAGAGTGATAGAGCTAAAACCATTGTTGAATGGTGAAACTATTCTAGAAGTGAAGGATTATGAAGGAAATACTGCTTGGGTAAGAGTAGTTGTTTGAAATAGTGGTGGGAGTAATTGAGGAAATGAGGGAGATGATTCTGGGGATTCTAGTTGAGGTGATACATGAAGTGATGATTGATTGGAAGA
>JAKVBB010000116.1 GCA_022448215.1 Candidatus Altimarinota bacterium | reverse complement strand
GGGTACACATTCATTTTTCTTCAGTCATCATTTGCAGACTATGGAAGGTGGAATGATATTAACTAATTATGAAGAAGATGCTCAATACATAGATGCTATGAGAGCTCATGGTTGGCTAAGAACATTACCAAACGAAAATTTTATCCAAATCTCTTCTGGAAAAAAATTACTGATCCAGCGACTGGTATCGTATACCGCATCCGTGTTTCTGCAAAGGGAATACGAACACTCAGAAAAAAGGGTATTATTGCATAGGTATTTCTCTTTCTCATCAGAGAGAATCCTCACCTGCCCGGATGGTGGAATTGGTAGACACGCAAGACTTAAAATCTTGTTCCTTACAGGAGTCCGGGTTCGATTCCCGGTCCGGGCACCATACATATTCCAAAATCCAAACACTTTAATTATATTACATCCTTTCCTCATATCTTATGTTAAAAATCAGATTATCACGAGCCGGAAAAAGAAACACTCCTTTCTTTCGAGTTGTTCTTACTGAACATACTAAAGCAGCTAAACACGGGTACAAAGAAGTACTTGGTTTTTACAACCCAATTTCAAAAGAATTTAAACTCAAAGATATAGAAAAAATCAAAAAATATCTTACAAACGGAGTGCAATTTTCTCCAAGACTTGAAAAGCTCATAAAAATAAATAATATATCACTATAGTGAATGATTATCCTTCAAATTAATTTGAAGGATATTTATTTAATTAACCTACATACACTATGCAAGCAGCTGTTGATTTTTTGAAATATATTGTTGAGAATCTTGTGGTACACACGGGTGATATCGTAATAGAATCCAAAGAAGACGAACTGGGAGTGTTACTCACACTTCGAGTCCATAAAGAGGATATGGGTGTGGTAATTGGAAAGGGATGAAATACGATTAATGCACTCAGATCACTGCTTCGTATACTGGGTATGAAGCTCGATAAACGCATCAATCTTAAAGTAGAAGACTAGTCCTTGCTTCCCCTATTTTTATCCTTTTCTTGTAACTCTTTCTCTCATGTTTATACAACCGGTTCACGCAGCTATTCAAACCAGCGGTAGCACGATACTCTCTACCAATATGGCATTTGGAGACTTTGTACTGCTCGCGATTTCACTCTTTGTACTTTTTGCAGGAGTTTTCTCGATTGTATTTATCCTCTGGGGGGGGCTGCTTTTGATCCTATCCGGAGGAAAGGATGAAAAGATTAAACCGGCCATTAATACTATTCGTTATGCGGTTATTGGTATTGTAGTTACCGTACTGACTATATTTCTGTTTCCATTACTTTGAGGACTTTTGGGCCTCAATGTTGATCAATATGCTCGTCCTGAGCGAATCTTTGCAAAAATCGAGCAGATTGGTGACAAGATATTTGGAAACACTTGAGGTTCTATCTTTACTCCAAGTAATTCTTCCAACTCTCTTGATGAGTTTCCAAGCGACTTTTCAGATCTTTAAAATATATCAAAGAAAGCAGACCATTCTCATGAGAATGGTCTGCTTTCTTTGGGATCATAATTGTACCATTTCTTAATCAGTACAATGAATCATTGGAAATGTTTCTTGTAGTATTTTTTCTACTTGTTCTCCGCTTTCTTGTAATCCGGCAACTATAATATCACAGAATCATATATTATTATTATATTTCTTTTTTCCAAAGCCTACTTCTATTTTAATATGACTTCATCAGTGAAGATATTCTATCCTAGAAAAAAGTTTTTCTTTGTATGGATGATCGAGAATACTCGCAAGTGTTTCCTGTACTTCTTGCACGGTTCAAAACACAGGACAACCATTTATAATGGTTCCTGGTATGAAATCTTTACGTATTGTTTCTCTATATACTCAAAGAGTGTATTTTTTCCATGAATATTCTTGTTGCATATGTTTCAAAT
>JAKVBB010000115.1 GCA_022448215.1 Candidatus Altimarinota bacterium | reverse complement strand
ATGGCCGCTCCTCATGTAACGGGACTCGTGAGTATTCTTTTGTCTCAAAGAGAACACACCCAAGGTTGGAATACCAATAATGTAGAAACATTCTTACAAGAAGTCAGTGATACTCTCCCTCAAGATAAAGCTATCTGAGGAGTTATTTCTTCTGAAAAATTTTTTAAGAACTTGTATGAAGAAAAATCCCCCCAACCCCCTTTGTTAAAGGGGGAGGAAAATGAGAACGAAAGTAATGGTGAAGAAGAACAAATAATACAAGAAAATGGAGAGGATACTACTGAAAATGAAAAGAATCAATGAACAGAAGCTTCAGTCAATCCAAATATTATTTTTGGAGAGAATTTTCGTCGAAATAATACTGCTACTACAGATGAAGACACCTTTATTCCGAGTACTCAGTCTGCTCCTCATGTAGAAATATCACTGTGAGAAACAGAGGAAAATATTGAAATTAATGAGATCAATGAAACATCCCTGGAAAAAATAGATATACAAGAAACTCAAGAAACACAAAAAAAATATTTTGAAAAACAAAACTTGCGTGTATTTGATGAAAATGGGTATATTATTCCTGATCCTATAGAAATTAATTCAACAGAGTCACTCCAAAGAGTTTCTCCGAGTAAAAATACACCAAATATAGAAGATATTGGTGAAAATATTTTTCATGCAGATGAAGAGAATGAAGATTCTTCTCTACATGAACCAGAAATCCAGGAGATTTTTATCGATGGAGCTGAGAAATGAGTTGAAATAAATAATACATGAGAAAAACAGTATTTAGAAATATCAGAATCAATAGAGGAAGGAGATTTTTTTGAGTATATTGATGAAAATAACAAAAAAGTAATATTAGATTTTAATTCTTTAGACGTATTAACTCTAAGAAAATCAAATACTATTGATACATGAGAAAATTTGAATTTATCTTTTTCATGATGATGAGATGACACTTTTTTATTAGATTGAGAGAAATATCTTTCTAATGAATTTACATTAGGAGAAATCACATCTAATACTGGTTCTGATCTCATTATTGCAAATACAGCTCCACAGGTAATTTATGTTACCACATATCCAGATAAAACAATAAACCAACCTCTCTCTTGATGATATTCTTATAGTTTTTCAAATAATAATATTCTCATTCAATCACTTTCATATGGTATTAATTTTAGAGGAATATCTCCATGAGTATCTGAAGTTATTATTATGTATCAAGAGCAACATAAATATACCTTTGTTGTTACAGTGAAAGAGTTGCCAGAACCTGAAGATATATATGTAAATGTTATTGAAGGGCAAGAACTTACTCTTCCTTTAGAGTTAACAAAGTACCATTATCGGGCTGTACCTATTCCATGAAGAACATGACGAATGTCTGTTCGACCTAGATATGATGATGTAAATATTTCATGATATGAACGAGGACAATGAAGCTATAAAATATATAATGCTCTTTGAATACACTATTATAATATTCATGTTAATGTTACTCCAAAACCACCTGAAGTTAGGAAAGTTGAAGTAAATGAAGATAAGCTTCTATATTTATGATATTTTGGTGGATATTTATACCCTTATTCTATAAGTGTTTCTGATATAACTTGAATCAAAGGGTATCAATATGGGGGTTCAATATTTGTCCAAGGGTTAAAATGATGAACATATCAATTAAATTTTCATAACAATAAGGGACATCTTTTTATGATACATGAAGTTACGGTTATTCCAAAACCAATACCAAAAGTGTATGATATTAATATGCATATTTGAGAAACTACTCAGATTACTATTCCGGGAAAAATTTCTGATTATATGTATACCATTTCAAGTAAAGATCCATTCAGAACCCCAAGCTGAAGACAGAATTTTGAAATTTTTTGAGATAACACTTTCTATCTTC
>JAKVBB010000114.1 GCA_022448215.1 Candidatus Altimarinota bacterium | reverse complement strand
ATTTTAATAATCTTGCGAGTCATATTAAAGTTAAAGGAAGTTTTTTATCTGGATTTTCTTTATTTTTCTCTATAGCGTATGGTTTCCAAAATCTATCGCTTCATAACACTTCCTCAGGAATATTCATATCTATGAGCTCTTGAACGGTATAATTTTCTCGAAATTTTAACTTGTCATACGAAAAGTCTATCCCAACAGATTGAAGTTGTTCTGGAGATAGTTCACCATGCATAGCATAAATATCTAAACCAGTATAGGCCTCTCATACAAGATTTTCTGTAAATTTATCTTTGTCTTCTTTTACTCATCATTTATTTCATCCTGAACCTCATGATCCATTTGTCATTGATGCGTATTCCCATACTTCAGGTGTAAATAACAGAGTATTTTTACTTGTTTTTCGTATATATTTTTTTGCTATACGAGACATTTTTTGTATTCGAGTAACATCTTGTTCACTGAGTACTCGCATAATTCTTCCCGTTCATTGCATGATTCGAGCTGGAGAACCACTTGGTACCAGCCAAATAGCTCATCTGAGAGTAGCTAAATCCCATCATTCTCATACTTTACTACAAGTTACTATTACATCTGCATCTCATTTTTCGAGCAATCTCTCAGCTTCTTGAGGGGTTTTATAATTGGTTCATTTTTTATTTGTCGTACATTGTATCGCTTTGACTCATTGTTTTAATAGATATTGTACATAGAATTCTACTTGTTCTGTCGTATTACAAAAAGCAACGGTAGGAAGATATCATCCGTTCAGTTTTTTTGCATTTTTATATTCTCTGGTAAGTTTTTTGTATACCAATTGACCATTCTCAAACATGAATTTGTCGAGAGGTTGAGAATTATCGCTTGCTTTGACTGTGTCTCATTCTATTTGTGTAACTGCATTTCCAAGTTTTTTTTGCGAAGGAAGTATAAGGTCTCAGTCTTCAATAACTTCTCACGTAGTTGCAGAAGAAATAATTTCTTGTTCTATTTCTTTTTTAGAAAGTCTTGGTGTAGCTGTAGTATCTATGTGAAGGAGTGTATGTTTTTTGAGGACCTTTTGTATTTCGTTTTCTGCTAAAATTTCAGATTCTATATCGATAACATCTTCTTCAAAGTTATCATTTATTTTTGATTTTGTGGTATCAATAGTGAGTTGTGTTTGTTCTCATAAGCTTCTATGTGCCTCATCAGATATAATACATCATACATTTTTAATGAGCTTATTAAATAAACGCTTATTTTGTTTAAGAAGTGACACAAAAGATTGATATGTTGTGATAAGAGTACCATCAAGTCATTCTTTTCAGATAATAGCTTTTGCTTGTTCAATGGTATTTCACTTTCCTGCTGAGTATAGCTTAAATACACTTTCTGCTTGAAATCATAATCATTTCTTTTTATCCGATCCAACCAGTTCTTCATAGGTACCATCTACGAGATTTTCTCTTGGAACCAGAATAATACTTGGAGCACCCAGTGCCTGAATAATATTTCAAAATAAAAATGTCTTTCCTGTTCCAGTAGGGAGCTTAATCAGTCATTCATTTTGTCCTTTTTCAATACTTCGTATAAGGTCTTTTATGGCTAACTTTTGACGTTTACGAAAATACTGAGGATTTCATTCTAAAAAACGCTTTCCAAAAAAATGATGAGCCAGTTTTAAAGAGCGTTCATCATTAAAATCCAGTTGATTGATTCGGGATTGAAAATGTTTTACCATTTTTCAAGCAACTGATATTGCATTATGTTGAGGATTTATTTTTTTTCTATTTAAAGAATTCATATGGAAGGAATTACTTTTTATAATTTTATATTATATATTATAAATAAATATAAAATATATGCAAGCATAATGAAAAAAGATTTAAAACTTCCCTTTCTTTCTCCAAACTGTTACTCATATTACCATAGCAAAAGCAAGTATTGCAATAATACTAT
>JAKVBB010000113.1 GCA_022448215.1 Candidatus Altimarinota bacterium | reverse complement strand
AGTTAAAATATGAAAGCTAGGACCTTATATTGCTATATGTGATATCTTAGTTATAAACTTCTTTTTCATTTTAGGAGTAATATATATAAACAATGAGAAGTAAAAAGAATATTTGAATATATGTGAGAAAGCTCTTTATAAGGCTTTCTCTTTTTTGTATCATATTCTCAGTATCTTTATCAATAAAGAAATAATATCTTGCAATCAGTGTATTATTATATAATATGTATATATCTAGTATATAAATAAAGCATTACTAAAATAATGAAACACGAAGATATATATGTATTGAATCAAAAATTTGAATCGTTTGTAAATGAATTGGAAGATGGTTTAGAATTTTGGTGTGCTAGAGACCTTCAACACTTACTTTGATATAGTGAGTGGAGAAACTTTGTAAATATCATTTCAAAAGCAAAAACAGCTATAGAGAGTACTGGTGAGAGTATCTCAGACCATTTTGTTGATATCAACAAAATGGTCGAGATTGGCTCAGGAAGCAAGAGAGAGGTTGAGGATATCATGCTGACTCGGTATGCATGTTATCTCATAGCGATGAACGGAGATAATACTAAAAAGGAGATAGCATTTGCCCAACAATACTTTGCAGTACAAACAAGAAAACTCGAACTTATAGAGAAAAGACTATTAGAGTCAGAGCGCGTAGAGGCGAGAGGGAAGCTCAAGGAAACTGAAAAAGAGCTTTCAGATGTTATATATGAGCAAACAAAGTGAGAACATAACTTTGCACTTATTAGAAGTAAGTGAGATACAGCACTTTTCCAGAATACCACTCAGGATATGAAGAATAAATGGGGGATTACTTGAGCTAAACCATTAGCTGATTTTATGCCAACTATACTTTTAAAAGCAAAGGATTTTGCAACCGAGATAACGATACATAATGCTAGACAACATTGTATGAGTACTGAAAATGATATATCAAATGAACATATCACCAATAACACAACGGTAAGAAATACTTTATTAGAAAGGTGAATCATCCCGGAAGAACTTCCTCCTGAAGAAGATTTACAAAAGGTCAGCAGAAGGCTTCAAAATGAAGCAAAAAAGTGACTCAAAAATCAGAAAAAGTTTAGTAAATAGTTATAAATAGGATAGAATTATATCTCTATTTTTCAATACAATTATGCTCCAAAAACTTAGAAACGAAATACAACGCTACTTCCAGACAGAAGATATTGAATTTCGAGAAATCACATCTGGAAGAACCAATACAAATTTCTTTCTCATGGTGTGAGACAAAGAGTATTTTCTTCGTACCAATATTACCAAAATACTCGATCAAGAGTTTGGTGGAAAACTCGAGAAAGAGTATCAAATATTTTCAAAACTACAAAATACTGGACTCACAGCTGAACTTATAGATTATATCGATAATGGAGCATGACTGCAGTGGATTATACTTGAGAAACTCCCATGAAGGATGCCAGATAAATTCTATCATGATCAAGATAAAATATTTGATGTACTCCACAGATTTCAAAACCTTGATTATAAACAGTTTGATTTCTTAGAGCCACTTGATCTGATAGATGATTTTAAAAATCTTATCTATGCACGACTTCAAAAGGTAGATATACCTGAACTCAGAGATATTTTAACAGAGCTCACAGACTATCTCTTTACGAGGGATTGGAATCTTCATCCAGAACTCAGTATATGTCACAATGACTTTCGAAGTGATAATATCTTGGTTTCAGAGACTGATGCAAAGATTATAGATCTCGAATCATGTGTGATAGCAGACAGATATATCGATCCAGCTGAATACTATATTTGATGAGTGTTTTGGTGAAACTTCCAGGATGAAACAACTTTCGACTACGATCACTATAAACAATATATGGATGACGCAGGATATACAGATATTCACAAGCAAAAGTATATATTTATGATGAAATTCTGTTCTAACTTTGCTTGGTTATC
>JAKVBB010000112.1 GCA_022448215.1 Candidatus Altimarinota bacterium | reverse complement strand
ATTTTTTCTTCAGCTGTGAGTTCACGTGGAAGGATAATACGTTTTACAGCATGAGATTGGGACCAAAAATCAAGTGAATTCTTATCATAAATGGCAGCTAGAGAGCTCACATACACTTTAATATCTTCGAACTTTTTTATCGTCAGTATATCATTGAGAATCACATTTTTTACTCCTGCTTTTTTCAAATCTGAGTAGAGTGTATCAAGCTCACTGACAGTGTGTCATATAGGGCGAATATTGAGAGTATAGGCAAAATCAAGAGCATTTTGATCACAGTACTGAGTCATTTGTTTCAATTCATCCATATCTGTAATACCTGCTTTCCAGGTATTGCGTCCAGAGAGATTCACCACATCAAGACCACCATAAAAATTTCTCACTCACATACCGGCAAGTGTCCGAAGTCATTTCAAAGATTTTACTGGTGCGACTATCTGGAACATTATACTAAGTCATAATTATAAATAATGCGATCAATACCAAGTTCACTATCAGTGATATTTGTCAGTGTAAAATTACTATAGATATATTTATTTCATCTATAATAGTGCCGTTTTCACATAATATCTCACTCAAAGTCTACTTCTTTGCCTTTACATCCGCTACATTTTTTCGGGATGATGAGTTCTGTATTACCTTGATCGAGATTATATGAATAGCAGTACCTAGAAAATCATGCGATAATATATGGATAATAGAGATTCTTTTTTTTATGGAGTTGTTGTATCTTGATACCATGCGCTACATTAAATACATCAAGGGACGTGATACGATGCTCTTTCATATAACTATCATACTCAGAAAAGTCTCATTTAATATATGAGTTTTCTATTTTTACATCTTCTCATTCAAATGGTATTTGAGCATCTCGTTTTTGATGATTGAGATATGCACCATTGACAAAACATGCTTCTGGAAAACGATGTTTGAGTCATTCTATACAGGCATAATCATTGATACAACATTCAAAATTTCTTATATTTTTATACACATCACTGTTGCGAGACACATGAGTCAAAAATGTTTGAAAGCTTTTTCCAGAAAATTTTGGTAATAAAAGTGTGATACTTTTTCAAGAATTGAGTGATGCAAGATAAAATGACTCATCTAATAACGAGAGAAAATTAAAATCACATTCTTGATCTCAGATATAGAGTCGAGTAATATCTTTTTTCGATAATATTTTATCTAAATCTGTCTTAGAATTGACTAAATATGCTTTTTCCAAATTTTTATTTTTCATCTTTTACAAATTCAAGATACGTAAATATTTTACCATGTGTACTTGCTTCATTTTGTAAACTATAGCCATATTTTCATAATACACGTTTCCAAATATCTCCGCTATATAAATTTTGTTTCGTAAGTACATGGTATAAGTAATATGTCGGGAAAAACTGGCTTGCCTGATACAAATCTTTTTTGTTTTCTGGATCATACAGGGCTTCTTTGAGTAAAATATAGCGTGTTCAAAACAATTTTTTCATGTTTCCTATAATTTTTTCTAGGTCTGGAATATGAAACTGATGAAATATATAACATCCTATAATAGCATCTATATTTCGCTTCCCAAGTTGATCGATATGGAGTACATTTTTCTCATAATATTCAATATTCTCGATACCATGATTTTTTGCCACTGTTTTTGCAATATGAATATTTTTGTCGTTGATATCTACTCATATAAAATGAATATTTGGAAATTTTTTAGCGAGCTGAAACAATAATGGAGAGGCACCACATCATAGATCAGCCACTGTTTTTATATCTGGATGGGATTTCAAATACTGAGAAAAATAGCTCAAGTTCTCAGGTAAGTCTGAAGTATTGGTTCATTTTCAAACAAAAGATAGATCAATATGATCATATGCATTCTCTCAGGCAAGATGGAAGTTACTCACAATATTTTTATACCCATAACCGAGATATAATAATCACTTCCCCTCTCTGGTTCATAATTCTTTTTGAA
>JAKVBB010000111.1 GCA_022448215.1 Candidatus Altimarinota bacterium | reverse complement strand
TTTCCTCAGGGGCAAACGAGCGTAGAACAATTCCCACTCAGTGAATCCTATACCCTTGTTGAAATTCGTTGTGACTACACATCTGGTAGATCAATATCACTATATTATGAGCAACGTGGTGGAGAGGCACCATGATGGCTCAAATGTTGTGAAACTTATGGTCTTGTATCATACGATCATCTTGATGGTTCTCTTCCAAGACAACTGATATTTACCAATCCATCGGGTCATCGGGTATCGAGTTTCGTAAATGCTCGAGTAGATCATGATGAAAAAATTATTTTCCTTGAGAGTGGTGATTCGTACTACTGGAATGAAGAATCAGGCGGTTTTTTTGAAGCAGATACCACACAGGACCTCTACTTTTTTCCATTTTATGAGATTTCAGCATCAAGCATGGATGATGCGATTGATCGGAATACTACCGTAGATGTGATGATAAATCAACGATATAGCCTTGCACTGACGCAGTGGTCAAAGGATGGACAACAGGTACCCAGTAGTATGATTTTGAGAGATCGACAAACGAGTACAATATACCGATCTGACTTTGATGTATCTAGTGCTGCTTTTTCACCCGATGGTCGATTTTTGTATCTTGGGGCTGTATATAATGAAAATGCTGTTTTATCTCATCTTGATCCAGATGAAGTGAAGCAGAATTTGAGAGTGCTCTATGATATGTCGGGTATGTGAAGTTATGTCGAGATGAAAGTGATTGACCTCAGTGATCTGTCTCTGAGTCAGGCATATCCATTTTATGGAGGAGAGGTATTTGTGGATGAAAACTGAAAAGTATTGTTTACCAAGCATATTCCAGAATGGCGAACGATATCTTGCGAAGGAAATAATACGCTTCCTCTTTGTGATGATCGTGTTGATATGTATCCAGTGTTTGAACTTTGAGATAGTCAAATTATCCAAACACAAGAGAGCATTATCCCGACTGACTTACAGGATATAGACTATTCCAAGAAAGTGAGATCCTTTTATCTCTTGTGAGGTGATGAAATAGATCTACAAAGACAGGAATTTTTGGATTACTTTTTCAATGATCATGACGAATAATATCAGATTTTTTTTGTACTTGTAATATGTGTATATTTTAGTGTATTTTTTTCTACTTTGACAAAGTATACTATATTTATATAGTATAATATATATTCTATATAAATATAACCATATGACTTGGGAAGCAGATTTATCTGGAAGGGAATTACATCTACAAGAAAGAAGACAAAATATACAAGTTGGTGAGCATCTTGCGACGGGGAATAATCAAATTGTATATGATATATTAGATTTAAATAATGATCATGAAGTTTTAAAAATCCCCGTATCGCGTAGTAAATTTACAAAAGCGATACAGCTTATAAAAAAACGGATAAATTTTATCCAAAATACTCAAGATGTATGTGATTTTTTTACACAAATACTTACATCATTATCATATCAAGTATCTTTACCTACTCGATGGTCTGTGGACCGTATTTTAGATGGTGATAGAGAGAATATTGCATTTATACAAACACACTATTGAGACAATCTTGATATTTCTTTATTTCAAGCTATGCCACTTGGGCTCTCAGACTCAGGGAGTCAACTCTATTATGAAGATCAAAAGTCAATACATAGTAACCCCCATATACTCGCTCATGACGTCATATTTCATGAATGTATTGAGAGAGATGGAACAAAAATTTTTGTCGATTTTGATAGCTATCTTTTTCATATTATGAAAATTTGTATGAATCAATCTGTTCAAACATGACAACAGTTTGAAAAGGTCTTAGAAGCTATTTCTCAATGACATACAGGAGAAGATTTTCATATATAATAGTATTTATTTACCGAGCTGATACGACACTATTATCTATTAATAACTTAGATATAGTGTTAATATCTTCATCCACATGTTCGCGATAATATCCAGGTTGATCTAATTTATTATGAACTTCTCCTAAACGTTTTAAGTGATTACAGTCTGTT
>JAKVBB010000110.1 GCA_022448215.1 Candidatus Altimarinota bacterium | reverse complement strand
GGAAGATTCCATAGAGTCAGGTTCCGGCACAAGCCAGTAATGCATATATGAGCCAATCTGGCATAGCTATACTAAATTAAAAATAAAAATATACTCAAGAAAGTCAGGATAAATGCAAATATACGAGTTTTATTAATAGGGTCACCAAAGAAAATGATAGAGAGAATTATTGGAACTGCGAGAGAGTATGAGAGCATTTTATATCCAAGACTGAGTGGACCAAGAAGAAAAATCTGAGGAAGGAAATAAAGAAAATATAAACTAATAAATATTGCCACCAATCCAGCATATGGAAAAACTTTTCTCAATGTATCGTATGTGATATTTTTTAAATTTCCACATAAAAAATTATAGGAAAAAAGTGCAATAATTGAGGCACTAAATTGTACAAACATAAGTTGTGCTAAATCAATATCTGGAAGAAGGTATTTATAATAACTATTATACACAACAATCGCAGTAATACATAGAAACAAACCAAAGAGTCATTTGATTGGAAAAGAAATATTATTTTTCCATCGAACTCAAGAGAGCAAAAAGATAGCAATCGCTCATAAAATAAATCACCATATATTATATAATGTCAGTTGATCTGATAAAAAGTATACTCCTACAAATAACAAGATAAATGAAGAAATCAGTCGTATAGAAACGAGTGAGAATGCGGTATCAAGATGCTTCAAGGATAAAAACATACCAATCGGGATAAAAATATTTATCACTCATAATAGTATACCAGAAAATAATACTGGGTTACTGATTCATACATCACTGTGAAGTAACATATTGAGAAAAAATACCGGAGGATAAAAACAAAAACTGAGCAACAAAAAAATATCTGCATTTCATCAACGAGATACCATATATTTTTTGATAAAATCAGTGATTCAGAGGCATAAAAGACCTAAAATCGAATATATCAACCAGTTTAATTCCATATATATTTAAAACTCAATAATATTTCCCTGTCATCCATAGAGGGATTCATCCCATATCTTCACTTTTGTGGGTCGACACTCAAATACATGATGTCCATCTGGAAGCCCTCATGGAAAAGCAATACGTGGTTGATAGTATGTATCAAATACAGTTTTTGCTGCATCTCATTCAAGCAATCGTGCCTGTCATTGAAATTGAAGTCATTTTTTGTCCTGATCTGATCAAATATATTTTTGAGTATTTAAAATACTCCAAGCAATATTTCCATTCGATATAATATGTTGTGAATGTTCACGAGTAAGTCGTGAAATAAAGTAAAAATTATATGTCTCTGGATTATATCAAAAATATACATTTGAAGTATAAGGGTTCCTTTTTGGATCTTGAGTTGCCAAGATCATCATTTTGGTCATTTCAAGATATGGTTTTAAATCAATCATGAGAGCAATATATTAAAAAATAGATTTTGTATCACAAAGAGTATTTAAGATAATAACTTACGAATCGGAGCATAGCTCTGGCGATGTATACCAGTGATATGCCGAGATGATTTCAAAGCTGCTTGGTGTTTTTTTGTGCCATATCCAGCATTGGTCTCAAATCAGAAATCAGGATAGAGGCTGCCATAGGCCGTCATCATCTTATCCCGAAACACTTTTGCTATGATACTTGCAGCACCGATCTCAAGAACCTTGCCATCACCTCATACGATATAACTCGGCTGTGTATCGAGCCCCTCAAAATGGTAATTATCCCGACCATCGATGAGGATTTCATAGGAGCATTTTTTCTTTGGAAGCCCGAGTTTTTGCATCAATTCCAAGATAGCTCGTCGCATAGCTTCTCTGTTTGCCTGTCGTATATTGATCGTATCAATCAGGTAGTTATCCACTACTCCAACTCCAAATATACCATGGTGTATGAGAATCGGATACAAAGCCTCTCGTTTTTTCGAGCTGAGTTGTTTTGAGTCACCCACCTGTTTTATGATATCTTTGCTCGGCATATTTTCTGGATCAAAGCAAAATGCAGAGGCCACGACTGGGCCAGCCCAGGGTCATCTCCCAGCTTCATCAACTCATAT
>JAKVBB010000011.1 GCA_022448215.1 Candidatus Altimarinota bacterium | reverse complement strand
AAATAACGATAGAAGCTTTTTCTTCTCTTCCAAAGTACAAGAAAAAAACCATGACGTTTGATAATGGAAGAGAGTTTGCTTACCATTATGATATTGAAAGAAAAACCAATATGACCACTTACTTCGCTCATCCTTATTGTTCTTGGGAACGGTGAACCAATGAAAACACCAATGGACTACTCAGGCAATTTCTTCCAAAAGGAACTGATTTTCAAAATCTTACAGAAAAAGAGTTACAAACATATGTAACTCTCATCAATAATAGACCCAGAAAAAGACTGAACTATCTTACACCTCACGAAGTATTTCATAACATTCCTAAAAGTTGCGTTTGACTTTAGATTCTAGATATAATATATTGACAATAATATTTTTTAATAATAAATATATTATGATATTAAGCAATACATGACATGAATGAGATCAAATCCATAGTTTGAGATCTTCTGCTGACATACAAGAATATATTCAAAATACAAAAGAACACATATGGATGCTTGGAACATCTCAGTTAAATGATGATATGGTTTCTTCTATTCATACACAGCTCAATGAGAGTCAGTATCGTATAAATCTCACAAAATCTGATATATTATCAGAAAAAATTACAGAGCTTCATGATGATATGCCAGCAATATCACAAATGTTTTGTCATCATATGTTTCATGATGGTGCCGAAAGGCGAATTTTTGAATCCACTGGATCAGTGAGAATGTTACAAGCTGATGGAAACTGGGAATCATATGACGATATGACGTATCATTTTATATGAAATCCAAATCGAACAGATGTTGCGTCTCAATATGGTGAAGATTTTATACAGATCACCGTTCTTAAAAAAGTGGTGATGCAGTATATGTTGAGCCTGTATCCAATCATACAAACACATTCTATGATGCAGATATTTCAGTATCTTTATGAAGCAACTCGAGCACGTCATTATCGTTGAGGATATCATAATGTTCAAGACAATCGTACTATATGAGTGAGTGGAGCCGCACTTGATGAAACGGTCGTACAAAAAATACTCACCCAAGCATGACACACCGGAAATCTCGAAGAAATAGCAGAAAAATTTGGATGTGGAAAGGTAGACTTACTCGCTGGTATCGGAGACGAACTTATGGCACGACTGATTGCACATGACAGATCTGAATGGGAAGAGCAAATCGCTCTCGTTGGGAATGATATTAAAAATCATATACAATCAAATCAGCTCGCTCTCCTCTGTTAGGTTACTGCTTATAACTTTTAATACATGAAACACCTTATCCAAAAAATCCAGGACAAACGAAAAAATACTTCTTGGGAAAACTATGTTACTGATTTACTCAGCTGGGTTCCCATGAATTTTTATAGAAATAATGGACAGGTCAGTCGTTATCCAGATACTCCAAGAAGTCCAAAAATACTTGCGAATAGTGAATTTGAAGAGATTCGAGATACACTCTGCGAGTATGGACAAGATTATGATGCTGGCAGGGATTTTTTTGATCAATTTGCTGAGCTTTTCAAGCAAGTTCCGAGTCCCGCTACGATTCAACCCATGTATCGTGTATGTGAACATGTCTACGATCTGAAAATTATGGATAGTATGAAGCGAAAATAAGCTACATTAACTCTGACTCACCTCAATCAGATATCATTCTATTGCCTCATGGGATACCATATCTCAGATATATTCTACTTCTTCTGAATAATCGATATCTTCAAAGTAGCAAAGTTGTTCTCGTAGGAGTTTCTCGTTGTATGCACCCTGAAAAAACTTCTCAGCATATTCAGAGAGTTGTGTGAGACTATATCCCGATTGAAAGATGGTATATAGGTCCACATAATCCTTCCATTTTGACCTTCTTCAGAGGGTATACATCTTCATGGAACCCAGTATTTCTATACTAGGAAGCTGGATTCATGCAAATCTATGATTTTTTGAGAGTGGAATATCAAATGGATAGTATAAAAATGTTACCTTGGTTCATCCGATAATTACGGTGAACTCTTCTCATTCATTTTTTACCAGGGTTCGTGAGATGGAGAAATGATGATCTGAAAGTTTTTGGATGATTTTTTTTATCTGAATTGGCTCAGCTGAAAAGAAATCAAAATCAATACTTTTTCTGTGACCCAATTGCAGAGCAATAGCCGTTCATCCAGCCAGATAAAAATTTCTACTGAAGACCTTGAGTAGGCCTATATTTGCTTGTTGTTCTGGATAGAGAATTTCTTTATACATTCAGATAACGATTAAAAAAATTGAGTGTTTTGGCTGAGAGAGAGTGTCGTTTTTTTGATATGATACTTTGGTAGTGTTTCTGAAAGGTATCTGTTCCATAGTATTCCCGCAAGAAAACAATATTTTTCCAGTCCCCGTATTGCAAAAATCTCTCTACAATGGCCGTATCTGATAACACAGAAAGGTCAGCAACATCCCAAAATATTTCTTTGTTTTGTGTGAGGTATGTTTGGAGTTGAGTGGTCATAACATATGTATTGTAAATATGTATACATAGTACATAAAATTATCAAAATTACAACATAAAATCCCCGCATTGCGGGGACCTCAAAATTACTGATGATTATCAATTTTGAATATCTTGAGTATGTCATTATCTAAGACTCCATAGGCACGAAACTGCTTATTGATTCTGAAGTAATAAATATCCAAATGACGAGGTTTTCTGAGTTTGAATCCAACTTGTTTTTCCAGTCATATGAGAATAAACCCTTTTGCTTTTATGTATTGTCCCACTAAGTTTCGTTTTTCCAGATATGCAACAACTTTACTCGATTCTATCACCTCCTTTATATGCATACTTTTATAGATTTATAAACTGATCTTTTCCCATTT
Organism: Candidatus Altimarinota bacterium; assembly: GCA_022448215.1. GTDB lineage: Bacteria > Patescibacteriota > Gracilibacteria > BD1-5 > UBA6164 > JAKVBB01. Next base: position 15,764 of record JAKVBB010000011.1, on the reverse strand, counting down.
TGAGGCATTCTTGAGCTTCATCTATAAGTTCCCCAGAGTACTGATTTTCAGGGAGTTGTTCCAACGATGAAATATTCTCGTTTTCGAGGAGAAAACTGTAGAGGTCTTTGAGAGTAGCAAAATGAGTCTGAGAAGTCGGTATTTTTTCATCTATCGTAATAGTAGTCATGATGCTTATTTGAATATTATAATATATGCATAATTATATGAAAAATAATTGAATTGCAAATAGTAAAAACCCCCGCATGCGGGGGTTTTCTAATATAAATACGAGAAATGTTTTTTTACATCCGTGTATTTATTTCTCCTTTTTTATACTTTAACATCCATTTTTTTTGCGTAGAGCATTCGTAAAATCGACTTGCATCCGTAGTACAGAATCTCGGTCGATTTTTGGGTATCGGTCATCCATAATCTCTCTGATATGAGTAATTAACTCACCCATACTGACATCTTGGACTACTTTATTTTGTCCCGGATATTTCGTATCCAGTTTTTTTTGGCAGTCCTGATACACATGGAGGTATCCGTTCTCTTGCCAGTCTTTCGACTTTTCATTTACATGAACTGTCAATTGATCTGCATGAATGGTAAACGACATACAGGTTAATACCAATATTACTAACACTTTTAATTTACTCATAATGAGCTCCTCAATATCTTTTTATCTAAATTTAAAAAATAAAAATGGTGTATAAGTAATAATATTTTAACATTAAAATATTTACTTGTCAAATAAATTTGATTTTCTCTTCAAATTGCATATACTCTCTCTCAATACCTGTGTTGCAAACGCACTATGTCAAAAACCCAGCTCATCAAAATCTATCATGGATATACCAAAGGCAAGAAATATATCCACGAGTTTTTTGAGGATATTTCAAAAACCTTGGAGGATCGAAAAATGACCTTTGGAGTGAACTTCCAAGGAGGAGAAATTTTTTATTCATATACCGCTGATGATGCCACCTACTCAGCCTTTGAATCACAGTTTTATAGCTATTTTAATAACTTCCAACTCACCAGTGATAACAAAGGTGTCTGGGACTATGATCCAGCCAGAACGATCGTAGGAGAACTCAAACTCGAAAACAATTGGTTCTACCCATTTAAATACTCTACCACCGATCAAACCGAATTTATTTTTAACCTTTTCAGGAGTTTTGAGAACTTTGGAATTGTCAAAGATAAGGTTGGACTCTACATCGAGGCAGAATCCATCGTCGAGGAGGGGTTTGGTTTTTTTGTGTCTTCCAAAATCCAGTACCGACTCTTTAAACTGCAACTCTGGTTCAAGTTTTTCAAATACATGTTCAACCACAAAATTCAATCTGGTTGGAAGGACCTGGGGACGAAATACTACCAACACAAACTCGAACAAGACCTGTTCAAGGTAAAGGTCTATTTTGTCGTACAAAGTGACAACAAACAATCAGCGAAGGGAAAACTTGCCAGTCTTTTCAATAATTTTCTGGTATTTAAACACTATCCACTCAACCAATTCAAACTCAAGATGCATGAAAACGTCACGAGCTTTGCTGGAGGACAATTGACCGGAGCGAATATGCAGAGCTATATGTATACTTCTGAAGAGCTCGCGAGTATCTATCATTTTCCCAATAACCCAGCCAGTGAAACTTCACTGCTCAAGGTGACAGCTCAGAAACTCGCTCTTCCTATTGGAGTTCCAACCTTTGACTATGATCTGGTAGAGGGAGGAGAACGTATCCCAAAAAACTATCCTCAGGATATCAATGTGGTTGGAGTATCTGACTATCGTTCGATCCAGGTTCCAGTCGGAATCTATGACGAAGATCGACTCAGGCATATCTATGTGGTCGGGAAAACAGGAACGGGGAAATCCAAGTTTCTCAATTCACTGATGATCGATGATCTCAAACAGGGCAAAGGGCTCTGAGTGATCGACCCGCATGGAGATCTCATCGAAGAAATCATTGCCCATGTGCCAGAAAGCCGAAAGAATGATGTGATTATCTTTGACCCCACTGATGAACAGTTTCCATTTTGTTTTAATCCACTCGATGTCAAAGAAACTGAGAGTAAACAGGTGCTCGCAAAAGGGTTTATCGATATCTTTAAGAAATTTTTTGGAAGCAACTGGAATCCCAAACTCGAACATGTGCTGCGAATGATATTCTTGGCACTGCTGGATAAACCAAAATCTACCCTCTTTGATATGATCCGTGCTCTGACGGATAAAGATTTCCGTTATGACATGATCGAATGTATCGAGGATGATGTGGTACGAAACTTTTGGACCAACGAATTCGCTGGTTGGAGTCAGCAGTTTAATACGGAAGCCATTATGCCGATCTTGAACAAAGTCGGACAACTGCTTTCGATCGATGTACTCAAAAATATCTTCTCTTCGCACGAGAACAAACTCGATTTCCGGGAGATGATGGATGAGAGTAAGATTCTGCTCGTAAAACTGCCCAAAGGAAAACTCCAAGAAGAGATTATGGGATTCCTCTGAGCGATGTTTGTGACCAAAATATTTCAGTCTGCCATGGGACGACAGGGGGTGGCCAAGAGTGCACGAACTCCGTTTTTTCTCTATGTTGATGAGTTTCAGAACTTTGCCACAGAAACCTTTAATGAAATCCTTTCCGAAGCTAGAAAATATGGTTTGTCACTCGCAGTCGCTCATCAATTTATTAAACAAATCCCAGAGAATATTTCTGATGCCCTTTTTGGGAATGTCGGTACCCTGGTGAGTTTCCGTGTCTCATCAGAAGATGCGACCTATATGGCCAAGCACTTTGATCCATTCCTCCAAGGATATGATCTCTCGAACCTGAATCAACGAGAATTTTATTGTAAATTGCTCGTAAAGGGTGCGGTAAAAGATCCATTTTCACTCCGAAGTGTTTATGTGCCAGATGCTGATGTCCCACACGACTATCTTTCAGAACTCTATGATCTCTCACGAGCTAAGTATGCTCGAAGTTTACTCGAAGCCAAACAAGAAGTTGAGGAAGAACAAAAAGATATTGTGGAGAAGATCGATAGTTTTGCGGAGCCGATTATTTAGTTTTTTAATTTTTTTATAATGACCATTTCAAAAGTATGAGACATTGCTTCATCTTCTTTATGAGGAGGGAAAAATATCAAACCCGTTAAACAAAGTGTAAGTGCTGATAATGATCCCCGACAAAAACAACCTGATTTTATACCCCCTCAGCAAACAGAGAGTCCAGATAAAACTTCTCAAGACATTCAAACACAACAGAAACAAGGGTCAGAAAATGTATGAGTAATACTTAAAGAAACTACTGTGGATGCTTTGTTGGCACGATGAATTGTTGTAGAAAAATAATGGAGTTATTTGAGAACTTGCGAAACAAGTAAAAAGATATATAGTTTAAAATATATCTTTTTATTTTTCCCTCTATGCCCAACCTCAAAGCTTGGCAGAAAAAAATTCAAGACAAACGAAAACAGACTGATCTTCGAGATTTTTTGATGCAAATTGCGAGTTGGAAACCATATAGCTTTTATAGATATGATGGACATGTGAGTCGTTATCCACAAACAGAGAGAACTCCAAAACTGTGTACACAAGCTGAATTCAATCAGTATCGAGATGCTCCTATAGCACTTGAGTACGATCCCTCACTCTCATTTTTTTCTCAGATCGGAGCACTCTTCCAAAAAGTACCATTTGCCTACTTACTCGAATTCTATAATGGGAATGAAAATGCAGACTACTGTGATGCCAGCTTTTGAGTAAAAAATGGATATCTCTCTACTACGGTCTGACTTGCGGCTGAAAATATCTTTTACTCAAGTTTTTCCTATACCCATATTGCAGATATCTATAATAGTTTTTTTGTCACGGATAATACTTCTCAAGTCTATTTTTCCTCAGCTGTTTGAACTAGGAGCTATAAAGTATTTTATAGCCGCTGTATTACAGGCTCAAACAATATCTGGTTTTCATCGAATCTCATCGGATGTAGTGAATGTATCCTGTGTGATGGACTGCAGAATCAAAAGTATTGTATTGAAAATAAGTCCTATGAAAAACAGGCATATTTTCAAAAAAAGTGAGAAATACTCAGAAATAAAACAGAGTTCCTCAAATATTATACACAGGTCAATAAAACGGCTCCTAATTATCTCTCAGAAAACTGCACAGGAAATGCACTGTATTTCTGTGAAAATTTAGAGAATGGATATTTCTTTGTGAGAGGAAAGAATGGAAAAAATGTCATGATCGGAGACGGAGATAACGGATGCGAACATCTCTATGATTGCTTTGATGTATGAGTGAATTCCGAGCATCTCTATGGATGTGTTTGAGTATGAGACCAGCTCTCACATACCTATAATTCTGGAGAAATCGGGAAAGGATGAAATATCTATTATTCATACTATATGAGTCACTGTTCTCACTGCATTGGCTGTATAGGTTTAAAGAATAAATCCTACTGCATCCTCAATAAACAATACAGTAAACAAGAGTGGTACGAGTTAGCAGACAAGATATTTTCAAGTATGGAGTCAGACTGAACCCTCTGAGATTTCTTTCCATGAGATTTGAATCCATTCTACTTTAATGATACCATGGCATGATTGCTCTGAGACTTCACAAAAGAAGAAGTTGAGGCAAAGGGATATATGTGGAGAGATGAAGAGATCAAGGTAGATATCCCAGAGGGAAGTAAAATAATACAAACCACTGAACTCGATAGCTACCAGTGATACGATGAAAACGGAGAATGGAAAATAGATCCGGAGATACTCAAGACTGTAATTCAGGATGAGAAATGAAACTACTACCGTATTGTTCAAATGGAATATGATTTCCTCATGAAACACGCACTTCCACTTCCCGAAATTCATTGGATGGATCGGATGAAGCTCAATTTTGGGGTATAAAAATATCCATTATAATATATATTTGACATATATTAAATAATAGTTAAATTTAAGAGAATTCTATATTTTCTCCCCCACCTGTATTATGTCTGCTTTGACTTCTTCCTCCTTACATAGAGAGAGCGATATTTCTCCATCATGTATTTTAAAAGATGGTCAATGGAATGAGCAAAAACTGATAGATCTATACCCAGATATTAGTACTATTCTTCAAGACAGATCTTATAATTCTATACTTCTGTTTGACCTCATTACTCAAAAACTTGTTCCGTATATGGATTGTGCCGAAGTGAAGTACCGTGTTCAGTGTTGCTTAGAAAGAATTCCTGAAGTGTCTCTAAATTTTGCTCGGGCATTAAATAACAGTTCTACGAATAAAGAATTTTGAAAATATTTATCTGATATTAGAGATAAGGAATTAGTTGTACAAGTATGCTCGATAGCTATTTTGAAAATTATTGGACTCGCTTCAAGTCATTCAGAAACAGATCATTTTTCTGATATTTTTTGTCTGATTCAAAAAAATCTTGAATCTAAAAAACTATCCCAGGCATACAGTCAATTGAACCAACTACTTAAGTATCGTTCAGATATTGATCCAAAGAGACTTCTTAGCTTTATAATAGATGTTTTGATACCAAATTCAGATAAAATATCGCAAATGTGTCTGAACAGATGTAATGATCTCACACCACTTCGTGGACAAAGAGATATTTTGGTGACAAGAAACACAGCAGCAATAATTCGTAAAGATAAAAAAATTGATCAAGTAAGTATAGATACTAAGGAGATACTTCAAATTCTTCTACCAGTTATTACAGAATTTCTTCGTACATATCTACAACAAGAAAAAAATTTATAAGACTAAAATTACCTTTTCAAATCTTTTTCTCAATTTACCTCGCTTTTCTCTGCAAAAGGTTTATAATACCATCTATTATTGTGATAATGCATCATTAAATGCCAAACAAATTTGATCTTATTACTGCATGAACCGATATCAAAATAGAAAAAATTTCTCAGTGTATCTACTGCGGAGCAGAATTTGCATTGTATGATATCGAAAAGGATATGCTCGATAAGCACAGCTTGAGTGAAACAAAGCAATGTCCTACTTGTACCTTTCGAATGCTTTCAGCCCAACTCAACGATCGTCATTTGTATCGTAAGGCTGATCTCAAATGAAATACAAATATTTCTATCTATCCACCCGAATCACATCTCCAAACCCTCAGTCATGAAGATTATGAAAAGCAGGTCTATGATGATATCTGACTCCAGTATGGGCAAGATATTTCAGAGGACGTGATGGGGCAGTTCCAAGAGATGTGCCAAAAATTTCCCAGAAAAGAAAGGTTAGTATATCAAGGGCTAGAAAACTGTGATTATAGTAGCCATCTTGCATACACAAAAAATGCGTATTTGAGTTTTTGTGTTTTTACAAGTTGTGAAAATGTGTTTTTCAGTTTTAAGGTGATTGATAACTGTCATAATGTATTTAGCTCAGTTGATATACTTGGATCAAACAACGTATTTTTTTCTTCGAATCTTTGATTTAGCGATCATGTATTTTATTCACAAAACATCTCAAAATCTTCGCATATATATTTTTCCAGAGATATATATGATTCTCAAGAATGTATCTTTTGTTGCAATCAAGTGAATCAGAAATATAAAGTTTTTAATACACAGTATTCCAAGCAAGAATATCTAAAAATCAAACAAGATATCCTGACGCGGATTCAAGACCCAGAAGAATACAAAATACTCCAGCAAAAATATCATGATTTTTTAGTTCAACATCACTTTGATAGTTCTTTAATAGGACATACCAATGAACAAGTACTCTGAGATGTTGCATTCTCGAGTAAGCGAAGCGTGTGAGCCTTTACCTGTGCTGGTATGGAAGATTGTTGTAATATACTTTCGGCAGGATGAGCCAATCAAACAAATAGCTATGTGATGAATAGTTCAGAACTTGGTGGTTGAGTCCACAATATCATTGGGAATGTATCAGTTGGATACAATACTTCAAATATATTTTTCTCTATGGCAATAGTAGAATGATGTAGTGATATCTACTACTCCAAAGATCTCGTAAACTGTCAGGAATGTATGTTTTGTATTGGTCTTCGAAATAAAAAATACTGTATCCTGAATAAGCAGTACAGTAAGCAGGAATATTTTGAAAAAAAGGAAGCCCTCATAGATGAGTTAAAACAGCAGTGAACATGGGGACACTATCCTTGGTTTGATCTGGAAATGCAGGATCATCCCTACAATGATACTTTAGCCTATGACTATTTCAAAGTACAGAAGGTCATTGCGGTAGACGGAACAGAGACGCTGATCGACCCAGATGCTCTCTGAATTGTGACTCTGAAAAGTGATGATTTCCTGGCTCCAGCCACACTCGATCTTGGAGGAGAACAAACGGTAGATATTATCTGGAGAACGAGAGAGCAGGAGATCAATATCCCTGAGGGTATGGATACCATGAGGGCTACTGATCTACCATCAGCCCATGAAGCTTCAGATGATTTGATAGGAAAAGCCATTATATGTGAACATAGTGGAAGACCCTATCGTATTATCAGGGAAGAAATAGAATTCTGTAAAAAATACTCACTTCCACTTCCACGACTGCATCATCAAGTACGACTCGATGATCTCCTCGCATCTCGACCGATTGGACAGATGCATGTGGGGAAATCAGATATCTCATGAGAAGATATGCTCACTGTATACAAACATAAGCCAGAATGGACCGTCTGTAGTCCAGATGAATATAGGGAGCGGATGTATGGCTAAAAACTCCTTTACTTTGAGAGGAAAAATTATATATTAAAGAGTATTTAGTATATAATTTTATTTTTTATGAAAAAGTTATCTATTTTTGTTTCTCTCTTGTTGGTACTTACCAGTTGTGGAGCACCAGAAAAAAGTGAGAATCCATCATCATCTTCTCAAAAAGAAATCATTAAAGTAGGAGTTATTGCACCACTTTCTGGTCCTGCAGTAAGTTATGGAACCGATGCAGTCAATACCTATACGTATTCCGTTGATGCATATAATGCTTCACAAGATGAAGTAGAAGTTCAACTTGTCATAGAAGATGGAAAATGTAACGGGAAAGATAGTGTCAGTGCCGTACAAAAACTCATTCATATCGATCAGGTAGCATTTATTCTTGGTGGGATTTGTTCTGGTGAGACGATTGCTGCAGGAAAGATCGCTCAAGCAAAAAAAGTAGTCATGCTTTCTCCTACTTCAAGTTCTCCAGAAGTAAGTAACATCTGAGACTATATTTTTCGTTATTGGAATGATGCTCATGCAGGTATTACACTTGCTGAACACTTGAATGAAAATCATCCAAATATTGCTCTTGTAGTAGAGTCAACAGACTATGCAAAATCACTCTCAAATAATCTCAAACAAAACTATACAGGGAACATTGTAGAAGAAATTAACTTTGCATCTGATGAAAAAGACTATGGAATTATTGTAAATAATATTGAGAAAACATCTTTTGATGCTCTTGTATTCTTAAATCAAACAGAATCAACGGGTATATCTATGATCAATGCTCTCAAAGAAAAAGGTCTTTTAGACAAGTATGGAAAAGAGAATATTATTTGAGCATACTTATTTTCGGGAGAAAATTTTATTGAATCTGTTGGTTCGGATACTGCAAAGGGGCTCACTCAAGTAAATATTGATTTTGCCAGTATTGAGAATGATCGGGCAATTTCTTTTATAGAGGATTTTAAGAAAAATTATGAAATCGCTTTTGCTGCAAATTTTATGTATCTGGAAAAAGAAGCTATTGATTTTATACTTGAGAGCATCTCTTCGGGAGTACGAGACAGTGAATGACTCAAAGCAGCACTTGAGTCTATTACAGCAGATAATAAACGAGACGGATATTTTGGAACCTACTACATAGACGAATTTGGTGATGCTATTGGTCTCAGCTATACTATAGAAACAGTAGAATAATATGGATATTTCTTATATACTTCAAAATACGATTATTTATGGAAGCATGGCATTTGTTCTTGCTTCTGTATTTAGTCAGCACAAGTATCTCAACTTTTCTGTAGGGGCTTTTATGATATGGATTGCATATATTATGCAATCTATTTTTCAAAATGGTTTTTCTCTCTTCCATATTGTATATCTTGGATGTATTGCAGGAGTTTTTTACTTTCTCGATTATTTTGTATATAAGAGCTTTACTCATCGCTATACACGAGAGTTGTTTGGACTTATTTTTACACTTTGATTTACTTTTTTTCTCGTAAATAGTTTATTTTTCGTCTATGGCCCTCAGCCAATATCTATCGAACGAGAAAGTATCTCATATTTTTGACTGACATCTTTATTGATTCTCATTGCTGGAAGTATTTATTTTATATATAGATATACTTGTATCTGAAAGGTTTCACGAGCCAATCATGAAAATGAACATGTTATATCTACTCTTTCACTTGGCTCTCGTTCAATTCATGGCATACATATGACTCTGTCATTTTTGTTACTTATCTGTGTTGCATACGTTATTACAGCAGATTTGAGTTTGTTTCCAGATGATAACGTATTTTATCTTTTAAAGGCTATAGGGGTCATGATTATTGTGTGAGTAGCGAGACTTGAATATATGTTTATCGGTGCACTGGCATATGTATGTATTGAGCATATTTTGTTCATTAATTTAAGTTTACCTTTATTCTTTAAAGAGGCCTTTATTTTGATCGTTATTTTAGCTGTTTTACTGATTCGTCCAGAGTGACTCTTTCAAACAATTAATAGAAAAATATAATTATGAGTATAGAATTTTTATTTCATCTGAGTATAAGTGCGATCATATTTTTTGTGATATGTTCTGGTTTTAAATTTTTTCTAAAAATTGCTTCTATTCTTGATTTCTCATATATTGGTGTGGTTATATTTGCTGCATATTTTTGATTCTATCTCAATATAGAGTATGGATTTGGTTTGCTATGATGCATCCTATTATCTTTTCTTGCAAGCATACCTATTTTGTTATTTCTTCTCTATGTATCATCCAAATTAGAAGGAGTGTATTTTTTAATTGGAACGTTGGCTATTTATATGTTGATACTCAAAATGGCTACTGGACTGGAGTCTATTACATGAGGTGTTTTTGGCCTGTCTATTGCTTCTCAGCACATTATAGGAAATCTGTCATTTTGATGAATTCAATCATTTATGATGTGGTACACGCTTTTTTTTGTCTGAGTTTCTGTGTGATTATGGTATATTCGTCATAGCTTTTTTTATAGTGTGCTTCAAGGTTGGGGAGAGAATGTATCTTGCTTAAAATCTATTGGATATAGAGTGAATATATATAAATTATGTATGATACTTATTACTGCATGCTTAGCTTCTATTTGAGGAAATATGTATGGATATTATAATGCATATATTGATCCTGGATCTTTTTGGTTGGTGCTTCTCAATCTTATCTTGATTATTTCATTTATTTCTTATAAATTTCAGAGTATTTGAACTCTTCTTTGTGCTTTTTTTATTATTCTCTCCTATGAATATGTGAGATTTTTTAAATTTGTTGACCCAGCACAAATCGGATATATGAGAGAAATGCTCTTTGGATGTATTGTTATGTGAAGTGCATATATAGTTTTTAAATATACTAAGTTAGGAAGGGAATTATAATATTTTATCAAAATACACTATGTTAGAATTAAAAAACATACACTGGTCAGTATGAGGGAACCATATCTTGAAATGAGTTGATTTAAAGGTAAAAAAATCTGAGGCTATCGGTATTGTTGGGCCAAATGGATGTGGAAAAACGAGCCTGCTGAATATTATAAACGGATTTAATACTTCGAGTAAATGAAAGATTGTATTCCATAAGCAAGATATTACTTGAATATCTGTTGAAAAACGAGCATCTCTATGAATATGAAGAGTGTTTCAGAGTTTCTGAATCTTTAAGTGACTGACATTGTATGAAAATCTTGCTCTTGGATTTGTAAAAGATCTTTCATTTTTTCAAAAACTTCTTCCAATACGTTTCTTACCAGATGATATGAACTATAAAATAGATGATATTCTTAAAGAAGTTGGTCTCTATAAAAAACGTCATGAATTGGCTGGGAGTCTTTCATGATGACAAATGCGACTCCTTGAAATAGCTCGATTGTATTTACAAGATGTTGATATATATCTTCTTGATGAGCCAACGGCATGAGTTTCTCCAAAATTAAAATCAAAGGTTATTACTTTGATTCGTAAGATTATTGATTCTGGGAAGAGTGTGATTATTGTCGAACATGACTTTAATTTTATTTCTCAATTTGTGGATCGTTTGGTGTTGATGGAAGATGGAAAAGTTATTCTTGATGGAAAATATCAGGATATTAAAGATAGTCCTGAGATGAAGGAAGTGTATTTGGGATAGTTTTTTTACTTATAGGTTGCAATTTTTGCCTAGAAAAATACACTCTTTAGGAGTGTATTTTTAAATATGTATGTATGTCATTTACAGAAGAAAAAATTGTTGAAACTAAGATATGTGAAAAATCTCAGATCTCATTTAATATTACGGATAAGGATCTCGAATTTTATGACAAAATTTCTCCGACTTTTTGAGGTAAAAAATATAGTATTCCTGCTCCGACACTTGCTCCAGAATCTAGACAACAAAGAAGACTATCTTGTCGAAATGAAACACGATTGTATTCACGAAAATGTGATGCAACAGATAAAAGTATTATTTCCATCTATTCTCCAGATAAATCATATAAAGTATTTGCGTCTTCATATTGGTGGAGTGATGAATGGGATGCAACAGATTATGGGTTAGACTATGATTTGAGTCTTAGTTTTTTTGAAAACTTCAAGAAACTTGATTTACATGTACCAAAACTTGCTACCACGATACAAAATTCTGAAAATTGCGAATTTACGAATGATACAGGAGATTCAAAAGACTGTTATATGTCGTATCGCACCCACTATTCAGATAATATTTTACATTCTTATCGTGCGAATCGATCATCAAACTGTACTGATTGTTATCAAGTAAAAGAGTCAGAAGATTTGTATGAGTGTTTTCAGTGTAATAAATGTAGTCGGTCTCAATATCTATACAAATGTGAAAATACTCATAGTAGTTATTTTCTCTATCAATGTGTTTGATCAGCAAATTGTTTTCTTTCATACAATCAAATAAATGCAAATTATGTTTTCTTAAATCAAACCTTATCAAAAGAACAATATCAACAAAAATTAGATGAAGTTCTTTCAGATCCACTCAAGTTTGAACAAGCTAAACAACACTTTTTTTCGATGATAAAAAATGATATTTCTGTTCCTGCTCTAGATAATTCTCAGAGTCAACAGTGTATTTGAAATGAACTTATTGAGTGTCAAGAATGTAAGCATTGTTATATGATGAAACAGAGCGAATTTTGTAAATATTGTTGGGATAATGTATGATATAAAAATTCTATGGATACTTATAGTGGTGGAGGATCTGAATATTGTTATGAAACACTTGCAACAAAAAACTCTTTTAAAAACTGTTTTACACATCGTGTTAGAGAGAGTAATAATCTGTTATATTGTATGTTTAGTTTTTTCTCTAATGATTGTTTCGGTTGTACTGGTATTCGTAATAAACAATACTGTATTCTCAACAAACAATACAGCAAAGAGGAGTATGAAGAACTGGTTCCCAAGATCATAGAGAAGATGCAACAAGACTGAGAGTGGTGAGAATTTTTTCCTGCGAGCATGAGTCCTTTTGGATACAATGAGACTGTAGCACAAGAGTATTTTCCACTCACGAAAGAAGAAGCAATAGAACAATGATTCAACTGGAGTGACTATGAAGCACCTTTTCCAAAAGTTGAGAAAGTGATTCCAGCTAGTAAGCTTCCACATAACATAACCGATATCCCAGATGATATACTGAACTGGGCTATAGAGTGTGAGATTACCAAGAAACCATTCAGAATCATTCCTCAAGAACTTAAGTTCTACCGAAAACACAATCTCCCGATTCCCAGACGACATCCGGATCAGAGACATTTAGACAGAATGTCTCTCAGAAATCCACGAAAACTCTTTGAGAGGGTATGTGATCATCCAGATTGCGATACAACCATGCAAACTACGTATGCTCCAGACAGATCTGAGAGCGTGTATTGCCAGACATGCTACGATAAAGAAGTATATTAGTCTGGTCCCGTACTCGTGGATGAAGGGTGTTATGATAAAACTATGTACTCATTTATTGTAGTCCCCCTTGAGCAGTGATTATAACAGGCAAGTGTATTAAATTGAAAATTTTTTCTTTCTTGGTGGATGTCTGTATTTTCTTTTGCATTTTCTATAAAATAAGATATTTTATTATCATAAATTTATAAATATCAGATATTTTTAAAATGATAAAAAGAAATATATACGACTCCATACAGTCTGAGATGAACACTCGAAATATTGTTTTATTACTCTGAGCGAGACAGGTATGAAAAACGACGATTCTCAAAAACCTCCAAAAAGATGCCTCAGCATCCTCTGCCACATATTTTTTAAATCTTGAGAATCCAAGTATCGTAGCTCAACTCAATGAGCATCCTGAAAATCTTTTTATGGTGACGGGGAGTCAGAGTCATACGAAGCAGATTATTTTTATCGACGAGATTCAGTATCTCGAGAATCCAACCAATTTTTTGAAATACATTTACGATGAGTATGCACCAAATGTGAAACTCGTGGTTTCTGGGAGCAGTAGTTTTTATATTGATAAAAAATTTAAAGATAGCCTGATAGGACGTAAAAAAGTCTTTTCTATCTATACATTAGATTTTTTTGAATTTCTCAGGTTTAAGTGAGAATCATCGTTAGTAGATACCTTATATCAACAGAAAAAAATTCCTGTTTTATACGAACAGAAAGTATGGCAATATTTTCGTGAATATGTGACCTATGGTGGATATCCAGAAATTGTGTTGCTTGATTCGGCAGAGGCAAAAATCGACCGTTTACAGGACTATAGCTTTGATTATATTAAAAAAGATATCTATGAGGCCAACATTCAGCACGAAGATAAATTTCTCGCACTTCTGAAAATACTGGCTTCTCAAACAGGGGAATTAGTCAATACCAATGAACTGGCAAATACACTCTCTCTGACCGCTCCTACGGTAGAAAAGTATCTCTATGTTATGCAGAAAAGTTTTCATATATCTCTGATGAAACCGTTTCATTCAAATATTCGAAAAGAACTCATAAAAATGCCAAAAGTATATTTTCTCGATCTTGGAATGCGTAATGTACTTTTGAATAATTTTGAATCTATCACGGACCGTTTTGATAAATGACCCTATCTAGAAAATATTGTTTTTCGAGAACTGCTTTTTTCTACTGCTCGGATCGATGAGATACAATTTTGGAGAACCCAGAATATGCATGAGGTCGATTTTGTTCTGGAGTCGCAAAAAAAAGCCTATGAGGTCAAATTTTCTGCTTCTCAGATAAAGAAAAATAAATATACTCTTTTTCAAACGACGTATCCAAGTATTTCTTTTTGATTTCTCACCTATGAGCAGGTGATCGATACCCTTATTCTTTAACAAAATACAGTCTATGTCTTTTGAGATACAAACCATCATCGAGACAAAATCCTGTCTACAGTGTGGAGTCTTTTTTGATATCACCGATAAAGACTTGGAATTTTATGAGAAAGTTTCACCAACTTTTGGGTGAAAGAAGTATGCTATTCCGAGTCCAACTTTGTGTCCTGAGTGTCGACAACAACGAAGGCTCGTATGGAGGAATGAAAGAAAACTCTATAAACGAAAGTGTGATGCTACGGGCAAAGACATGATCTCGATGTATTCACCAGACACATCATATACAGTATATGATCAAACCTTTTGGTGGAGTGATAAATGGGATCCTTTAGCATATTGAAAAGATATTGATATAACAAGCTCTATTTTATCTCAGTTTCATAACATAAATATCGCTATCCCTCAAGTAAACCTTTTGAATCAAAACTCACAAAATTCTCCTTATTCGAATTATGAATCAGATGAAAAAGATTGTTATCTTACGGTATGATGACATTGGAATGAGAATTGTATGTATGGGAATTATTATATAAAATCAAAAGATAGTGTTGATAATTATTGGCTCTTTGATAGTAGTATGTGTTATGAATGTATCAATAGTTATGATTTATATAAATGTTCTTATATGATGAATAGCAGACAATCTCGAAACTGTTATTTATGATATGATCTTGTAGATTGTAGTGACTGCTTTGGTTGTACCTGATTACGAAATAAGCGTTTTTGTATTTTCAATAAGCAGTATTCTCAACAAGATTATTATAATGAATATGAGAGATTGAGAGCACTTAACTTACAAGAACAGAAAGCTCTTATGCGGAAAGTGTCCATGGAGGTGTGTCGAAAGAATCTGAACCTATGATTCTCGCAAAATTGTGTATGAGATGAAATATTTCATTCACAAAATATTCTTCATTCTTTTCAAATAGAAGATTTTGATACCTGTAAATATGGTACTATTGTTGGTATGTGAAAGAATTGTATGGATGTGTCGAATATATGACGTATAGAAATGTCTTATGAATCCGCACATGGATGACTTGAATGATATAAAAATGTATTTTCAGTTTTATGTTATGGATGTAAAAATATATTCTATGCATATAATTGTCACAACAGCTCTGACTTATTTTTATGCATCTGACTCCGCAATAAACAATACTGTATTCTCAACAAACAATACAGCAAAGAGGAGTATGAAGAACTGGTTCCCAAGATCATAGAGAA
>JAKVBB010000109.1 GCA_022448215.1 Candidatus Altimarinota bacterium | reverse complement strand
TTTTTAAATACTACAATTCCAGTTGCTTTATCTCAGATAACGATATTTCTATTCGATACTATGGCTGATTCATCGGGGTAGATTATTTTCCCTGCTCTATCTACTTTGAGAGAAATTTTTTCTACCACTTCGTTTCCTATTTTTACATGAAGTGTGGTTTCTCATTCAGAGATACCAGTAATTTTAATATCTCGTTTTCCATCGGTAAAATTATAGAGTTTTTTTGGAAACACATCAGCTACCCGAGTATCGAGAACAAAGGTCATCCCTGATGGCATATTTCAAACAAATGGTCGTCCATTTCGAGAAATATTGAGTTTGAGAGTAGATACTTTTCCAACATCGATTCTAGAATTGAGATCGTTAAATCTTAGGTCAACGTCATATTTTCTGATAAATTCTTCTACTTCTCGTTTTTCTATTTCTTCTCTGGTAAGGAGTCGTTCTCGAGAAATTTTTTGAGTTTTGATTCCACTTTCAACCGCTATATTATTTTCTTTTTCATAATCTCCTGGTTTGCCACCATTTTTCAAAAAGTTGTTATAGTCATGTTTTGCTTGGGTTCTTGTTTTTGGTCCAAACCATCCTGCTCCAACAGAATCAGAAGAATCGATAATATTATTTGCTAATTGGTAGGCAATAATAGTTTTTTCTACATCTGTATAGTCACCGCTAATGGGCCCTTTATACTCTCCAAGATCTGCCATGATCTCTTGTACTTTTTTGATATCAGATACAGAGTATCCAGTGTATACGGTTCGATTAAAAATACTCATATCAGTTTCATCTGTGGATTTGCTTGAAGATGAAGATACTGTTTGAGATGTTTTTGTACTGACTTTTATATTTTCTACTATAGCTCCATTTGTTTCGAGGAACAAAAGTGGGTCAACACTAATGTTTTGTAATTGATCAAAACATACTCCTTCTTCTGTGATAGTATAGTAACTGTAAGGACAGCTTGAGGTATTGTAGTATGCTGGATAAAAAGATGATGGAAGATCTACCTGAAAATGGAGATGGTTTCCGGTTGAATTTCCGGTAGAACCTACTTCACCAACTTTTTCTCCGACTGATACTTTTTCTCCTACGGATACACTAATTTTTGAGAGATGAGAATAGTTGGATACTATTTTTTTTCCATTTATGGTATGTTCTACTGATACAGTTTTTCCAAATGCTGGAAGTGTGGCTGCGTTAATGACTTTTCATTTTGCCATTGAGTATACTGGAGTTCCTTTTGCTGTTGCAATATCAACTCACATATGTCCACCATTTCCGACATCCCAACCATATTTATAACTGGATCCCCAGAGTACGGTATAGAGTCGTGTAAAATCATTATATCCTCCGTTTTGTTTTGCGTATTTTTCATAGTCTTTTGTCTTGAGTTTTGGAAGTGTTTGCTTACAATTACTGTCAAGATCTGTAAAGTCTTTGAATCTACACTCGAGCTTTGAAATTTCTTTCAAAGGGTAGATGATATCGCTGGATGCGGCATCAACCTGGAGACTAGATATTCACAAGCTGTTGTGTAAAAGAAGTGTTGCTGTGAGAATAGCTCCAATTCCTTTTTGTAGCACTTTTTGTCTCATAATAACTATATTATTTAAAATAAATATTTGTCTTTTTATATATTGCCTCAGTAGTTGCTGCTATCCCCTGCTTTCACTACTATATATTGTTTGACTTTTAATAAATAATATATCTAATTTATTTTCTGTACTCTTAGTATCCCATAGTTTTTAATACTTGTCAAATAATAAATATATTTTTTAATATATTTTTAAAAAAGAATCCCATCCTCCTCCACTCCGCTTCGGAGACTTCCCTTTATTAAAGGGAAGAAAAACTCCCCCTAACCCCCTCCAAGAGGGGGAATAAAATAGAATTTAACTTTTTTATATGTATATTTTTTCTTTTGAAATCTTTGGATTTACACTTGCACCGAGTTATTATGGTTTGATGTATGTTATTTCTTTTGTACTGGGATATATGTTTTTGAAGTACTATTCTCGTATTTCTCAAAAACTACTTGATGATATTATATGGTATGTCTTTTTATGAGTTATTCTATGATGAAGGATATGATATATGTTGTTTTATAATTTTTCTTCACTTGTTTCTGATCCTGTGAGTTT
>JAKVBB010000108.1 GCA_022448215.1 Candidatus Altimarinota bacterium | reverse complement strand
GTGACTATAGAAACAGGTCGAATGCATCAAATCCGTGTACATATGGCTTCACTTGGAAATCCCATTGTATGAGATGATAAATATGGAGATAAAAAAATAAATTCTTTTCTCAAACGAAATTATGGCCTCACTCGACAAGCACTGCATGCTTGGAAAATATCTTTTTTTCACTGATGAAGAAAAAAACAAATGCCACTAGAAGCGAGAATCAAAGATGATTTAAAAAACTTTATTAGCAATATAAGAAAATAATTATTATTTCAAAAGGGAGGTATGAAATATGATGCAGATATACATAAACGAAAATCTATTCGTTTACAAGATTATGATTATACAAAATCAGGTTTTTATTTTGTCACCATTTGTGTTCATGGGAAAATAAATTTATTTGGATGTATTGAGAATAGAGAGTGTATTTTGAATGATGCATGACAGATGATAGAAAAATATTGGAAAGAATTGGAAAACAAATATTCAAATATAAAATTACATGACTATGTAATTATGCCTAATCATATTCATTGAATTATTGAAATTGTAGGGGCCGACCTATGTGTCGGCCCTGATTCGATGGATATTGGCCCTGATGATTCTATGCACTTCGTATCTGGTACATCAATGTCTGTCGGCCCTCATTCGATGCATATCGAGTCTGATCATATAAATATGCATAAAGGGTCAACACATAGGTTGACCCCTACGGGTGGGGAATATATTTTTGATAGACAAGGTATTCCTGAAATAATAAAATGGTTTAAAGTCATGACAACCAATGCATATATCAAACAGGTTCGTAAATGAATATCTCAACCATTTGAAAAAAAGCTCTGGCAAAGAAATTATTACGAACATATTATTCGTAGTGAACATTGATTTCAAAAAATATCTGGCTACATTAAGGATAATCCTGCAAAATGGGAACTTGATGAACTTTACACACCATAATTATGCACACATTTGTTCTTTCCACCTCTATGGGACTTGAAAAAATAGCCAAAAAAGAAGTTGAAAAACAGGGAGGAAACATACTCTCAGTACATGACAGGCTCATTACCTTTTCTGGAGACATGCATACCATGGCTCGAGTCAATCTGTGGTCTCGAGTCGGGAATAGAGTCTATATGCAACTGGCTTATAGGGAAAATGTCACGGATTTCGATACCCTCTATGATACAATACACGCTATCAATTGGAATAATGTGTATCAAGAATGATACCAAATTGTGCTAAAAAGTAGCTCCCAAAAAAGTGAACTTTCCTCGGCTCCTGCCATTCAAAAAATATCAAAAAAAGCCATTGTGAATCATCTTACAAAGGACTCTGGAGAGTTTCTCTATGAAGATGATAGTAGGCCCACTCTCAATATTTTGGTCCTTTTTATTGGGAATACACTCAGAGTCCTCCTCGATACTTCTGGAAATCCACTGCATATGCGAGGGTACAGAACAGAGGCAGGAGAAGCACCGATTAAAGAAAATCTGGCTGCAGGAATGGTCATACTTTCTGGATGGAAATATAAGCAACCTCTGTATGATCCATTTTGTGGATCTGGAACGATCTGAATTGAAGCAGCTATGCTGGCCAAAAATATTGCCCCATGACTCCATAGGTGATTTACTTGTGTGGAACTGGGTATGATTTCATGAGATGATATGAATGTCTTACGTGAAGAAGCAAGAAAAAAACAGTATGAATGAAAATATGACATACACTTGTCAGATATTGATTCAGATATGATTGATTTGGTAAACGAGAATGCGCAAAGAGCAAAAGTAGAGGATATGATTTCTGTAGAACAAAAAGACTTTTATGATCTCGTAGATACATCAGATATACGATGAACTCTGGTTTCCAATCCTCCTTATGGAGAGCGTTTAGAGGTAGATGATATTGAGAGACTCTACAAAAATATAGATAAATTTTTCCGAGTACATCCAGACTGTGGATGATGAGTGATTACGAGTTATGAGAGTTTTGATGGACTGATAGATTTGAAGAAATATAAAAAGAGAAAGTTGTATAACGGAGGGGAAAAATGTTATTTTTATGGGAGGGTGTAATTTAAATCACCACTATATCCTCAATCCTCACTCCAAACTTCCCAGCCAAATATATCCCAGGTTCCACCGTAAAGACCATATTT
>JAKVBB010000107.1 GCA_022448215.1 Candidatus Altimarinota bacterium | reverse complement strand
GTTTTTGCATCAAAATCTCACTTGTTTTTCTCTTTACTTCTTCCATTCTCTACAAAACGTTCATACGTTTCATTATACCCATCCAAATAATCAAGTGGAAGATTTACTCAAATACTTGAAAGAGCTTTCATATGATCCTTATCTAATCTAAGTACAATATATGATTCTTTTCCACCCTTTGCTTGTAACTGCGTTGCACTTGATACATCTTCTCACATAGCAACGAGAAGATAGTAGATATCTGACATAAAAGCAAGAGTATTTGCTTGGGGATTACCTATATTTTCAAAGGCAGAAACTATTGATTTTACAGCTCTTTCCGTGAGATATGGATTTTCTTTCTGTGCTCCTTCAATATTTGTAAAGTATTTTTTTACTGTAAGAACAAGCTCAGCATATACATCTGGAGAATTTTGTTTCAAATCATCAAGCACTGCTTGGTAGTTTACTGATTGTTCGGGATATTCTGGTCTATCAATAAGAAGAAAGACAATAATTTTATCGAGATTATCTTCTGTTACCTCCGTAATTCCATTCGCTACTGACGGGTCATTTTCATGTCATTTTGGTACTACTCATGTAAGAGGCTTTGGTGCTGGTACAGCAATGAACTGATCTGGATCAAATTGTACCCCCGCATTTTCTTTGAGATATCGAAAAATATCGATAGATGATTTTTGTGTAATACTATCAGGAACTGTTTTTAGATCAGAAGCAGCATCTACTTGTTTTGCCATTACACCATTTGAACAGTACAAAGCGGTTGCAAGAAGTGCCACTTTGGTAGTAGTGGAGTTTTTAATTCACTCAACAGCCCGAGATAGTAGACCTCCTTTTTCTGATGATTCATAATGAACTTGTTCTCATTCTATCGGATGATGTCAATTGTTCATAGTATTCATAATTCCTTTATTTATTGAAATAAATATTTCGGTGGAGGAGCAAATATATATGCATCTGTCATTTTTTCACAAATGACCTACGGTCATTTTAATCCGGAATCAATGTCTGTCAAGAAAAAACGTATTAGATGTCTTTAGAAAGGGAAAGAAAATATAGAGATTATTTAAATATGATGAAAGAATGATGGAAGTTTGTACTAGTTTTTTGTATGAATTAATCTACAATATTTAAATATTATAAATTAATAATATATTTATATGATCGAGTACTCTTTGAAAATTAACAACCTCACTCGCATCAATTCTACTGCGAAAATCTTCTATATCCAGTTTTAATCTGGCAGATTCATTTATTCAGGATTATAATTCTCCCAATATTCATAATATTCATTATGGGTGAGTCGAGGTATTTGCATACCTAAATTTCTCATACATCGAAATATATATTCCCCTATCTCATATTTATGGTTTTTTTTAAAATACTTATACGTTAACTTAAATTCTTTTAGTAAATATTCATTAATATCTTTACTATTTTGTGTAATGTCTGAATATCATTCTCCTCCTTCTATCATACATCAAGCAAAACAAGAGAATCCTATAGCTCCATATTTATCTCAAAACATACGAATATATAATTCCTTAGCGAGATATAATAATTTAAGTATCTCTTTTTCGTTGAGGCTGGATAAATAATCTAAATATGCATGAATATATATCATATCATCATTCGTATTATATTTTTCCTCTAGATATTTTCTTGCTTTATTTTCTACCATTTCTGCCTCTTCATATATTCATTTCGTTTGACTCGGTATTAAAATATGAGATTCTAATTCTTTTATATCGTTATTAATAATTTTCATAATCTATAAGGTATTAGTTTTTATATTCTTGGAAAATAGATATATCTAAATCTATTCAAAATCGACTCTTCATAGTATTAAGTACATTGTTTTTTCATTCTGAGTCATTGAAATCAGGGAGATAGTGACCACTTCTATTATTCAAAAAACTTATATTCCCTGAATTTGTAAATTTAATCTCTCATGCATACTCAACATTTTTTCATAAACTTAGATAAGAGTGTCACTCTCCAAAAACAAGCCTCATACTTCAATTCTCATTTAATAACACATAATTAAGAGGTGCTCACTTCGGAGTATTTCCGTTCGCAAGTTTTATTTTTCAATTTACACTTTTCAAGGCATTTACACTTCATTCTGTATCAACTTCTTTCAAATTATTATACTT
>JAKVBB010000106.1 GCA_022448215.1 Candidatus Altimarinota bacterium | reverse complement strand
TTTACAGATCATTTCTTCTCCTGAGATTTCATATCCTTTAAATACTTCTCAATCGAGCAATATTTTTTCGAGTTCGAGTTCTCGTCCAAAGAGTGTGAGGATATTATCACTATTTGATTCAGGGTCTTTCGCATATTTTGCCACTGATACGACATTAGTGTATCCATCATAGATATCAAAATCGAGATGAATTGATTCTACAAAGTATTCTGGTAGAGTATAATCTTTGAGATAAATGGTTTTGTTTTTCATAAATTAAGTATCCTAATAAGTATATAAAATTTTATTTCTTTCCATTCCATTCATTGTAAAATTGTTCTAAATATTCTTCCATAAATTGATGTCTCTTTTCTGCTATTTCTTTCCCTATTTGAGTATTCATTCTGTCTTTCAATAAAAGAAGTTTTTCATAAAAATGATTCACAGTAGGAGCTCTCGATTTCTTATATTCATCAACGGTCATATTTAGTTTTGGAGGAATATTTGGATTATAAATCTCTCTTCATTTATGTCATCAATAATTGAATGTTCGTGCAATTCATATAGCTCACAGAGCATCTAATCTATCAGCATCTTGAACAATATCAAGTTCTAATGATTTAAATTTTTGGATATTATTTCATCATTTAAAAGAAATATATTTTATGATATTTTCTATATGCTGGATAGTATCTTCACCTACATTTTGTCATTCTAAAAATTCTCTTGCTAATCGAGGTCATACCGTCTCGTCTCCATCATAAAATTTTGAATCTGCTATATCATGTAGGAGTGCTCATAACTCTACTACAAAACTATCTGCTCTCTCCTCTCATTTTAATAATAACTTTACATTATTATACACCCTCATAATATGAAAAAAATCATGTCATCATTCAGCCCCACCTAACTTATCTTCAACAAAATTTTTCGTATTTTGTATAATCATAGCCTGATCCATACATACACATATTAATAAAATATAATACTGAAAATATAGTTTTTTTAAACCAAATTGCAAGCAAAAATAAAGAGCGTAGTGTAACTACGCTCTTCCACCCATTATAAGAAAAATACCCTACGGTTTCTTTCTACATAACAAGTGTTTCTTTTTTATCCTCCAAGTTATCCTCCAAGTTATCCTCCAATATTTTTTCGATAAAATTCCTTGCACTATGAGGATGAAAGCATTGTGTATTTTCAAGTACACATACATTCTCTGTTACAAGAAATAAATGCAAATAATTTTGTCTACATGCAAGCTGAATAAAATTACTCAACTTCATATACAAATCATCTGACTCTAAATCACTCATTTGCCGAATACCTACTTGAGACAAATATTCCAAAAATCTCTGTCTCACATAGGAGTCTATAACAATGTTTCGTGAAATATCACGTGCTACATGACCTGATACCATAACCATATCTGTATTCCTCTTGATTCAAAAAAGCACATCCGTTATTATACATACTTTTAACAAAAAGCAAGTTTTTTTATTCGAGTAATTCCTGTTTTGCAGATTCGATATCCTCATCAGATAAAATAATCACCGGATTTCAAACATACTTTGATTCTGGTTTAAATATTTCCACTTCTGCAAATGCCTTTACTCGAGCCAGTATTTCTCTCATATTATTTCATAGTCTATTGATATATGGTTGACGATTGGTAGATACTCAGATAGCATGTATTCACATACGATGAGCTATATAGAGAGCACGCTCCAGATGAAAGTCTTGAGTAAAAAGCATAACTTCGGATATTCAAAAAACATACTTTGCCCGATAAAGGGTATCATAAGTATCAAATCAAGCATAATCCAAATATATATCTCTTGGAGAAACTCATTTTTCTAACAGATATTTTTGCATAGCTACTGGCTCATTGTAATGAGCTTTTCCATTGTCTCCAGAAACAAGTATTTTTTCTATTGTACCATCTCTATATGCTTGCAATGCGGTATCAAGACGATCTTTTAAAATATCTGATGGTCATCTATTTCACCATACAGCGGCACCAAATACTAAACCAACTTCAAAAGATGGTATATTATTATCTGTATATTGATAATACCCTTCATGACTATATGAGAGAACATATGAATTTATAGCAAAAATACTCATGATTCACATAACTATGATTCAAAAGATGCAAAAAATATATTTTTTCATTTTTTATGTATATTTTTTTATATTTTCATATATTTTTGTTTATTTTTACATATTCTTTATTTATTTTTGTGTATTCTTATTTA
>JAKVBB010000105.1 GCA_022448215.1 Candidatus Altimarinota bacterium | reverse complement strand
AAAGACACTATATAAGTGTCTTTTAATGGTTTTTTGTCTTTACAGTGATACTATAGCAGCTCCAGCATGCTCTCCATCTTTAATAATTTTTTTCATTTTTGATATACTTTTATTTTTAGTATCCCTACTTCCTTCATTGTAACTATCATTTACTCTTTTTGTAAGTGATATATCTATCATAGGAACAAATATAGTAAGAGAAAATAATAACACATATATTGAAAAATTTACTCTTACTTCCGTGTTTACTATGCCATCTATATCTTGAATTAAATAATACAAATCTACTATATTATAAAATCCAATTCCTAGGTATGCCAATAAAGATAATACTCCAAAGGTTACTAGATATATCACTACATCAATCCATTTTTGATTGTTTGGATTATTTATCGTGAGAAAACAGATTATTCCAAAAATAAGAAATGGGATCATAATAATTTCAAGTGGACTTGGAGTTATTATTCCAATCCAAAGTAATTCTGTGTTACAAGCAATAAAAAAGAATACTATAAGGAAACAAACTATCATTGTGTCCCAGTGTAATTTACAAAAATACCACATAATTTATTCCTCTTTTTTAGAAAAGTAAATAGATATTAGTAAGAAAAAATATTATGTCAAAAAAATAAATACCAATCTATTCCTAATGAACTTTATGACTTTTCTTGTTTTTCCCTATTTTTTTTATATAATCCTGCTGAATTTTATTAGATATAATTATATATACATATATGAAGATTGTTTTTACTGGAATACAATGATGCTGAAAAGGAACTCAGGCACGGCTCCTGGTAGAAAAATATGGTTTTACACTTTTAGAAATGGGAGCAGAATTTAGAAAAGTAGTTGCTTCTGGAACAGAGCTTGGAAACCAAGTAAAAGCTGTTATCGAATCATGAGCCCAGGTCGATGCTGAACTTGGGAAACAAGTTATGGAAACAGTAGTCAATAATCAAACATCAGATAAAATTATATTTGATGGTTTTATTCGTAACGATTGGAATAAAGAAATATTTGATAGATTGGTTCCAGAATACCAAGTACTCTATTTTGATCTCTCAGTAGAAAAAGCAAAACACAGGCTTCTTGGAAGAATGTTTGATCCAGTATCAGGAGAAACTTTTGTTGCAGGAACTACCCATAACCCTGAAACAGGGAACGAACTTATAAAACGAGCTGATGATAAAGATGAGTCAGCGATTCTCAAAAGAATATCTGAATACGAAACAAAAACACTTCCTATTCTGGAACTACAAAAAAAAGAAGGAAAAGTTATTTCCGTCAATGCAGATCAGCCTATTGAATCCGTTCATACAGAAATAATTCATGCACTTAAACTCAATTAAAATGTTTGCCTTTCAACTCTGACGAGAATTCAAGCTCTCTCTTGCAGAGATATATGCGCTCTTCCCTTCTGCGGAAAGAGTTTTTGAAAGTGAACAAATATGTATACTCAATAAGATCTCAAAGCAAGATATTTTAGATACAGCTCATAAAATAGGTGGTACCATCAAAATCATAGAGGTAGTATCAGAAACAGATATTCAAAAATGTATTGTTTCTCAGGCAATAGAAAGTGAATGAAAATTTCATTACGGATTCTCAATTTTTGGGAACACAAAATCCCCCCAAACCCCCTTTGTTAAAGGGGGAGAATGAAATTTAAAAAAAGAACTCTTACATATAAAAAAATCACTCAAAAAAGAAAATATTTCTTCTCGTTTTGTAAATAAAGATTTTAAAAATCTCTCTTCAGCACAGATTATATGAGAAAAACTGGTAGAAAAGAAAACAGATTTTAATATCATATTTACTCCCCTCCTTGATAAGGAGGGGTTGGGGGTGGTATATCTATGAAAAACTATTTGGATACAAGATATAGAAAGTTATTCTCAAAGAGATTGGTCAAAATGACGAGATATGCAGGTCGGAATGCTGCCCCCAAAGCTTTCACAAATGATGATAAATATCGCTTCTACAAATAAATTCCCCTCTCCCTCTGGGGGAGGGGTTAGGGGTGGGGGCTCTATTTACGACCCTTTCATCTGACTCTGAACCGTACTTATAGAATCTCTTCACATGTGAAATAAGCGTATTTACGGGTCTGATCTGAGTGATGCCATGGTATCTACTTCGAGAGAAAATATTCAAACATTTATTTTGCTTCACTTATTCGCTCTTTATCTTTATCGCCATTTATTTCCTTGTTCAAAAGCCATGCTCTGCCATTTTACTATGTTCAAACAATAGTATATACTGTTCAT
>JAKVBB010000104.1 GCA_022448215.1 Candidatus Altimarinota bacterium | reverse complement strand
TAAAATATGAACTTATAGGTAAAATCAAGTCATATTTTAACATATTATTCACGATTATGACTGCTTTTATTCGACTTTTTTTCACATTGAGTGTTGCTCTGTTTTTCTGAATGACAAGCGTGTTTGCAGCTGGCATTGATCACTTTGAGATAACATTCACTCCAGATACTGCCCAACTCGGAGAGTCTATTGATGTAGAAATCAGAGCAGTAGATAAAAATAATGTAGTGGTGCAAGACTATAATGGAACCATTCTTGTATTCTCAGAAACTGATCCTGAAGTGATTCTTCCAGATGAACTCAATCAAAATACATACACATTTGTTGCTTCTGATCAATGAGTGATTCGATTTGAAAATGCTATTCGATTTCAACAAACAGGAACCCAAGATATTCATGTATATGACCTCAACGATGATACTGTATTTGGTATCTGAGAAGCACAAATAGACAAAAAAACTGTTCAAGAAGAATTGGTAATAGATATTCTTTCTCCTCAACATAATATTACTGTTGCTGATGCAAATACAAAAGTATCAGGAACGACACAAAAAAATCATCAAATAAAAATTATTATCAACGATGAAAGTGAAAATGCAGTAGAAACAACCAGTAATAATGATGGAATTTTTGAACAAGATATTGAACTACAAGAAGGACAAAATAGTATTGTAGCTCACGTACTTGATGCTGATAAAAATGTAATTGGTACTTCTGATACTCTACAAATTCTTCTTGCATCAAACCTGCCTTCTTTTAAATGACTGACCTATAGTCCTGCGGAAAATATAGAAACAGGTATGAGTGTAGATGTAGAACTCATAGCAACTCAAGGTCTGGTAGAAGCAAGTATTATTCTCAATGATATCGTATACCCTCTTTCAGAAACTTCTGAATGAAAATATACGACTACTGTGGTGGCTCCATCTGAAGCTGGAACATATGCAATTGATGTAATCCTCAAAGATGAACTTCAACATGAACTCAATGAACTTGCGGTAGCGAGTATGGATGTTATTCCAAGTCCTGAACCAGAACTCAACGCTGGAGATACTGAAACAGTAGCTACAGAAACTATCAAAGAAGCTCCTCAAGCACCAGATCTCTCTGTATCAAACCTCAAAGTGGTAGAGCTCAAGTCAAAATCTATCCTTACATGGGATGAAGTAGAAGCAGCAGATTCATATAATATTTATAAAAAATCTGGAGAAGCAACCGAGTATGAATTAGTAGATAATATAAAAGAAAATAGATACGAGGTAGCCATTACTGGAGACGAAATCAAATATGATTACTTTGCAGTACAGGCAGTCGCAGATGCAGAAGAAAATAGTGAGGTAGAACTCTATGAAGGAGCTCTCTCAGATGCAACCAAGGTAAAAACTGGTCCAGAAATGATTCTTCTTCTTGTACTTTCTTTACTCCTTGCAGCTGGATTTGTATTTATGAAAAAAAGAGCATAAGCTCTTTTTTAATTTATCTTCTTAAAGTCTACTCATTGTAACATATCTATTTTTCATACTATAGAATGGTTTAATGAATTTTTAAGTTCAATATGGTAATTTTTATTTACTTTATATATTTTTTTTACTATAAAAATTCATAATGGTACTCATAAAGATTTTTTATTTCAATAAATTTTTATCTTTATTCAAACATTTAGATCTATTCAATTAACTAGCATAAGGAATACTCTTATAATAATATATTTTACTAAAATCCACGTAACCCCTCTCAAATAAAGAGTCATCCATTTTTCTTAATCACATCTAAAAATACTTCTGAAAGCTCTGGATATGCTCACTTTGAGAGTTCTTTAAGTCTATTTAAACTCATAGCAAACTTGTATTTTCCAAGTTCATAAAATATATCATGATTCAATACAGAACCATATTTTTTGAGTACTTGATTGAGCAGTCACATATCAAATCAATCATATACATCAGATATAAGAGCTGATTCTAACAGAGAGAGTTCGAGTCAAGAGATCTTCAGCTGTATACCATCAATATCTTTTTGAACTATATAAGAAGTCAATTTATTATAAAGATTGATTTTTTTTCACTCTATATTTCCTGAAATAGTTTTAAAAATAATCTCATAGTTTCATATCTTTATTTTTTTATTGGTATTACGAGTGATCACAAAAATCTTTTCTGCTATACTCAGGTCTCGCATATGTATCTGTAAAGCCTTTTTACCAGATATAAAATATTCACTCCCCACTTGATCTATAATATATCTCTTCAAGAGTTGCATATAATATTTTTCGAGTAAATCAATCGCATTCATTTGTTTATCTTGT
>JAKVBB010000103.1 GCA_022448215.1 Candidatus Altimarinota bacterium | reverse complement strand
TATCTATTTTGTGCGATGAACTTCAAAAAATCTCAGAGCTTTCACGTACGATATTTTCCAACCATAAAATGGACTTAGGTAAAACAAAGCTCTATCTTACCCCTGTGAGTGTGTACGACTTTATTTATAGCGAAATTTCAGCGCTCATGAATGCATATCCAAAAGTAGATTTTGAACTTGATATGGATGTAGTGGGAGAAAGGGATATTGATGAAGTGCAATTTCGTCAAGTGATTCAAAACCTTCTTGGTAATGCTTTAAAATTTATTCCTGATAAAGATGGAAAAATACGAGTGGTGCTTCGTAAACAAGAAGGCAAAATTCGTATTGCTATAGAAGATAATGGAAAATGATTTTCTGGAGTACATATAGATAATATTTTTGATAAATATTCTACTTGAGACCAAGGAACGACATGACTTGGTATGTGACTGTATCTGTGTAAACGAATCGTGGAATTACACGGTGGAAAGATCTTCTCTGCGAACTCAAAGAAGCTCGGTGGGGCTAAGTTTAGTATTGAATTCTAGGGGTATATGAATATCTTAGTAGTAGAAGATGATATCCGTCTTTCAGATCAGATTCAAGAAGTATTTCACACGATAGCTCCGGTAAACCAGATTCAGGTTATACATAGCTATGACGAATTTATGTCTTTTTCTTCATCTCTATGAACCTATGATATTATACTGCTTGATATTATGCTCTCAGAGGATGTAAATCGTTCATGACTTCAGATTTTGGAACATATTCGAAAGATCGACTCACAGCTGCCGGTGATCATTATGAGTAGTATATCTGATTATCAATTTCTTGAAAAAGCTTTTACTCTTTGAGCACACGACTATATTATTAAACCATTTCGTGTGAGAGAACTGCAGATACGAGTTCAGCGATGGTTTCATAACTATGTTTTTTCTGAGTACTACAACTATGAACAACAACTTGACTATGATGGTCTGACGTATTACCCTGGAAAAAATACCTTTCATTTTCAAACAAACGAAATAGTTCTATCAAAAGCGAATAGATATTTATTGTCTTTGTTTCTTATACATCGAGAAAAACTCCTCACTCAAGAATTTCTCGTGGAAAAAATTTGGTGATCCGAAGAACTTCTATCTACAAAAAATCTCCGTATTAAAATTTTAAGATTGAAACAGCAGCTTGCTCCACATGGTATTGATCACTGGATTGCCACTACGAGATGAGAATGATATATATTTCAATCCTCTAATCCTCCTGTATCCGAAAAATAATATTTCGAGGTATGTGTGTGATTTTACCCATAAAAAATGGCCTATTTTTTATCTCTACATCTTGTATTTTTTCGTTATTTCGAAGCATAGATTCGGCAGTTCATATCTCCATAGAAGCAATAGTATGTTTGAGTTTATGAACAAAACTATCCTCAGAATTTAGGAAATTATACTGTACCAATATTTCAACTTCACTGGTTGCTTTGATTTCACTTTGGTTTTTTTGTGTTGAAAGTACATGGGAAATTCGAAGTGAATCTTTATCTATGAGCAATAATGCTTCACTTTCCTCAAATATAGTATCACTCACTACTTTTTTGAGTTTATTGACTATGAGCTGTTTATCGAAGGTATAGAGGGTGATATCCATATTTCCTATAAGGTTGAATTCAGATATTTCATCTCATATTTTTCTCCCATCTGAAATACGTATATCAGCCATCCCATACTCTATCATCTCATGAAGTGTGAGAATTTCGTTACTTGTATTGTTCAGGGTATTGTCACTTGTGATATCTTTTTTCATTTGTTTCATAAGCTCTGATCTGAGCTGATTTTCCAGTATTTGCTTGGCTTTTTTTATATCCTCTGCTTCTAATGTTGTGGTATATGTATCAGTTCATCCGCTCACATTTCAGGCAGTTTTTGCGTATATTTTGCTTTGTAAATGTTCTGGAAGACCTGGGAGTATGAGGCTCACATCCGAGCCTATATTTCACCTACTCCCGATAAAACCCCCATATATATCATAGTTTTTTGCTACAATATCAACCGGAGTTTCAGAGGCTACGATTTGACCATTTGTATCATAACTAGCCGCTGCAAGTCGATATGCATCACGAAGTGTATACACGATACCTGCCTCATTTTGAACGCGAGTATGTATTTTTAGATCGATCGGAGTATCGAGATGATTGAACAAAATAGCTGATCCAGATGATTTTTGTATGGATGATTCTGATATCCCGGTAGTACCAAATGATTTTTCTAATTGAATAGATCCGGTATGTTGCTGTAAACGAATGGTATTTTCGCTATCAAATATAGATTCATTTTGCTCCCTGCTAAATACAAAATTTGCTGATCTGGTTTCTATTTTTATTTCTGGAGTAATGTAGACATAGGTTTTATGTACCG
>JAKVBB010000102.1 GCA_022448215.1 Candidatus Altimarinota bacterium | reverse complement strand
AATATTATTCTTCCAGATAATCTCGACTTTGATACTATTGCTGCCTCAATGGAAAATAACCTTCTCCAAATAGAAATCAAAAAACTCCAATTTCAATCTCAAAATAT
This sequence comes from Candidatus Altimarinota bacterium, assembly GCA_022448215.1. Taxonomy (GTDB): domain Bacteria; phylum Patescibacteriota; class Gracilibacteria; order BD1-5; family UBA6164; genus JAKVBB01. The sequence goes on along the minus strand of JAKVBB010000102.1, from coordinate 2,098 downwards.
CAAGATTGACCGTATAGAAATATAATCCTTCCAATAAATGTTTTTTCGAAAAAAAGAAGTTAAACAACATGCTAAAAAATTTGATCGATTTGTGACAACTCTTATTATTTGATGAGCTGTTGCCTCTGTCGTAGGACTTTCTCGTACAAAAAAATGACAAGAAGCAGGAAGTGTGGCAAAGAAAGTTGCTCTTAAGACAGCTAAATCGGGATATGCACTTTTTGGTAAAACTTTGGTTGGTGTTTTGAATGTATTTGATAAGAAGAAAAAATAGATCCATGGTATTTTTTCGATACATATGTGTATGACTTTTGCTTGGTATTTTTTCATCACAAGCTTTTTCAAACACATGTGAATATCAGAGTGAAATAGACGAATGTCTTGCCACTGATACTCCACGAGCTATTACCGACTATGTATGTAGTGAGTGAAGCTATGAGGAAAAAGTGTATCAAATAGTACTCGATAAAAAATTCCAAGAGCTTGATAAAGAAGTAGAAACCTATATTTTTGAACTCGAACGAGACAAAGATAGATACTTTTGAAAAAATAGAGACTATCATCATATGGACGGAATACTGGAGGTATTTGATCTGTTTTCTAGCAATGGGTATTATGGAAAAAAATATAAACAGATGTGTGGTGAAGAAGTGGTAAAAGAAGCTATAGTATGCATGTGAGGGACTTCTCCGGTTGATACCTCCCTTGATTTCTTTCGTGAATCAACCTGTCAGGACTTAGTAGATTTCAAGATGAATGTGTATGAACGAGTCGCGTATGATGTCTTACTGATGAATAAATGACAGGTCAGAAAAGATGAATCAAAACTCTATGTCACAGATGAACGAACGAAGTATGATGCTCTTATAGATCTTTTCTCTGTAAATCTTTCCTATATAGAAAGAATCTGGAAAAAATGGCCTTCAAAAATATATAATGTACATTAGTATAACATATTTTCTCAAAGAGTATTTGTAATCTCTTCAAAACCTCAAGATGCGGCTTTTACAAGCACTCTCAATTTCTCAAAAATTCAAATATTCTTCTCAAAACATAGTTTTTCAGTACTTTCCTTCTTTTTCTTCCCTTTAACAAAGGGAAGTACCCGAAACGGAGTGGAGGGGGATGGGATTTTTCAGATATTCCTTAAGAAAAAATACTGGTTCCGTTTTAGCGGGACCAGTATTTTTTACTGCTTATTTTTTCTTTTTCTTTTGTTTTTTCCCACAGTATGGACATACCACCATACTTCGTCATATTTTTCTTCCACATCTTATACATCGAGGCTTTGCTATATACCATATGCTGGAAGATAGTATAATCAACGCAAGTGTCCCAGCTATTCATCCAACTACCAACATATTTACTGCGAGGTATTTTTCTGTATATGATACTTGAAATTCCTCTGCACTATTAAACTCTATATTTTCTCATTCGTAATTTTCATACACTACATCAACCAGAGCAGTAATAGTTTTGTCTTGAGTTCGTTCGGCTACTTTTTCCCATGGAAATAGAAAACCTCTTTCTTCTACATTCTTTTTAGTATAGTATGTGCTTGGATCCCAATATTTGATCACTAAGTTTCCATCTTCATCATAGTCCTTATATGGAAATCCTTTCCATTGAGGTTCAAACTTTCTTACTGTGTAGGGAAGTACATTTCCATCTTCATCATTGATGGGAATGTAATCAACAATCTTTTCTCCGATAACCACACCATCATCATTGGTAATAACTTCTTTTCATATTCATTTGAGTTCCTTTCCATCCTCATCTTTGAGTACTATTTTTCCAGTTGGTTTAATATGAATATTCCCATTATTTTGAAATGGAATTTCAAATGTTATGTCAAAATTTTCTTTTTTACTCTCTTTGTTATCTTCTATGTTTTTTTCCTTATTTTCCTCTTCAATTTGATTATTAGAAACGTTTTGTGTGATTCAATTTTTTTCTGCATTGATTCGAGCAATTTCTTCTCTACTGAGATTACTTTCTCCACTACCTGGTCATCCTCCATCAGAGGTATTTCCAGAAATTTGTATAGGAAGTAGAGATCCAGTAGAAACAATTTCTCATTCTACATTTAAAAGAATAA
>JAKVBB010000101.1 GCA_022448215.1 Candidatus Altimarinota bacterium | reverse complement strand
AAATAGTTTTTATTGTGTCTCCAGCAAGAATATTTTTCGGAATATCGACTTTGAGTATCTTTTTATTGACCATACCATTTCCTTGAACGAGGGTCACAAAACTCTTGTTTTCTTGGGTTACTTGGGATGCATGGTATGTTGATATACCAAAAAGTGCTCCAACACAAACAAGTACAAAAATGATGAATTTATGGTTTCCTTTTTGCATTTTTTGCTTATCATGAATTAAATACCCATACATAGTATCGGGTTTTGTATAATTTTCAAATCATATGAAAAAACAATACATTTTTGTTGGAATGATCGGAGCCATCTTGTATATTCTCTACTTGATTGCTTCTTTTAGTTATCGTGAGTATCAGATTCAATCTCATATAGAATATATTTCTGATCTCAATAATGAAATTCGTGATAAAATACACCTTGCTGAGAACTTGATCGAATACAAATCTTCAAAAGCATACAAGAACAAGATTCTCAAAGAGCATCAATGAATGAAGAATAAATGAGAAAAAATTGTCCATATCACCACAGAAGAAGTCTATAAAAAGTATACTCAAACCGCTCCTCTGCAGATCGAAGAAATAGAACTCGAAGAAGAAGTTTCAAGTCTGGTCTACTCTATGAGTATCTTTCAGAAGTGGATATATTTTCTTTTTGGGAAGGATATACGGTAGTAAAGATAAATTTTATTTATCTAGTTTCTTAAATAATAGCTGAAAAATTTTCTTCTGAAAGCGAGCAATTTGGGGACTTTCAATGATAATTGAAGTTTCTGAATTAAAATCAACAAAAGACATTTTATCATCATATATAGTAAAACTAATATTATCATCAAAACTATCAACACTATTTTTAATAACACGAACATCTCGTTCTAATTTTGGTTGTTTATCTTTAAATGCTTTATCTGATAAAATCACATAACGCTCTATTTCTTTTTTATCTCTCAAGGAGATATAATCTTTTGGCTGGTAATATGACTTAATATACTTTGAGTCTAATTCACTTGTAATTCGATAAAATATTCATCACTGACCAAGTGTATCTACAATATCATGATACACTTTTTTAATTCCTGTCAGTCACTTATAAAAAGATATATTTGTATTTTTTTCTAGACTATCAAATTTATGTGTTAATTCATGAATACTTTTTGTATTATCTGATATCATTTTTTGATATTCTCGATTTATTTTTTCAGGGTGAGCAGGTTTATATACCTTTCTCTTTCATTGATATAATTCAATAACAAGACCTATTTCAAGGAGATATGGTATGAGTCTATAAATTTGAGTTCTGTGCAAAGAAGTATATTTTGAAATATGAGTAATACTGAGTTCTCCATTTTCTAAAAGACATAAATAAATCTGAGAACTCAACTCATCAACTCAAATACCTTGAAGTAATTTAATATATTTTTTCATATGACACAAAATAGTACAAATATATATTCTAATAATATCATTTATATATAAGTATTTTATAAAAAATATCAATTATTTTTGTACAATTAATAAACATATTAATATAATTTTGACAATTTTATATATTATAAATTGGTATATATTTATAATAGTAACTATATATAATATTTGAAACATATAGCACAAAAATACTCATGGAAAAAGTATACTCTTTGAGTATATAAAGAAACAATACACAAAGATTTTATACCAGGAACTATTATAAATGGTCTTCCTGTCTTTTGAACTGTACAACAAATACAAGAAAAACTTATGAATATTTTCGATTATTCATATCAAGAAAAATTATTTTCTGGTATAGAATATCTTCACTGATGAACTCACATCAAAACAGAAATAAGTTTCGGGAAAAGAAAATACAAGAAGAATATATGAACTTGTGACATTATAGTTTCCTGATTAGAAGAAAGTTGAGAAAAAGTAAAAAAGATATTACAAGAAGATTTTCCAATGATAATAAATACAACAAGAGTATAACGAAATAAAAAGACCTCTCTCAATTCAAGAAGAGGTCTTTTTAAATGATTACTTTTTTATAAGTCTGAGAAATCAGCTGGAAACTCTTGCAGAGTTGGATCAATCGTATCAGAAGAGATAGTATATCCCGTATCATTTCCAAATATCTTGTCCCCAATCTCTTCAATTTTTTGAAAAATCTGACTTGGTTGTGCATATTTTTCTACATCAAGACCAAGAAGCCGGCCAAGAATAGGAAAAAGAAAAATAGTCAAAACTGTGAGTACAATACCAATGATAGCATACCGAATGGTATTAATCGCTGGTTGAATCTTATCATCTTTTCCACCTGAAAGAATCAACAAAAGCCCTCCCCAAAGAATAAATGCAATAGAAAGGATAGAAGAGACCAAAACAACCAATGAAATGGCCAGTAAAACAAACTCTCCAAGTTCGAGTTTATCACTAAAAAGTGCCCCATTATTTACGGCATGTACAGTCTCAATAATCATAATGTCTGGTTAGTCTAATACTTTGAGA
>JAKVBB010000100.1 GCA_022448215.1 Candidatus Altimarinota bacterium | reverse complement strand
ATAAACAACTATGAAAACAGCAGATTATAAAATATGGGATAATCCTACTCCCATTGACATACAAATATCTCAAAAAGAAAATGTAGAGCAGTGAAAATGGCTCAAAACACAAAAAGTGGTATACAAGAGAAACCGAGAAGAAAAAGTCTGGGAAATGATTTCTAGATGAGAAAGTGAATGAGTTATTTCAGTACTTCCAGTCACACAAGATGGAAATATTATACTCCTCGAAGAAATTCGTGTTCCTATGATGAATGAACAATGCAATGGAAGAGTCATATCGATGCCAGCATGACTCGTAGATATTGGTGATACCCGAGAATATACAGCAAAAAAAGAACTCCAAGAAGAAGTATGATTTACCAGTGAAGATATTCACTATGTTGATACTATTGCTTCAAGTGAAGGAATGACTGATGAAGAGATAGATATATTTATCGCACTTAACTGTATTCAGGTATCAGAAATTATAGAATGACGTAAACAAGTATGAGATCTTATACTTGGGCACGGAGAATCAGAAAACATCATATCTATATACTCCGTTCCATATGAAGAAATAGATAATTTCCTACAACAAGCTCGAGAAGAAGGTATGAAAAAATGATGAAAGATAGATTGTGCTCTCAGACATTATGAAAACAAATTTAAAAATGTAGTAAAAACACTCTAAAAAAGAGTGTTTTTTGCTGTACCATCAATACTATGATATAATAATATTATTATAAGAATTCTAAAAAATACATATGGATCATATATCTCATATTCAAAATAACTCTTCAAAAACAGATGGTACCAATGAATCTCTCGAATCATCTGATGTAGTTCGATATGTGGAAAACATACTGGGTAATAAATTTGATGAAATTATTACCCACCAAGATGTATATCTATCGTCTGCTCTCTATCTCATATATTGGTACCATAGAACCAGAAATAATCCAACAAAACAAGCTGAAATGCTTCAAAATATTTCAGAATATTTTGGAAGTAAACATATAAAAGATATAAAAAAAGTATTAGAAAATAGTGAAATTAAACAGTGAGTTTTTGAACATGTAGAAGGAAATGTTCTTATACAACCTACTGTTGATATTGTTGTAGAACAAGAAAATAATATTCTTTGTATTGAGAGAGAGTGGTTTCCAAAATGACCAGCTCTTATATGAGGTTTACTCCTTGATGAAGACGAAGACAATATACTGAATATAGAACCAAAAATATTTGCTGCTCTGCGTATTGCATGAAAAAAAATAATTACAGGAGAATGTATATACTATGAAGATGAAAACAATTATTATGTTTCAAATCCACAAAAATCACTACAAGTAAAACTCGAGAAGGACAGTACCAAATGATATAAATACAAAGATAAAGTAACACGAATGATTGAACCATCTGATCCTCGTCATATGGTAGATACTCGTTGATTTCAAATGGAGGTTGTTGGAAATGTACAAGACGAACATCTTGTTTGGATAAATAAAAATGATATATTAAATTTAGAAAATCAAAAATGATGACTTGCATTTGGTCATCACAGACAAATTGTTGCAGAACTTCATAAACAAGAACAATGAATTGACCAAGACTCTATTGATCATCATAACTGGGTACGATGAATCATTGAAAACCCTTTAGAAAATTACCAAGACATCAAAGAAAGATTTGAAAAAAATAATAATCACCCCGAAACACCCTGCCCAGAGCTCCTGCCAATTGTAAAAAAGATGATACATGATCTATATAGTGATGACATTAATTCACTCTGTGCAAAAGATACATTTGCTGTTGGAGAGAGACATTTTGTAGATAATGCTCTCAAACACTGTTTTAGTGATAATCAAAAGGTATGTCCATATAGAAGTACACTCTACGCTATAATGGATGCTATCAAATTTTTTGATATTATCGCTCGAATGAAGATAGGATTCTATGATGAATGGTCCACAGATACTTTTAATGAACAAGATCCAAGAAAACAACAGTATGCATATTTCTTCAATCATAAGTATAAGAATCACCTCGATGCCATGCTCGCAAAATTTCCAGATGAGATTATTATTCCCACTTATGAACATTTAGGTGCAACAGACCTCATGAAAGTCAGAGGAATACCACTTCGTTTTGTGGGACTCTCAAATGAATTCTTGTATGTAGATGAATTCTGGCAGTCCCCTGTTGAATTTCTCGGACATGATGGAGATCATTCAGTAAGAATGGCTTATGAAGATGAGAAGTATTGTGAAAAAAATAATATACTTCGAGACGAATTTATTAAAGCATCTACTCAATTTTGAAATACCTACTTAAAAAATATAAAAATCAAAAAAACTGATAGTATAGAAGAAAAAGAACTCAAAAAACTCAAAAAATTAGTTCTATTTGAAATCATACATGAAGATTCAAAACCATTTATGAAAGATGTTATTATAGATGCTATCAAAAAAGAAGAGTGATTTGATATACACAGAGAAAATATTATTACAGATCCACAAACAGGATACATGACTCGAGAACATACAGTAGAAACTCATTGATGAATCAGTCCTCTTGCATTT
>JAKVBB010000010.1:11894-19364 GCA_022448215.1 Candidatus Altimarinota bacterium | reverse complement strand
TTGGAATGATTAAGTTATAAATTTTTATATTATTATCTTAAATTTAATCAAGAAATTATTGTTTGAAAACAATGAGTTTGATTTGATTCAATTTCAAGAGATGATATTTTAAGTCTTAAAATCCTACTCCCACCCCTAGAAACCCAAAAACAAATTGTTTCCCAAATTGAAACAATTGAAAAGGAAATTGAGATTTTAAAAGAAGAAAATAAACAAATCCCAGAAAAGAAAAAACAAATTTTAAAAAAGTATTTATAATTATGCCAAGAAATATTTCTGATCGAGAACTCGAACAAAAACAACAAAATCTGGAGTATCAAAATGGAGAACTGAGAGTTTTTGTGGCAGACATACTTCCACGAGAATTTCATCTGCGCGAACAGATGGAGGATCGCATGAGAGAACTCGAAAATTTGGTCAATACCTATGGATGAATTGTCATTCTTGAACATATTCAAAATAAATCAGTTCCAGATTATAATACCTTTATTGGAGAATGAAGACTGGATGAGATCATTGAACAAATGAAACTCGAAAAAGCCAATGTACTCATTCTTGGAAATATTCTCAAAGCTTCTCAGATCTATAAAATCAATGAAAAACTCAAACCCATTGGAGCTAAGGCCTGGGATCGAGTCGATCTGATACTCAAGATATTTGAACGACATGCCCAGTCAAAAGAAGCGAAACTGCAAATAGAACTTGCGAGTATCAAGCACATGGGACCACGTATTTTTGATATGGGTATTGAACTTGGGAAACAAGGATGAAAAGGTCGATGAGAAACCAATACCGAAATCATGAAACGACACTTGCAAAAACGAGAACGAGCCATCAAAGAAGAACTTGAGCACTGTGCAAAGGTTCGAGCTCAACATAGACAAGGACGAAACAGGAAATGAATCTCAACCGTTTGAGTGGTCGGATATACCAATGCTGGGAAGTCCACTCTGACGAATGCTCTGACAAAGAAAGGAGTATTAGCAGAAGATAAGCTCTTTGCTACTCTTGGAACCAGTGTTGGAAAGATGTTTATAGAAGCAAAGTATAATGAAGTATCATGAGAATATATTCCTCCGAGAGAAGTGCTTATTAATGATACGATTGGATTTATTCGAGACCTTCCACCAAACTTGATTGATGCTTTTTCTTCCACACTCGAAGATTCTATTGAATCAGATATTCTCTTGCATGTGATCGATGTGAGTGATCCAAAAGCACAGATAAAAATAGAAGTAGTGAATGAGATTTTAGAAAAAATCTGAGCCAAACAGCCAAGAATTCATGTACTCAATAAACTTGATCAAATAGATGAAAAGAGCATGTTGGAAGAACTCAAAGGATATCTTGAAGAGGAAGAAATAGTATGTATTTCAGCAGAAAAAAAAGATTGACTTGATGACCTGAAAGATATAATTATACAACACTTATAAAATATATTTTCTATGAATACTTGGCTTTTTATTGGAATTTTTTGTTTTGTTTCTGTCTTACTTTGGGCTATTTTTACTGTGGTTCGGTATTCAAGAAAGAAAAAAATTTCTCCAGATAAACTCACGAGAGTGAAAAAACATTTTAAGCAGATTCTTGTATCAAAATCTCCCAAACAACAGATCACAGATATCGATAAACTCTATCACAAAACTCTACAGTATATTTGATACACCGGAACATTTGGAGAGATTCTCAAGTCAGAACCCAATGAAGTAAGAGATTTACAAATGATTTGGAAGCTCCACAAGTTGAGGAATAATCTGGTACATGATTTTGATCATCATGATGAAGTGTGGCTCAGAAAACAGGCCAAAAAGTATCGTAGGCAAATCGAGCAACTTTTCAAAGATATTACTTAAATAATTTCATGAAAAAAAGGAGGATTTTTTTATGAAAAGCTCTAACAATAGGCTTTTTTTTATTTGTTTCCGGAGCAAGTGCCAGCTCGGGAGATCTTTTTAAGTCATCTTATGTATATACACCAGAAGCTGATCCTGGAGTAATAGAAAAAGAAATATCAGAAAGTCATGTATTTCCTGAAACACAAATTATACTACAGCGACCCAGTTATGTTGTTGATGAGTGAAATAATATCTATCGTTGTGAGAATGAATATGATGAATGTAAGGTAAACTTTGCGTTGCAAACCTTGGATAGAAAACATGTATCTACCAAATATAGTTGTCATTGGAAGACGTCTTTTGAATCTGAACAGCTTGTAAAATGTAATCCAAATACCATTATTTTTCCAGAGGGAGTATTTGATATTACTCTTGAGATGACGTATGACAAAACAGAAGGAAGTAAAGTGGTGCATAAATTTCAAGTAATTCATGAGAATGTATCGGAGCCTCAAATACCTGACCTCACCCCTAACCCCTCTCCTGAGAGGAGAGGGGAACAAGAAGAGGAGAATAATAAAATCCCCGCTGATAAGGGGGAATTGAGGGGGGTTTCAGATTTTGAAGGTATTCAAATAGATTGAGTACTGGTTAATCCGAAAGGGAGTGATGTGGAGAATGAATTTATTCGTATTAAAAATATTTCTCAAAATACGATCAATCTCAAATGACTCTTTCTCGATGATGTCAGAGATAAATGAAGTAAACAGTATCAGATTGCAGAGGATATATTTCTCACTCCATGACAAATACATACTTTTTATAAACATACCACATGAGTTTCTCTTGGAAATACTGACGATCAGGTAAACATATGAGTATGAGATACGATAATAGATAGTATCAGTTGGGATTTCCAGATTCCTGATGATTATGTATTGAAAAAATGAGATACTCAATATATAGAAAGAACTGCAACAGTCGTGAGAGTGATTGATGGAGATACACTCGAAGTACAACTCAATGATAGTACTTATTCTAAGCTTCGTCTCATTGGAGTGGATACTCCCGAAACCAATCATCCTAGGAAAGACCCAGAACTATATGGAAAAGAAGCGTTATCATTTACCAGGTCTCAGTTATTATGAAAGCAAATTATCATTCAACAGAATCTTGAAAATTATGCTGATACTTATGATCGTTTACTTGGATATGTGTTTATTTGAGATGTATTTTTTAATGAAGAAATCATTCAGAAATGATGGGCAAGAGCATATACCAGATATGATTTTAGATATAAGCAGAGATTTTTAAAAGCAGAAGAGAAGGCAAAAGAGAATAAGAGAGGAATGTGGTATAAGGATGAGGAATTTTCCCAGTCTTCTCATATAGCCCCCACCCCTAACCCCTCCCCCAAAGGGAGAGGGGAAGAAGAAGATAAGTTTATGGAACAAGAAGAGGAGAAAGAATCTTCCCAGCCCTCTTTGTTAAAAGGGGAGCATCAAGATAATAACTTCCCCCTTGATAAGGGAGGACTGAGGGGGGTTTTGGAAGTCGAATTTGAAGAGAAAAAAGAAGTCTCGAAAAAATCAAAAAGGAAGAAAATCCCATTTCAAAAAACAATTTCATATCAAAAAAAGTCTTTTAAAATTTCTGGAAAGACAAAAGCATATACTACTGTTGTGGTAGAATGGGGATGAGAAACACACTATATTGACTCTGATGAAGAAGGGAAATATTCTCATAAATTTACAGAACTTATACCAGGAGAATACGATATTGATTTTTATGTACTTTCTGATGCATGAGAACGAGAATATATTAAATCTGCTCCAATTTTACTAACACAAGAATATGTTGAGAATATGAAGGGATATTATACTTCTGTTTCGATAAAAGAATCTTCTCAACACCATTTATGAAAGGAGGAATCAGAGAAAGAGAACATTTGAGAACAGATTTATATTCCCAAATCTTATCCTAAAGATATAAATGAACATATAGAAGAAAATATTATAGAATTTGATTCAGAAGATCCATCAGAAGAACCAAAAACACCACTATGAGTGGTGTTTGGATATATCTTATTTGGACTGAGTTGTTTGATTGGATTTCACTTTGAGATTATGCGGGAGATGGTCTAGTATTCTCATATAATTTTTATATTTTTTGCAAAATCTTCTAAACTTTTGACTGCTTCCGAGATATTTGATTCTTGAGAATTTCACTCAATATCGATCCAAAACATATACTCAAATGCATTTCCATAACTTGGGAGCGATTCTATTTTTGTCAGATTGATTTCTTTTTGAGCAAATACTCACAGACACTTATGGAGGCTGGAAGGGATATTCTTTGCGGTAAATATAAGACTCATTTTATTACTCTTTTTTCCATATACTATTTTGTTTTCTTGTCATGTGATGAGAGCAAATCGAGTCGTGTTTCAGTTTTGGTCCGCAATATTGGTATCGAGAATATTGAGGCCATATAATTTTGCAGCTTGTACTGAACAGATAGCTGCAGTTCATGGTATATCATTTTCTGATAGGTACTTGGCTGAGAGAGCAGTGTCTGAAAATACAATCGGTTCTATGTTTTTTCCCTGTAAATATTTATGACACTGTTCGAGAGCCGGTATTTGAGAATAGGCTTGAGTGATTTGACTGATATCTGTTTCTTTAGAACAGAGACAGTGTTCGATCGGTCAATAATATTCTCCAATAATCTTGTAGTCATATTTTAAAAATCCGTAAATATTTGGATGAATACTTCCCATATATGAATTTTCAATGGCCAATACTCATATATGTTCTTCTCAAATACTTTCCCATACTTCACTAAAATCTGGTTTTCAAATGATGTCTCAACTTTGATTTGATAAATATGGTGCTATTGCTTCTGATGCTCAGTGCATATAGCTTCATGGATTTCATTGGTAGTAGATGTTCATGGTATAATAAATACTTATATTTGTGCTCGTTTTTTTGATGCTCAATCAAGTTCTTCTAGCATCAATACATTTGTATTCCAATCAACACATTTATCTGTGATACTTTGTCCATATACGAGTTTTGAAGAATCATCTTTTCCGGCTGTATGAGATTGGTTTCATGCTTTGATATGAGATTCAATCATCACTCAGACAATTTTTTTATTTCCATCAGCGATTTGCTGTGCAACATCAGAGCAGACGAGAGGTTGATTTTCATGATTCTTTCAACTATTTGCATGAGATACATCAACAATGATTCATGTTTCTATTCATGCTTTTTCTAAACTTTCTTGAGTATGAGCAATATCACATTTTGAGTAATTAGGTCAGTTAGATCCACCTCTGAGGATAATATGTGTATCATCTTTTCAAGTTGTATGCATATGTGCTATATCTCACTGTTCATCTATTCCGAGAAAATGATGCCCTTGGATGGTTGACTTGATACCATCAAGTGCGATTTGAATTCCACCATTGGTACCATTTTTCATTCCAGTTGGCATAGAAAGGCCTGATGTCATTTCTCGATGTATTTGACTTTCAGTAGTACGTGCTCAAATCGCTGCCCATGAGAAGCAATCTGCCACATATTGTGGACTGAGAGGATCCAGAAATTCTCCTGCTGCGGGAACTCACATTTCCGCAAGATCAACTAAAAGTTTTCTTGCTGTACGGAGTCATGTTTCTATATCAAACGTTCCATTTAAATGAGGATCATTAATCAACCCTTTCCAACCAATAGTAGTACGAGGTTTTTCAAAGTATACTCGCATAACTAAAAAAAGATGAGGAAGAATTTCTTGAAGGGCTTTTATTTTTTCAGCTATTTCAAGAGCAGATTTTGGATCATGGATGGAACATGGTCCGGGAATCGCAATGATTCTTGTGTCCTTTCATTTTACAATATTTCCGACTGTTTCTCGACTGTGTACGATAAATTGTTTGGCTTTTTCACTGAGAGGGAATTCATTTTTTATGTGTTCGGGTGTTGAGAGTTTTTTTTGGGAGATAATATGTGTATTATGTAAATTATTCATATTTTTTTAAAAGTTATTTATTATAAAGATTCTATATTAAATTTTTCACAGAGAAGATGATAAGCTTTGCTTCATATTTCTATTCGGTGAAACTTATTTGCATAACTCGGAAGCTGTTTGATTATAACATGATCACTCATTCAGACTGTAGGAAAATATATTTCACATTCTCAATAGTTACTCATAAGGTATTGTACACCATTTATAATCTTTTCTTTTCAATAGGTCGGTGCTTGGTATTTGTCTACACATGTCTCTATTATACCGATGAGTTTTTTTTGAGACTCGTCTTGTTGATCTGGTATATCTGAATTTTGATAACAAGTTTCAGGAGCATTATTATCTAATATTAACATAGAGGTGAAATTAGGTATAAAAAAATCTTTCAAACACGTTTTGGTTTGAAAGATACTTTTTGAAAATTTTTTAATTATTTTACTTTAAAAGAGCTCTCAAACCAATCAGTTGAAAGAAAAAGAAGTAAAAGAATGTTTGTGTTGCAAGTGCTTGCATGTACGAAACGTGAAAAAATATTTCTATAACTATGTATATTGGGTTTTTTGAAAGAGTCAAATTTTTTTAGAGAAAAAAGTCTTACTGAAATTTCAGTAAGACTTTTTGAACATGTCTATTACTGTTTTTCACAGTAGAGTAGAGCAACATTTTTTGGTCTTGTTTCAGCTCATCATTCAGGCTGAGTATATGAATAACTCATACTGCCTCATACGCTTAATCCATTTCCATTACTGAAGAAACCACCATAATCAATTCAAGGGAATCTATGACTATGGCTTTTAAATTCGTCTTCTTGTATATTTCAGAGAGCTCTTTGTCATGTTGGATCAATATTTGTTCATGTCTTATCAATTCATCGAATAAATCTTCCCTGTGCTGGAAGGTATTCACTCCATCCCTGTGGACAAGTATCGAGATTAAAAGCAGCTACTTCTCAACTTGGTGAAGTATCATCTTGAATTACAATGGTTTGCTGAGTAAGACTCACCCATTCAGTTCCATTATATCATTCAAAATCTTCTCCACTCCATCGTATCATTCCCGCACTCGTAGGTCCAGTCTGAGATTCATCTGAATCAAGCTTGACTCGTTTTACAAATACATCTCACTTCACATCGAGTCTTGCTTCCGGTGTATAGGTTCCAAGCCCGGTTGACCCATTTCACCTGACAATAAATTTCGTGTTATTGACATGATTTCCTGATGCAGGACCTCCAGCAATGTTTGATGAGAGATGCAGAAGATGATCTCTGTATTCTCCATCTCACTGAACATAGATGTTTCGATTCAAATCATCATCTTGGCCTACAATATGGAGTCCAGTAAGAGGGTTTTGTGTACCAATACCGATATTACTAAAAAATCCTGTTTGTGCATATACATAAGAGAGAGTTCAGAGTATGAGAAAGGGAATAAGAAGTATTTTTAATGTTTTCATGATTATAAAATGAGAAAATAAAAATTCAGAACTTATATATAATAATTTCCTATTCTAGATATACATTTCTCGGTAATCGAATCACAAAAAAAACTATCATCATTGCATAATATGCCTTGATAGTTTTGTATTTCTTTTCATTATTGATGT
>JAKVBB010000010.1:0-11884 GCA_022448215.1 Candidatus Altimarinota bacterium | reverse complement strand
ATGTATTGCTCCTTTTTTTTCATGAGATGTATATTACCTGGATAAAATTTTTACCTTCGTATCTGGATAATATGTCTATCAGAATGTTATTCTTTTTTATTGAAAAGTAAAATTTATCTCAATAGCATTACTCTACCCCTTCCACATAATTATCTCCCAACTGAATACAAATACCGCTCTCCATATCTTTTGAAATTGACGGAGTTTACGAGGAGTAGTTATGATACGATAGAGCCATTCAGCTCATATCTTGGATACGATATCTGGACATCGTTTTTGAAAACCAGTGAGACCATCAAAACTACTTCCTATCCCCAGTCAGAGTTTAATATTGGGGCATACTTGCATGATATCTATCACAGACTGTTCCTGAGATTTCATACCAAGCGTAGAAAAGAGTATTTTTGCTTCAGATCATTTGATTTGCTCCCCTACTTGTTGTGGATCTTTATAAATATAATAATCAAATTTGAGATCAGGATATTTGCCTGACAGATCCTCTCGAAAAGTCTTTTGAGCCTCAACTTTTTTGAGATCATGAGGGAAATACGGGTCGATAATAGCTACGCGGATATTATTTTTACTCGCATACTTTATGAGTTCACGAGTCAGATCACTTCCACAGATACGCTTTCCATATTTTTTTTCGAGATATTTTCTACGAAATAGAATATTGAAAAAGAACCAATCGGTCAGTAAAAAACGAATAAATCGAGACTTATATTCGAGTGCTTGAAACCCAAAGTAGAGACCAATTCCATCTATAGTCAGATATTCAGCTGCGCGAAGTATATCGTGAAACTCTGTATCATCCTTTGCTTTCAAAAGCATTTCTGGATTGGGAGTAAATACTTTTTTTTGACCCTGAAAAGCAGTAATTTCTGTAAAAAAAGTATCTGGTTCGAGACGATGAAGGGGAACTCAAAAGATTTGCATAAAAGGGTATAAAGTTTATGATATACATCAGTATAAATAAACTCTCATAAATGCCAAATCTTGCGGATAAAAAAATAGCTATTGTATGTGATTGGATCATTGACTGGTGAGGGGCTGAGCTGGTGTTAGAACATTTGCTCGAAATCTTTCCTCATGCTGATATTGTCACATCAGTATGTTTTTCAGATCACTCATCTATTAAGAAATACAAAATAATCACTTCGTTTTTACAGAAAATTCCTTTTTTGAATCGTTCACACAAAGTGGCACTTATGCTGAGACCTCTTGTATTTGAGAGCCTCGATCTCTCAGAGTATGATTTCGTTATTTCTAGTAGTTCCGCAGAATCCAAAGGAGTGATTACCAAACCAGATACGCTTCATATTTGCTATTGTCATACTCCAACCAGATATTTTTGGAGTCATTACCATGAATATCTGAATATGATGGAGTTTGGAATCCTCAATCCACTGGCTCGTTTTATTATGCCAAAAATGATCCATACATTGCGAAAATGGGATTTTTGTGCTGCACAACGACCCGATATTTTTATCTGAAATTCGCAAAATACTCGAGCGCGAATCGAAAAATATTACTGACGAGAAGCCGAGGTGATCTATCCATGACTCGATACGAGCAAGATTCCTTTTTCACAAGAAAAAAAAGACTATTATTTTTATAATGGACGATGTATTCCATACAAGAAATTTGATCTCGTAGTAGAAACGTTTAACCAGAATAAAAAACCACTTATTATTGCTACCAATACTGATAATGCACTTCATAGAGAACTCAAAGGGAAAAGCAATGAGAATATTACTTGGATTTTAACGGATGATATTGATGAAATCAACACACTCCATAGTGAAGCCAAGTGATTTTTGTTTCCACCAGAAGAGGACCTCTGACTTGTGCCAATTGCAGCCATGGCAACTGGGACGCCTGTTATAGCCTATGGGAAATGATGAGCAAAAGAAACAGTAGTCGATGGAAAAACAGGAATATTTTTTGATGAACAAACTCCTGAGAGTTTGAATGCAGCGATCGAAGTGTTTGAAGCACAAAAATGGGATGCAAAAAAAATCCGCAAACACGCAGAAATTTTTGATAAAAGTGAATTTCAGAAACAGTTCCTAACTCTCCTGAATAAGTAGGAGATATTTATCGATGATATAACGAGCATTTACATTATTTTTTCCTATATGATCGATATCTTCACTGATAGTATCGAGTGTTGCAGTAAAATTCCCAGTATTTTTTATGTACTGAGTGAGTGTTTTGAGAAAGATGATAGCATCCTCTTTTTCTATTTTAGTTTGGAAAAAGTATCCAAATATTCCAGTATCTTTGTGCTTATCAAATTGCTCGATAAGATCATAGAAAAAATTATCTTTTTGCTCATGCTTTTCGAGTCATGTATATACTATCTGTACTCGAGAGAGAATCGTATCGAGTATTCCAGATTCAGAAGCATTTCCTAGGAGAATAATATTGTGTTTTCCTGGTTCTTCTAAAAGTTTCAGCATACTGTTACTTGCTGAAAGAGTGAGACGGGAAATATTTTCTACATAAAATATTTGATGACCATAGCTTGGGAGAGAATAAGCAGCTTCGAAGAAATGTTTGATATCTTGTACTTTGATGCTTTCCCCAGTATCTTCCAGAATAAATAAATAGTTGAGTGGTATGGAGAGTTTTCATAGAAGTGTATTTCATACATCTTTTATGTGAGCATCAAGAAGATCAGTATTGTGTCATAAAAAAAGCAGGGGAGTGTGTTCTGTCCCATGCTGTATTTTTTCTAAAATTTGATCACTGATTTCTTGCATATTAGCTTTCAAGTATTTCATTAAAAAGTGATTCAATTTCTTCAATTGCTTCTTGTTCTTCTTCACTGGTTACTTCTCCATCTTTATCTTGTTGAGATTCACTCACTCCTTCATTTTCTTCTGTTTGAGTGACTGGTTCAACCGCAGGAGTAGCTTCTTCTTTGCTACTTTGCTCTTGTGTATGAGCTTCTTGAGTTGTTTCTACTGATGTTTGTTGCGTTTGTTCTATTTGATCCTCTGTTTGATTTGTTTCTTCAGATTGTTTGTGAGTTCCGCATGAGCTGAGAAAAACAAGAATTCAGATAGAAAGGAAAGTGATGACTTTTTTCATAAGCTATTTGATAAAGAATTATTTATACTGAGTATAGGGAGAAAGACATAAAAATCAATATTATTATTTTCCACCGATTCTTTCCATATTAGCTTTTCCTGTTTTATAAGCAAAATACCAAATAGCAGCCTTAAAACTATCGAGTACCGCAGCCATATATCCGAGAAAAAATATACATACTATAAAAAGTATCGCAAGAATAACAATGGCAATTACCTGAAAAAATTGAGATGCAATAATTCCTGCTACGGTAATAATAGCTATTGGAAAACTCAAGAAAATAAGAAAATTCAGCATAACACGAACATTGAGGAGAAACATTAAAAAGTATAGTTTCATGGTAGTTCAAAAATTAAAGAGTGCTATTTTTGCTGATGAAGAACATGAAGGGAAAAGGTCTTTTTTGGTCAGTATCATCTCATATTTTGCATATGCAAGAAATATATTAAGAAGTGTAGAAAATATAAATACAATAAAAAACAAAATATTTATAGTAGAAAGGTATTCTATACCAACAAACCTCAATGTAAAAAGATAAGCATTGAGAATAGAAATAAATTTAAATTCACTAAAAAGATTATTGTACTGAAATACTCGTAAAAAATTATAAAATCCACATCCTATAAAATCACTTCCAGATACTTCTTGTCATTCATCTTTTTTTGCAATATATTGTATCAGTCAGCCATCAAAAAGAGGTATAGCAATAACATATATGATAAAAAATAATATTCAAGCTATAATAATTTCAAAAAGATATCCTGATTCAAAAAAGTTTAAGAGTACGATAAACGCTTCATCTCACTTTTCAAAAATATTTACATAGGCATATACAGATTGATATACCAATAAAATACTGAAAAAAAGTATTGATAAAAGACCTGGAGTCAAACAAAGTAGTTTAAGAGTACTATCGTCTTTGATGAGATTCCATGCTGGAATGATAACGTCTTCTCGGAAATTATAAGCCATAAATATCTTGAAAAATAAAGTGTTTGAATGAGTCCCAGTTTTTCTCTTCTGTACGAATGACTCGTTTTTCTTGAATATATAAATTTTTTGCAATACTTCATCTCAGAGATGAGAGTGGTATATATTCTGGGAAAGAAATGTTTTTTATTTTTTTATCAATGAGTAAGTGAATACGAGGAGTGTAGAGAGGAGATATGATATATTCATCTCTGAGAATATCAAGAATTTTTTCTTTTGTTTTTTCTGCTCTTTCTCTCTCTATATTTCCAGATTTCATTTCTTCAAGCAGGATATCAAGACTTGTTTTTCTAATTTGTGAAAAATTATATCCATTTTTTGATTGGCTTGAATGAAAATATGGAAAAATATTTTCGTCAAAATACCCAAGATGAATACCAGCCAGTACTATGTGATAACTATTTTTATTTTTTACAATGTTGACCAATCCATTGATGGAAACTGGAAACATTTCCACCTCAATTCCTGTATTTTCTATTGTTTCTTGGATAAAAAGTGCTGTTTGCTCTAAGTCTTTTTCTGTATCCACATAGTAAAAATCAAGAGAAAATATATCTCATTCTGAATTATAGTATCTGTTTTCTTTGAGACCGTCAATGGCTGATTTTTGGGTAATATATTCTATATCGTTACTCTTGAGCTCTTCTATACTCTTTCTATTTTCTTCAGCCTGTTTTTGTTGTTCCTGATTTCTTATTTGGTATTCTTGTTGTAAGTCAGAAAGAAGTTTTTGTTTTTCTTGTTCTAGGATATCCCTTTGTCTTGAATAGAGTATGATAATATCTTCTATCTTTTCCAAACTATATCCTGTTTCACTTTCTTCATCAGGAAGTTCAAAATAGATTGTATATATATTTCTTCCTGGTTGGATATTTCCAAATGATTCTCTAATTCTGTAGAAAAAGTTTTTCTCTCCTGCTGTATATCATTGTAACTGATAGTCATTTACATAGACAGCTCTGGTTCATTCAAGAGTGGTTCCGTTGAGTAAAATATCATCTTTTGATATAAAATTATATTTTTCAATAAATCCAGGAGAAGAAATAGTGACGGAAGATTGTTGTGCATCTTCAATACTTTCTAGCTGGCTTCCTTCCCATTCACCGAGTAAACTTCCACTCGAGCTTATTTCATTTCATCAATTTGTATCTTTTTCAGGAGTAACTTCATCTGAGAGAGTGAGAGAAGATTTAAAGTTTTTTTCAAATTCAGTGAGTATTTTTTCTTTTTTAAAGTATCCAAGGTCAGCCATAATTTCATCAAGCGTTTGACCAGGTGCTTCTACATCAATATTTTTTTCAGTGAGATATGGATTGAGTACTGGAACAGATTTTTTTTCTCACAGAAGTTCTATGAGTTTATCTCTATTAATTTCAGATAAAATATGCTTTCTTAAGGCATTATTTTGAAGTGTTTCTTTATTTAAGAATAAGCTTACATATTGTGGTAAAATATACTCATATGCGGCAAGCCTTGGAACACTTTCTCATAATACATTTCTTGTATCATTAAAAATATTGACACTATCTTTATTTTTTATAAATGCCTGTGTGTTGGGAAAGATTTTGAGTACTAATTGATCTACTAGTATAGGATTTTCATGGTATTGAGTATTTTTTTCAAGGATAATACGAGTAATTCATACACTTTGGTCTTGAGCAATATTCTCAATTGTATAGTACCCAGAATATATTTCATCAATCCCAGCAAAATTCCCTCTTATATTTTCTCCTGATAAATCATCAATAACATTTTTTGCCAGTATAGGCTGAAAAAATACATTGAGCGTATTAATATCATCAGAATTATTTTGAAAAATAATAATATCATCTTTTTGTTCTATAGTCATTTCATTGAGAAGAGATGACATAATAGGGTTAACATCTGTATTTTTGAGAACTTGGTAGGTCGCTAAAATATCATCTATTGTGATAGCTGTTCCATCTGACCAGTATATGTCTTTTTTGAGGTAACATTCAACATACGATATATTACTCGTGTCACAACTTGCAAGATCTGAAATTATTTTTCATGACTCAATATCATACTGTAACAAAGAACGATATAAAAGAGAGAGAATATAGGTGTTATTTTCATCCTTTGGTTTGAGTGGATTGAGGTGGGGAAATGGCCCAATAATTCATTCTGATATAGATCATCCAGGTACAGCACGTATTTCTGCATCGTGATAGAGAAATGTATAGAAAATATGAAAAAAAGATACACCCAAAAAAACAACACTTATCATACATAAGTATTTTTTTAACTTTTCTATTCTATATTCCATAGCTTTATAAAAATACTAGCTCACTAAAAAGAGTGCTAGAGAGTTAAAGATAAAAAGTGCTGAAAGTACAATGGTTGCGTTGTGTAGTACTTTTTCGGCTCCTCTTTTTGTTGTTTCATTCATTCCACCACTCATGCTGGTAAGATTGAGCGCAACACTTTTATTTTGTATAAGAATAACGGCAATAAGTAAGATTCCAATAAATACTTCACTTACTTGAAGAATTTCTATCATGTTTCAAATGACTACTTAGGAGATAAGAATGAATACACCATATTTAAAATGGTAAAAATTGCAACTGCAATTAGGAAATTTACCCAACCATTTATTTGATAGGTAACTCATGGAATGACAAGAATTTGCATAATGGTATTAAATGCTTTGAGCGTAATACCATTGATAAAAAATGCTACGAGTCAGAAGAATATAAATACCAAAGGGAAAGAAACTATTTTGATGATCGGACGCAGTGTAACATTCATAACTCAGAGTATGATTCATCCAAGAATATATGTTTTTATTCCTCATGTGACTACAATACCTGCTTCTAGGCCTTTTGCTGAATTCTCTCAGAGTAAAAATGCCATGATATAGAGTATCAGAGCATTGAGGAGAATGGAAATAAGTGTTTTCATAAAAAGAGGTTGATATTATTTTATCTATGATATTCAAAGTAAAAGCTTTTTCAAATAAAATATTCTCCCATTTTATTGAATATGTAGGGAGAAAAATATAGTATCAAATTTTCTTGACTTTTAAAGTATGAAAATATATACTATATTCATACTTTTTTATATTATGTTTTATGGCAACAACATTTGTGAAAAAAAAGACATTCTCGCTGCAACCGAATATTGCGAGCTATATAGAGACCTATAATAATAAGTCTCAGTTTGTGAATGAAGCAGTGGGTTTCTACATTGAATATCTCAAAAATGTTCAGCAATTTCAAGAATCTTTTTTAGAAAATAAAATACAAGAAGCTCTTGAATGAGATTTTTATCATATGACTCAAACTCCAGAAAAAAATAACAATATATTACAATATAAAAGTCATTGAAAAAAGCTAGAAAATAATTTACTCGTATCAATGAAAGAATAATTATGAAAAAAAGAGGAGATATTTCGATTTCAAAACACTTTGTAAATGATAGTATGAAACTACTTTCATGAAACAAAAAAATACTCAATAATATTATTGAGGTATGTATTGATATTTCGCAAAACTATTGTGACTCTATATACTATCGTCATTCATTGCAGTGAAAATTAAAATGAATTTCTGATTTTCAGGTGACATGAGATATTCGTATGTTTGTACTTTTTGAAGAGAATAATATACGTTTTTTGAGAATTGGAACCCATTCATATTTAGGTATCTAGAGTTTAATTTTTCTCAGAATTTTTTGTCCCAAACTGAGCTTGGCTTCTCCAGATTCTGGAATTTTATCTTGCAAGATATTTTTTATGTCTGTGACTTGTTCATTATTTACAGGAATATCAATAAATCTGAATCATTTCTTATGAAGTACTATTCTCATAAGAATAGCGTTACTTCATTCATAAATATATGAACATGAAGAAATTTTTGCAAAATCATAGAATCATTCTCATACCTGAATTCCAAGTTCGTGTATAGAAACAGTTACAATATCATCAGAATTATTTTCTATAAAATAAGCCAGTCCAGTTATAAGGAGTAGAATAAAACTCAAACCATATTGAGCCGTTAAAAATCACCATATAACTAAACCAATAATAATTGCAAAGGCAATACTATACCAAAGAGGAGATCTATTTTTACTGTCTTCAAAAGACCATGTATAGAGTATTTGTTCCATTATGATGAAAAAAAATAATTAAAGCGTCCCACTGAGATTATCAAGTACTGCTCGAACGATAAACCAACTTAGTGCTGCCAGAGCAAATCATCCAAGAGCCATGATAATAGTCTCTTTTCATTTAGTTTTATCTTGTTGAAGCGAACCAAATAGAATTTGATAGGCACCAATAATGACAAATATAATGGCAACGGTTCCAGCGATACCCATGAGAAAATTAATGGCTCCAAGAAACATATTTGGAATATCATCGGTGCTAATCTCTCATTTTTTTAGCTTTTCATTTGCATTATCTGTAAATTCTCAAAAAATACCTCACTCTTCAGCAAATACAACTATTTTTGCATGTATAAGTATGAGACCAACAGAAAGAAAATTTAATATTTTTTTCATAGATTTATTTTTATTGAGGTATAAGGTCATTTTTTGATACATCCATGTGGGCATAACTCAAATTTGACAGACTTGGATTGTAATACTCAGTCAGAAATGAGATAAGCTCTGTTTTACCCAGGACCTCTCATTTTATACCAATATTTTCGAGTCATACTTGTACCATATTTGCTCTTCACACTAATCATTTTTTAATTTTTGCAAAGTTTTTTAACTGCGTTTTTACTTTTATCAGTGTATCGTTTCCGTTGATAGATTGCCAAAAATTTTCAAACATACCAAATACTCCATCATTTTTTACACTTTTATTTTCTGCTTCATCGTAGGGAATGACGATGTAAAATTCTTTTTTCATAATTTGAGCTACTTCAACGAGCTTTCTCAGATATTCTATATATTCATAGGTTTGATTTTGCAAGAGAGTATTTTCTTGCGTGAGAGCTTTATCATTGAGTTTTTGAAGGTATGCGTCGATATCTAGTTTTGAAGATCGTATCATTATTTGAATAGGAAAATCAAGAGAATTGAGAAAACGTTGAAAACTTACGATAATGGCATCTTGTTCTTCTGTATTTTTGAGAAGAAAATTTATAGTAGAACATTTCATGACAATTCGAGCACTATTATCTTTCAGCATCATAATATTTTCTCTGATTTGAGAAAAAGGAAGATAGCGTTGAGTCGAAGCATCTGGATGTATCTTTTTTGAATTTTTAACCGGTGACATAATACATGGATCATTAAATATGGTGGATTTTTTCGTCGAGTTCTTGAATTTTTTCCATTTTGGATTGAAAATCAATATCTTGTTTTTCATTTTTTTCTTCACTACTGACATATCATATATCAAATGGATGAAAGCTATCGATTCAGATACTCCATTGTCTATCTGCTATATTTGTTTTATACCGAGCAAAAGCAAGAATGAATTGAACAAAGGTCATTCCAGAATGTTTAAATTTTGCTATGAGGAATCCTATCAGTACCAAAATAACACCAGGAGCTGCTGCAATTTCTGCAGGAAGTATGGGAGCGAGTCCATTATAGATCATATATCAGACTCCACCAAACACAGCAATAATAGTGAGTTGCCTGAGGCTGAGCCCGAGCATAATAGGATCTTCATTTTCTATTTGAACAGGAATTTTATATTGCATGGAATATAATCTAAGAGAAGCTATTATTTTGTAAGGAATTTCTGATAAATCCCATCCCCCTCCACTCCGTTTCGGGTACTTCCCTTTAATAAAGGGAAGAAATATAAAAATAGTTTATCAGAAGTCACTTATTAAATATGGTAACGAGTAAGAACTATTTTTCAAATACTTCTTGCCATATTTGATGCTCTTTTTCTTGCATTTTGATGTAATCCTGTTCTTCCTCATGATCGTATCAGAGTATATGTAGAAGAGAATGAATTATGAGTTTATAAAATTCTTGCTGATTTGATACTCAATACTCTTGAGTATTTTGGATGAGTATTTCCTCGCAGAGAATAACCTCTCAAGCTGTATCATGCTCCTGCAGTTGTCAAAAATCTTCAAAATAATGAAAGCTCAGTACATCGGTTGGAGTATCTTTTGATCGGTATTTGCTATTAAGTGTTTGTATTTCTTCCGGTGGGACACAGACAATATTTATAATTCCGTTTTGAGTCTTGTTTATGTATTTTGAAACATTTTTAAATATATTGTCAATTATATTTTCATCTACTTTGAAGACTGGTCATTGTATTATCTGGAAGCGAAACATAAGATATTATGTTATAATTATGTAAACATCTCACAGAGTAGCCATATTTTACTTTTATGCAAAACTTATATAATGGGAGAGTCTGTTTTATCTGGTGGCACGCTAGAGATACATTTTCCTTACACGAAACAAAACTTTTTTAGTGCTTGGGAGTATATGTCTTGCATATACGGACTAAAAAACACTTTTCCTACAATAAGGGACACAAGAGCCCTTTAGCTGACCATAAAATGGACCATTTTTGTAAACAATCAAATACTTTCTTGAGTAGTATGTAAATAAGAAAGTATTTTTATTTTTTAAAATTTTTGCCCTCAATTCTCAAATATGCTACAATAACAGTATATTATAAATAAAAGGAACTTATGCCATTCGAGAGCTTTTGAGCATACGAACATCCCTCAAACAATGAACAAAAGGAGAATCCAGTGTATACACTGGATTCTTTGAATGACACACAAAAACAAATCGAATCACAAGCAAGGAATTATGTACTCGCAGAACAAGCAAATGGAAGAGATATCACCGAACTCACTTCAGACCTCAATACCCTCATAGAATCACAAAGACAAGAAAATGAATCATTAGAGCAAAAAATATACACGCAGACCAAAGAAACACTCGATAAACAAGCCTGTATCCAAGAAGCAAAAACTCAAATATATGAAACATGTTGAATCTCTGAGAATCAGAAACAAAACTCAGCGTTTGAAAACTTCTCAAAAGGATTCATAGATACCATGATACTGGATAATTATGATATGGCAGTAGAGGTTATCAATACCAGATGACAAATCGTTCTTGATGCTCTCAAACAACTTGCCAGTTGGGAATGAATGAAACAAGTGGCACAAGCCCTATGAGAAAGTGTTTGGAACCTCTTTTTATGAAATGCCTATGAGAAATGACAATCAGTCGCTGACCTCTGACTCGCACTCACTTGAATATGAGCTGTAGCCGCTATATGAAAAAAGGGAATCAAACTTTGAATGAAAGAGATATCTAAACTACGAACTAAAAAAGAAACGATAGTCCAAAGCTCAGAACTCAAAACACTCATTACAGAAACACAATGATACATAGATACACTTGTTCCCAAGAAACAATTTTATTTTGAATCCCTGACCCTGCAAGATATTTCGAAATTATGAGATGCTGATAGAATAGAAGCAGGAAAATTCTACTTATGAAGAGATATATGATCAGAACAACAACAAGCTATCATAAAAGCACATGAAGTTTGAATAGATCGACCATGAGCATGAGTACATAATTATAATCAAATTGAAATAACTGAAAAAACGAGAATACTTCAAGAAGCTTGATTTAGTAAACAAGAGAGAAGAATATTACTTGAAAAATGAGTGTGTGGGAAAGAGTGAATGCCTATTCAAGATTTATATACGAAATACCCATTTTTACAACAACCTGAATACAGTGAACTTCGATGATTCATAGAAGAAAACAATATGAATGTAGAATTTGTTTGAGATGTAGTAAATGCTTTCGTTGTGAATCAACCATG
>JAKVBB010000001.1 GCA_022448215.1 Candidatus Altimarinota bacterium | reverse complement strand
TTCTTTGTCTATTTTTATGATATCCAAAAAAGCATTTACTCTGATAGAACTTATGGTTGGAATGACCTTGATCGCACTTGTGATTGGAATGTCATATATTCCATATGCCTACCAATGAAAAAAGATTCGGCTGACCCAAGCAGGAAAAGAAATTTCCCAGAGCCTCTATGAAGCGAGAAACATGGCTCTTGCGGGGACCGCTTCTGGCTCAAATCTTTCTATATGAGTGTATTTAGATAATGACGAAGCGAATAAAAATTCTCTTTCTTTTTATGGATACCCTCACGATCAAGTTATCTCGGATCCAACAGGATGAGAATTACTTGAATCCAGGCTCCTTCCAGAATGAGTTGAAATCCGGAATATAGGATGATATAATAATGGGCTCTTTCTCTTTTCTGCTGTATATGGTTCAGGGACTTATATTACTTTTGATACTTTTGGAAATACAAATACTCTTACAGGTTCTCAGATACAAGTGGAATATGCTTATAAAAATGCAGATAGTACCAGTCCACTTTTTACTGATTTAGAGTACCTTCCTGCTACTCATATCGTTGATTATTAAAATATGAAAAAAAATATTTCAAACATTCACGGTTTTTCTATCGTTGAGGTCCTGGTAGGTATCTTTATATTTACTCTTGGCCTGGTATCTGTATATGCAGTTGTTGAGTCGACTATTAAAATAGGAGAATATAATAAATATTCACTCATCGCTCTTCAGCTTGGTTCAGAACAATTAGAACTCGTGAGAAACATGAGAGATGGAAATTATAAAACACTCCGAAATTATATGGATTGACTCCCTGGAAGTGGTACCGGAACATTTCAAATAAGTCATGTATATGACGAGAGTCCTACTGTAGATATACAGTGAGTTAATAATCCTGAAAATATTTCTCAGTTTCAACTCTGTCATGACACTGGTAAACGCTATATATATTGTGATAGCAATAATCCAGATCATACTCCTACACCATTGTATCGTTATATTGAGATCACGGATATCCCTAATGTAGATACAGGAAAGAAAATCAGAAGTGTGGTAGGGTGGAACAGAAAATGAAATCATGAAATCATACTAGATATGATTCTCACTGATTGGAGACGTTTATAGATATTAATGAATGAAAATATCAAGAAAGTATTTGAATTTTTGAGAAATTGAGAGGGCTTAGAATAAGACGCATCTTGAGATTTCGAAAAGATTACAAATACTCTTCGTCAGGAGAAATGGATGAGATATTTTATTAAAAACAATATAATGAAGAAACTTCATACATCATCTGGTTTTACTCTGATAGAGATTATTGTAACAGTGACTATCATCTCTATTGTACTGGTAAGTGTTATTGCTTCTTTTATTGCGATTCAAAATATTACTCATAAAAATGACATGTATCGTTCGATTCATGAAAATATCAAAACTCTCTCCCAAGCTCTTTCACATGATATTCATCGTTCCACATTGGTATGAGTTTCGCTTCATGCCACAGATCCCTATACTTTTTGATCTGGATGAAAATATGGGACCGCTCTTGAAACAGCCAACAATCGTTATTATCTTGCTCAAAAGAATGAGCTCTCGTGAGATTGGGAACGAGTAGAAGTGAGTCATTGTCAAAGTGTTGCTCAGCACTGTAGCTTGTACCAGAGATGAGTTGGGCCACTCACGAATAACCGTGTTTCTGTCAGTGATATTG
Organism: Candidatus Altimarinota bacterium; assembly: GCA_022448215.1. Lineage (GTDB taxonomy): Bacteria > Patescibacteriota > Gracilibacteria > BD1-5 > UBA6164 > JAKVBB01. Next base: position 22,779 of record JAKVBB010000001.1, on the reverse strand, counting down.
CTTGGTATATTTCTGCAGGTAATCTCCCCAAAGTGACACTGGTCATAGAGATACGTCCTGCAGCGAAAAGATGACTCTCTTCATCGGTGCTAGAAAAAGCTACACAGGTATTTCAGATGACCTTTTCTGAGCGTATCCTCTCTTCTTAAAAATTTAAAAATCTATGCATTATTTACCTCAACAACATACTTCTGGATTTTCATCTGTACTCGCCCTTGTTATGATCGGATTTTTACTCATGGCAACTTTGGGAGTATTTCAACTCGTACTGAGAGAAATGTATGATAATCGTTGACTTGAGTATTCATTTCAAGCTCAGGCATGAGCCCAGTCAGCTGGAGAACTGGCTCTTCTTGCTATCAAACAAAAGGGGTATGGATATTATGAAGCCCATCCATTTGGATGAGATAGCTGAGTCAATCATATTTTGGCTGAAGATCCAAATAACCCGAGCAAAAGAGACATAGAGATATCGTTTGATCTCAATACTCGCATCAATTCATATGATGGAAATTTAGAAGCTCTTGGCTATGACATATTGCCACTCTTTTATATGACTGGAAGTACTCCAACTGTTTTTCAGATCGATGATATTACTTTGACCAGTCCTGCGAGTATTTCTTGGAATCTGTTAGGGAGTAGTGGATGAGGTTCGTGAGAAGGGGATTTTGATACCACCACTTCTTTGAGTAATAAAACCGTGTCTTCACAGGGAGAAATCACTAAAAATACACAAACAATTGGAAGCTTTTTATCTCAAAATGAACCAGTATACCTCATTCTTTTTAATCCGACCAGAAGCCCTCTCTCGTATCGTATAGAGAGTAGTGATTTTTTCTCCCCACCAGAAGCATATATTCTGACAAGTGCAAAGAAATGAGATAAACAACAAAATTTAAGAATTTATCTTGATAATACGCAGTACTTGAATACTCTCAAATATGCTATTTATGGAAGATAACTTCTTTCCTCAAAAATATTTGTAATCTTTTCGAAATCTCAAGATGCGGCTTATTAAGCCCTCTCAATTTCTCAAAAATTCAAATATTTTCAAGAGAATTAATATCTTCATATTATTTTCCTCCCTTTTTAAGGGAGGTGTCTGAAATGAAATGGAAGACGGTGGGTTATTTTACACTTATAACAAATAAAAATATGTGACGAGGTCCAGTGGTACAAGCAAGAAAAGATGCAGTAAATGCAGTAAAAGGGAAAATATTTTCTCTGCATGCAAAACTGATTGCTATTGCTTGTGCAAAATGATGAGATCCAGAGAAAAACCCTTCTTTGGCAGCTGCTATTTATACGGCAAAAAAAGCATGAGTTCCCAATGATAATATTGATAGAGCGATCAAAAAATGAACCGGAGAAGACAAAGATGCACTTCAAATATCTGAGATTGTCTATGAATGATATGCTCCTGGGTGAGTGGCTCTTATGGTATCAACTCTCACTGATAATAAAAATAGAACGGTATCAAATATCAGACATATTTTTTCCAAATATGGTGGAAATCTCTGAGAGTCATGAGCTGTATCATGGATGTTTCATAAAAAATGAGTTATTTTCATTGATCCTCAAAAATATAATTATGATGATATAGAGGAAAAGCTCTATGAACTAGAGTGACTCGAAGATGTCATTGTAGAAAAAGATTATATTAAAATTATTTTGGATGTAGAGAACTTCCATGAAAGTCAAAAAAGTTTAGAAAACATGTGAATCGAATCTCTAGAATCAAAAATTGATTTTATACCAGAAAATGATACACAGCTCACTGAATTTGACCATGTACTCAAATTTAAGAAGATGATTCAAGCATTTCATGAAGATGAAGATGTGAATATCGTCTCTTCAAATGAAGTTATTTCTGCTGATTTAGAAGCAGAAGTAGAGGATTTTATACAAAAAAATACCTTTCGAACATAAAAAAATATAATCAAAAATAATGGCTCTATAGAGCCATTATTTTTGATTATATCATGAGTTATTGGCAAAAGAGAGGGAAAAAATAAAAAAAAGATTTGCAAAATCCCTTCTGGGTGGTAATATACGGGAGTTTTATATATTAACATATCTTGCATATGAAAAAACAAGACCTTATTAAAGCGATTGCTGCTCAAGCTGGGCTCAGCCAAGATGCAGTATCAAAAGTACTTACTTCTTTTATTGATATTACTACTTCAGAACTTTCTTCTGGAAATGAAGTAAATATTACTGGTTTTGGTGCGTTTAAAGTTTCTGAAAGAGCTGCTCGAAACGGTGTAAATCCACGAACTGGAGAATCTATTAAAATTCCTGCTATGAAATCTCCTGTTTTCCGAGCTGGTAAAACTCTGAAAGAAGCGGTAAGATAATCTTTGTTTTTCTCTTCTTATCTGAAATCTCCCTTGCTTTGCAAGAGAGGTTTTTTTGATTTTTATTGTTGGATATGTTATACTCAAAGAGATATATTTTTCTTTTCTTCATTATGTATCATCTACATCTTGATACTCTGGATAGTCACACAGATTATGAAGCTCTCGTAAACCAATATAGAGAGGGGAATATGCTTCAAGTATGCTTTGATTATGTCTCTGATTTTCGTCAGGCAAAAATACTCAGAGATATTTTTGAGGCTATCTGTAAACAGTATCACTTTTGAGATATTTTAACCGCTCGTATGACGCTTGTAATAGATGAACTCAATAATAATGCTATTGAATATGGAAGTAGAACATGAGATACAAATACAATGAGTGTTGTGGTAGAAAAGAGAGATAAAAATATCGAAGTATGTATCGAGGTAAGTGATAGCTGAAAAGGGAGTCAACATAAGAACGCATCTGAAATGAATGAGCTGAAGCAAACTATACTAAAAGAGTGATTTACTCATCATCATTCTATCAGATGAAGAGGGCTTTTTATGATTATACAAAATATTGTTGATGATCTTTATTTCAAGGATACTGATGCATGAGGGCTCATAGTTTGAGTCAAGCGTAGTATAGAATTATAGTTGTGAATATACACTGCTGAGGTTTTGTATACATTGATATTCTTCGTCTATTTCACAATAAAATATCTTGTTTTTTACTCTCAGATCAATATATACAATTCCTCCTTGAGTGAGGTCTTTTTCTTCTTTATGAAACACAATAAGTTTTTCTACTTGAGAGGCAATATCACTCTCTAAGTCAAATAAAATCCTCATATTATTTTCTCCATATATATGAAATTCTCTTTCGGTATCATAATAGGTCATACTGTTTATTTCAAAGCCAAGGAGATTTTCTCTTACTCTGTTCCAGATAGTATTCATTTTTCAAAGTGTCTCAGCTTCAAATATTTTTTTATAGTCAAGAAAAGAAGGAAGTGTATTAAATACTATTTGAATCGAACTGATACCTTCAATCGGTCATTTGGGAACCAGAATACCATTTTTACTTAAGAGATAATCTTTTGTTCCTATTTTTGTGTGGAATACTATATCAAATGATTTGATACGAATATTAAGTTTATTTGGAAAGATTATTTGTACAAAAATATCCTTAAGGTTGGGTTGATAAGCGAGCATTTTTTCTCTGATCTCTTCTTCTGATATACTTCATATATGCTGCCCTCGTATAGATTCGATAGATTTATATGATATATCGATATGAGAAATATTATCTTGTTTGATAATATTAATATGTTGTATACGAAAGAGTGGAGAAAGTAAAAAGAAAGCTATGAGCATGAGCACGCATCATACGATTCAAAAAAAGTACTTTTTTTGAATCGAGCTTATATTTGGATTTTTTTCCATTAAAACATGAAACGATTTTTTTCGTTTTTTAAATTTTGATGGTGCTTTTGGAGCTTGCCACCATCTTGATCATGAGTTTTTTAGAGATCTTTTTTTTGGAAGAAATTTCTCTATCAATGAAGAAATATTCATATATTTTAATTATGCAGTAGTTTCTTGAATAGTATCATATATTTTTTGAAAATCTTCTCCGCTTGAATCGTATCTAAAGCGTATCCTGGGTATCTTTCTTATATTTAATTTTTGAGTTAACACACCTTCTATATGTCTTGCGTATTGTGCGAGTGCTTTTGTCAGTTTGTCCTGATTTTTCATACTACTGATAAAAACATCTCAATAGGATAAATCTTGACTTATTTTTAGACGGTTAATATATACCATTCCAAATTCTTTTTGCATTTCAGGAAGATGTTCTTGGAGATACGATGTCATGAGTTTAAGTGCTTCTTTTTCGAGTTGAGATTTACGTTTTTGGTCCATGCAAGAGTGTTTGAAAAATAATGTTTTTACTATAAGAAGTATTTTTGTTTTGACAAATAAATTTTTATTCATAGAATGCTGCCCGTACTTTTAATTTTTTACTTCACGTAAGGGGATAGAAATCATGATATATGCGATCCGAAATGAATGAGAAACGAATGAAAAATTGATTCTCAGATACAAAAAAATGTTTTTCCAATCAAGAACAGCAAATAGACTCAAAGCAAAAAGATATGCAGTAAAATGATTATCAAAGAAAAAACTCAGAGAAAAAGCAATTGTTCGAGAACATTATAGAGCTCTGAATAATAAAGTATATTTTTAATCAATTATAAGAGAAACTATGGCTAAAGGAAAACGAACCTATGTAGCGTTTTATTCAACCACAACAGGAGACATGGTCCACATGACAAATATTCAAAAGAAAAATTTTGAAGCAGGAGTGAAAGGTCCGTCTTTGAGAAAATATAACGCAAAAATTAGAAAACATGAGAGTACTGCAGATGGTACACTCAAAATGAAAGAAATTAAGAAAGGATAAGCTAATGGCTTACCTTTTTTTATTTTCTTTTGAAATACTTTTAATAAAAATTTGCAAAATATATACGGTATATATTTAATTAAGTTAAAATATAACTATTATGAGTTAAATTTTAAGAGTTAAAAACACATCCCCGCATTGCGGGGATGTGTTTTTGAGCAAGAAACCTATACTTTCATAATATCAGCTTCTTTGTGTTTATAGTGATTTTCTATACTTTTATTGGCTTCATCTACAACTTTTTGTAGATCATCTTCTCTATCTTTTGCTTCGTCTTCACTGATTTCTTTCTCATCAAGAAGTTTTTTAATGGCTTTTATCTCGTCTCCTCGGGCATTTCTCACTCCAATTTTTGCATCTTCTGAGAGTTTTTTTGCTACTTTTCCAATTTCTTTTCTTCTTTCTTCTGTAAGAGCTGGAACTTTAATGAGAATAGAATCAGCCATAGTTTGGGGATTGAGTCCAAGCCCTGCGTCTGAGATAGCTTTTGCAATAGCAGTAATAACCGTTTTATCCCATGGTTTAATTGAGAGAGTTTGAGAATCAAGATTGGACACACTGGCCATATTCTGGAGTGGTTGGAGTGATCCATATTGGTCGACCATAATATCTTCTACGAGTGCTGGGTTGGCTCGTCCAAGTTGGAGTTTTGAATATTCGTATTCAAGGTGTTTGATAGCTTTTTGTACAGCTTCGTTGGCTTTTTCAAGCATGTGTATAGTGTAAAGAGATAAATAACGCGATAATTATATATTTCTTCGAGCGAAAATCAATTTTTTCCTTTACAAAAGGGGAGAAAGATATATCTTTTATTTAAATTACTTTCCTATTATTTCTTCCCTTTAAGGAAGCTCTGAAAAAGAGATAGTTTGAGAAAGTATTTGAATTTTTGAGAAATTGAGAGGGCTTGTAAAAGCCGCATCTTGAGATTTCGAAAAGATTGCAAATACTTTTGAGTGAGTTTTTCAGATGTTCCTTAACGGAAGAGGATAGGTTGTTTAAATTATTAGTATCAGTCTTATGTCTCTTCTTAAAGTCAATAATATTCATAAACATCTTTCAGGAAAACATATTCTTAAATGAGTTTCATTTGAAGTACAACAGTGAGAAATGTATGGTTTTTTATGACCCAATGGTGCTGGAAAAACGACTACTATGAAAAGTATTTTGTGATTTATTACTCCAGAAGAGTGAGACGTAGAATTGTTTGGAAAGTCTGGTATATCTATTGAAACAAAAAAACGTATCTGATTTATGCCAGAAAATACCTATCTTTATAAGCATCTCACTGGAGAAGAATTTCTCCGTTTTCATGCAGGATTTTTTGGTATGACTGGAGAACAAGCAACAAAAAAAGTTGATGCACTACTCGAAAAAGTATGACTCAGTGAGGCAAAGAAAAAATACCTGAAAGAATATTCCAAAGGTATGTTGCAGCGAGTATGACTGGCTCAAGCAATGATCAATGATCCTGAACTGCTTTTTTTGGATGAACCGATGAGTGGGCTGGATCCAATTGGTCGAAAAATGGTCAAAGACCTTTTGGTTGAGCTCAATAAAAAATGAACCACCATATTTTTTAATACTCATATTTTGGCTGATGTAGAGAGTATTTGTGATAAGATTAGTATTATTCATCAAGGGAAAATTATTGTTCAAAATAAAAAGCTCACTGATATTTCAGGGAGCTTGGAAGATTTTTTTATTGAACATGTTCAGTCTCATTAAGAAAACTCTGTAAAATCCCATCCCCCTTCACTCCGTTTCGGGTACTTCTCTTTGTTAAAGGGAAGAGAAAGAAAAAAAGTACTAAAAAAGTAAGTTTTTCAGACCTTCCTAAAACCCTTTCGATTTCTCAAAAATTCAAATACTTTTTTGAATTATGGATTTCTGAAACAATTTATTCATGTATCTTTTCTACTGTTTTTTTGAGAGATTTTTCAATTGGGTCTGGAATGCGAGTAATAAATTCACTGGCTGCCTTCATCATTGCATAGATGTTTAGGTTACTTCTTGATATTGATGCTTCTGCTTCATCTTTTGGAGATAAGTCTTTTGTATGGAGAAGTTGAATGGACCCAATATGCTTGATATCATAGAGATGAAGATTCATATATTCTACACACCTGGTAAGAAATCTATTGGCTCATCCTCCTGTGATAAAGAATTTATTGGGGCAATTTTGATTTTGAAGTATTTCTTTGAGTGTAATTCAAAGAGAATCCAGAAAGACTTCTATAAAGTCTTTTTTTTCATTTGTATACAAATCTCCATCAAGTGACGTAATGATATCGGTATGTGTTTTTGGATATTTTTTTTGAATATTTTGAATCAAACTTCCAATTCAAAGAGGGAGCTTTTGTATGCCTATATGAGCTCCATCTTTTTTTACTATGATCGATGTAGAGCAACTTCCCACATCTATGATAACAATGTTTCTTTGTTGTTTTGAAAGCTTTAGCAGAGCAAACTCACTTGGGATTACCTGTGTAATTTTTTTGTTAATCGCTGATTCAAGGGTTTGAATCATTTGGTATTTATCTTTTGGTATACACATGTTCAGAAGTGAACTTTGAATATGTGCTCATGTTTTTCCGAGAATCTTTCTGCTTGTGTTTCCATCTATAGAGAGTTTTTGAACACTACTGAGAACAAGATCTATTTGAGAAGAAGAGTATCCGTACTGACGATCAATATATCTATATTGTTGCTTGAGTGCATGAAACTCTATATAATCTATAATGTTTTGTAGCTCGTTTTGGTCTATGGGGAATGTATTATCTTTTCTCGTATATTCTACTGTTTCGTATGCACTGAATAATTCATCAAAGGGAATATTCATAACAATATTTTGTATTTGAGTATGTGCATTTTTTTCTGCTTTTTTAATGGCTTCACAAAAAGTATTTGCCACTCAGGGAAGAGAGTGTATATCTTGACCACTCATATCTCAGATATTTTGTTTTTTCTCTCCATATCATATGAGGGTCAGTTCTTGTCCATGAAATTCACATATTCATACACGAATTTTATAGCTTCCTATATCTGCGATAGCAATGACTTGAGACGGAATTTTTTTTGTAATAAAGCTCATGAATATTTATGTGACGATATTTTTTCAAATTTTTTGTAAGAGGGTATTTCCTTCAGCGATTTTTCCAATTCCGATAAGTGCCATAGCAAGATCTTCACTGATAAGCTCATCTCATGGTGCTAGATTGAGAGCTCGTTTGAGGAGCGAGATTCCTCTTTCAGACTGGTGTATCATGGTATAAGCCCATCAAAGATTCCTGAGAACTTCAGGGTTATTCCCGAGCATTTTATTAGATTTTTCTAAATAAAAAATAGCTTCTCGTACTTTATCTTGAGAAAGAAGAATAAATCCTTTGAGATAATTTCCAGTTGCTGAGTCTTCATTGAGGTCCAAGGCAAAATTAGCTGATTTAAGACCTTTATCTAATTCTCATCTATACAGGTAAATATCTGCAAGTTCTTCATAGAGTCGATAATCAGAATGATATCGCATAATGCTTTTTTCGAGCAATTCAATGGCTCTTGAAAATTTTTGCTCATTTTTGAGCTCTTCGATTTCAACAATAAGATTTTGTATTTGGTCCATACCGAGTGTGTGAGGAAATTATATTTTGAGGGGCATAATGATGTGTTTATAGCTTTCACTTTCACTTGATGCCTTGTCTGGATCTTTGAGTGGACTTACAAGAATAGGTGAAAGGGGGCTTTCAAAACGTATTTCTATATGAGTGGTATGCATCACTTCAAGTGCTTGAAGAAAGTAAGTAGAATTCACTCAGATGACATTTTCTTCTCCTTCTACGGCTCCACTGAGTTGTACATCTCCTTCTCAAATTTGAGTTTCATTGGTTTCTAAGAGTATACCATGTTGTGGAGAAAAACTCATCTTAATAGAGTAGTTATTTTCTCTACTGATGAGATTAATTTTCTTCAGTGCTTGAATCAAATCTCCTCGATCAATTTCTGCTTTTGTTGAGAAAGTATTTGGAAAAAAATTACTATAGTCTGGAAACTTTCCATTCAAGAGCCTTGAAAATATTTTTGTATTTCATGCCGAGAAAGCAATTTGATTTTCTCCGGTAATAACAGATACACTATCGGTATCATGGATAATACTTTTGAGTTGATGTGTTGTTTTACTTGGGATAATTTGATGAAAATTTTCAATATCATTTCATCAAATGTGCGTGGTATATTCAGACAGTCGAAAGCTATCAGTTGAAGCAAAAGTTACTTGTTTTTCTGCTATATGAACCAGTATTCCAGCAAGGGTTGGACGAATATTTCATTCAGCACATGAAAAGAGTGTTTTATCTATAGCTGCTTTGAGAGTGGATCCATCAATATGAAAACTCGATTCTTCTTTTATATTTGGGATAAGAGGAAAATCACTGGCTGGCAGTCACTTTACTTTAAATTTTCCACTTGAAGTAAGAACTTTTACACTTTCATCATCGAGCAGTTCTACCTCGATCATATCATCATTCAACAGTGATATATAACTGCTGAAGAGTTTTGATGGGATACAAAAAGCTCCTTCAGAACTGACATCAATATCATCTTGAATAACGTATTCAATAGCTGTTTCCAAGTTATTTGCTGTCAGAACAACACTTCATTTTTTTACTTTGATGAGAATATTCTCGAGAATCGGTGTTGTGGTTACTTGTGCTGTTGCATGATTTACCACATCGAGTCATTTTTTGAAGGAGGAAGTTTTGATGGCAAATTTCATAGTTCTTCTTTTTTGAAAATATAAATAATATAGTTTCTATTTCTACTGAACTTAGATAAAAAATCAAGTGCAATCAACGCTTTCGTGTTAAAAACTTTTGAGATTTTTACACATTCCATATGACCTGTAATCCAGGAGTTCTGAGTAATGTTGGAGCTATGTTTTTGAGACTGCTTTCTAGGTCTTGTCATTTAATAATACATTGATGTACATATTTATTTTGTTTTTTACGTCATGTATTGATATTTCCAAGAGATATCTGTGATTTTTTGTCTCACAGAGACATTTCAAGCTCTTTGGTACACTTTTCTAGAATGGCTTTTGATTTCTCTTTCTCATTGTGTCGAGAAATAAGTGTGACCATTTCACAAAATGGGGGATAGTTAAATCGCTTTCTTTCTTTGAGTGTTTGCTTAAAAAATTCTTTATAATTATCTGTGGTAATTCGACTGATAAGAGGGTTTTCTGGAATATATGTTTGAAGAATAATTTCTGTTTTTTGCCCGACTCTTCCACCTCGACCTAATAACTGATTAATATTTGAATATACTTGTTCTTCCGTATTGTAGCCAGGTATTTGCAGTTCTTGCTCGAGTAAAATCACTCCAATAAGTCCTAGATTTGGAATATTAAACCCGGTAGTAATCATTTTTGTTCCAATAATAATATCTGCTTCTTCCAGCATGGAAAAAGCTTTGATTTTATCTGATTTATTTTTTATATTATCTGTATCAAACCTATAGAGACGTGCATGAGGAAATTGTTGTTGCATGACCGTTTCTATTTGCTGTGTTCCCACTCATACTTTTTTGAGTTTGCTACTGTTGCATGATGGACAGTGACGAGGGAATGGAAAATGTTTATCACACAGATGGCACACGAGTCTTTCAGGACGTGTATGTACACTCAAGGGTGTATCACATTCATCACAACTAAATAAATATTGGCATGATTCACATATAAGCGACGAATATTCTCATCGCTTATTCATATAGAGAAGAATTTTTTCTTTTTTTTGAAGTGTTTGTTCTATATGTTCTAAAAGAGTGGATGAAACATATGGATTAACAGAAGAATTATTTTGCAGTAAATTCACGATATACATAGGAAAAAAGAGTGAAAAATGAAAAAGTATTAAAAAAAGTATAAAAAAATTTGCAAATTATACAAAAGTTGTGTAGTATATATGTAAGGCATATGTCGGTAGAGAGTTTCCTCCTTTTATCTTTCTACTGCTGTATGTCTTTATATTTTGCCAAAAATTTCGTATACTATTCTTTTTTCAATTCATCTTCAGTTATTTCTTCCGCTTCGCGGGAGAAATAAAAATAGCTTATTATTCAGCTTGAGTTGACTCAAAAATGATTTAAAACACTTTCATAAAAATAGCTTGCTTCTCAGTATACAAAACATATACTTGAGACAAGCTATTTTTTAATACATGCTTTTATTATGGCTCATATTTTTCCTTTTCTTCTTTTGCTTCCTCTGCTAGCTTTTAGTGTTTGACTTTTGGGGAACCAACATATTTTTTCTATCAAGTCAGATATATTTGTATTTGGACTCCAATTTCCTCAGGTGCCATTTGTACTGTATATGGTTTTGTTTCTTGTATGATACTGTATTATACTTTGGGGAGTGTTTAAGTTTTTTCGTATTATCTCTTGGTATAAGAGTAATAAAAAAAATAACCAAATCGAGCATTTAAAAGCAGAACTTCATGATAAACAGCCAGAATTTATTACTCTGCTTGAAAAAAATCTTATTCAAGTATTACAAAAAAATGAAAAAACACACGAGAAAAATCTGAACACTTGGAAAAATGAACATGATAAAATACTTGGAAACCTAGAAGCAGAAATAAAATTTCTGAAAGATACTATCAAAAAATTAAATAAATAATATTTATTATGCTTTATATTGTAGCGACTCCTATTTGAAACTTGGAGGATATGACCTATCGTGCCGTACGAATACTGAAAGATGTAGATATGATTGCCTGTGAGGATACCAGGACGAGTAAAGTTCTTTTCCATCACTATGATATCACGACTCCTCTTACGAGCTTTCATGCCCACTCAAGTGAGGCAAAAATAGAAGCTCTTTTGAGAGAAATTGAGCAGGGGAAAGACCTTGCATTGGTGAGTGATGCAGGGACTCCATGAATCTCTGACCCAGGGTATGCTATTATTCAAAAAGCTATCCAAAAAGGTATAGAGGTCGTGCCTATTCCATGACCGAGTGCCGTGATTACAGCATTATCAGCTTCAGGTATGTCATCTCATCATTTTCTCTATCTTGGATTTCTTCCAGTAAAAAAATGACGAAAGACGCTCTTTGAGAAACTTCAAGACAAAGATCATACGGTGGTCATTTATGAATCAGTACATAGAATAATTCGTACTTTGTGAGATTTGGAAAACTATTTTTGAGCAGATCATCATATAGTCATATGAAGAGAGCTTACCAAAAAATTTGAAACTTTTTATCGGGGAAGTATATCCGAAGTAAGAGAAAATTTTGAAAAAAATAGCTCCCAGGTCAAAGGAGAATTTGTTGTGTTATTTTAGATTCAAAGAATCCCATCCCCCTCCATTCCATTTCGGGGACTTCCCTTTCTTAAAAAGGGAAGAAAAATATAGGAATAATATCTAAAAATTATTTTTTCAGAGTTTATGGATATAGCTGAGTCATTACTTCGCACAGGTCGGTCAGATATTGTACTGGTTTCACTTTTGAAATCAGTGATTATTGATGTCTTTCATCAACACAAAAACATTGATATTTCAGAAGATATTCTATCAGTTAAAAAAACTTCAAAATACTTTGTTATTACTACTCACTCTCCACTCATCAATACAGAAATTCGTGAACTTGAAGGCCAGATCAAAAATATTTTTTGAGAGAAGTTAGAGAATATAGGTATGGGAGATATTGGAGAAGTGAAGCTGAGGTATCATTAAAAACCCCGAGATATATCTCGGGGTTTTTGCTACCATCTTTTAAAACTTGGACAGGCTTGATGAATATCAACGAGTGAAAAACCTTTGTGTTGAATAGCTTCTTTGATAATTTCTTTGAGCTCTTGAAACTTGATGCTGTCAGCCGTTCGTACAAACTGGCACCCGGCATTTTTTGCGAGTTCAAGAGGATTAAATGGTTCTACTGTATTTCATTCTGGAGTGGTCTTTGTCTTGGCTCCGATCGGTGTCGTTGGACTGGCTTGTCCAGTGGTGAGTGCGTAGTTTTCATTGTTGAATACCAGATAGACCATGTCCAGATTTCGTCTGCATGAATGAATAAAGTGCCCCATACCGATTCCATATCCATCTCCGTCACCTCACATAATGACAACTGTTGAGTCTGGTTTGGCCATTTTGACACCAGTAGCAAAGGGAAGAGCTCGACCATGGAGTGTCTCAGCTGCATATCCGTCTACATACTGACTGGCTTTTCCGCTACATCCTACACCCGAAACTACCACTCTCTGATGAGAAGGAATTTCAAGCTCTTTAAATGCATTTTTGAGTGCCATGATAATGAGAGTATCTCAACACCCAGGACACCATTGTATATTTGTGAGTCAGCTTCGCATGCTGTATAGTATTAATTTTTAAATTCTTCAAAATCTTCCATATAAAATGGATAGAGATCATACTTCCTTTTTCTTGATAAGGTGAGTCCATCAATATGGTGTAAATCAAGTTCATGAGTCAGATAGGTTTCGAGTTGACCAGAGTAATTACTCTCCAAGAAGATGAGTTCTTGTACTCATTCAATATCTTTTACCAGTCTCTTATCGAGAGGTTTGAGAAATTTGATAATAATCAAACCATACTCTGGATTATTTTTTACAAATTCTTTTGCATTGTATGCGGTAAAACTCATGGTAATAAACATTTTCTTTGGGAGTTCCTTTCTCCCTTCGGGAGAGAGGTTAGGAGAGAGGGCTGTGAATATTTCATATCCAGAAATTCCTTCTTTTTCAAAGAAATTTTCTAGTTTTTTGAATCGTTTTTCGGTCATTTTGACCTTCATATCTGGTTCTTCTGTTGTGGCACCAAACTCATCATGTTCGTATGATGTTGCAATGAAGTCCCCATTGACTGTTCCTACTTCTACACGAGGAGAGATACCATCATCTGTGAGTTCATATCGTTTATAGTCTTCTGGTGGAGTATCGAGCATTTTTCCTCTCTCTATTTCAGCTGCTTTTTTTTCTGCGATGGTTCCATGGAGTTCACTGGATTGTTTATCCATTAAGAGAATCACAGGGTTTTGGTATTTATCGGCTAGATTCAGAGCTTGTCCACTCATAGTATAGGTTTCTTCGAGAGAACTTGGACACAGTACCACATGATGGAAATCTCCAAAGGTTGGGTTGAGTGCAAAATTGAGATCTCCTTGTTCGTGAAATGTTGGAGTTCCAGTACTTGGACCTGCTCGTTGAGAGAGTACTGCTACAACAGGAATTTCTGCTTGTACCGCAAAACTGAGTGCTTCGGTCATCAAAGCAAATCATCCACCACTGGTTCCGACCATGGATCTCGTTCCAGTAAAACTCGCTCCAAGAGCTGAATTAATCACAGATATTTCATCTTCTGCTTGGAGAAAAGGAACTTGTTTTGAATTGACGATTTCAGAGAGAATAGTACTGGCTGGAGTCATAGGATAGGCAGAGTAGTAGCCCAATCATGATTCAATGGCACCATAGGCCACAGCCTTGTTTCCAAAGTACATTTCTCGAGATGCTCAGATACGTTCTACATTATAAATGTTTGATGCATCTATTTTGTAGGTTTCATAGATATTGGCTACAATATCTTGATTTTTTTTCACAACTTCTTCTCATTTTCTTTCAAAAACATGGGCAATTTTATTGAGTATTAGATCTTTTTCGAGCCCAAGAAGTTTTGCAAGAATACCCAGTAAATAGGTATTATCATATTTATCTTGAATATCAAGATCATGAACATGAAATTTTTCTAATCCTTCTATTTTCTCACTAAATTTTTTGTTTACGATGATATGTCATCCCTCTTTGAGTACTGGGAGAACGTTTTGTAGGTTTTTATCATTAAATGCTATGACTATATCGGTGGCTCGTTGGAGAGTCATAGAAGTATCACTGATATTGAGGTCAAACCAGTTGAGTCATCCTTTAATAAGAGATTGGTATTCATTATCACCCGTGACAAAATACCCCATATCTGCAAATATATGTGCAATAATATCAGCACTTGAATTCATTCAAAGTCCAGCTGGACCAGTAATTTTTATCGTAAGATTCATGTTATATGTATGTGTCATCAAAAATTATTCTGTTTCGTTTTCACTCTCTTGAGTGATATCAATAGCTCAGGATTGAGATTCATAGGCATCAATAAGTTCTTGAATCTGTTCTTGTGAAAGCTCCTGGTTCACAGGATTTTCATATCATCCTCCAAATAGAACCAAAATTCCAGTTCATACAATTCCAGCTACAATTCCGAAGAGTGCGAGAAAAGAGATTATTTTTACAGTGAGATTGTTTTTCTTTTTCATATTTTTTATTTAGGGAAGTAGATCTGTTATTTGCGAGAGAGAAATATTTTTTTGTATTTTTTTGTCATAGCTTATATCTATACCATTTTCTCCTACAAAGATTTCTAGTGCTGCACCTTTGTATTCTGCCGATATAATCATAGTCTGAGTTTTTATATCATAGCTGTAGAGTATTTCAGATACTGGAATTTTTAGTTCTCGAAGCAGTGATCCATGAATACTTTGTCATGTATTTATTTTTTCAAAAAGTGGTCGGAGTGCAGAAGGAAGATTCTCTATAGAAATGCTTCCTGTAATGTATATATTATTTCCCGAAAGTAAATAGGTTTTTGTGTTTTTGATACTCGGATTTATAAACCGTACTTTTGTTTCATAGAAACTATGATCTGGGAGAAAGCGATATTTTGATTTTAATTCTCATCGCACGGAAATGGATTTGTCTCAATCCAGTATGGTATCACTGATATCTGAATTGAGAATATGAGCAATATAGGTGTTGTTTGAATCATCTTTTTCAAGAATAACATTTTGGTATGTGATGTAGAGAAAATCTGAAATGCTGGAAAAATCTCACTCATCTCAAAAGAGTTTTGTTGTTTTAAAGGATCGTATAAATTTATCTTCTACTTGGATTGTTTCTACTTCAAATTCATCAATTTGGTTAGTAATAATACTTCTTCAAAAAGTATTTTGAAAGAATAAACTAAAGTCATATTTATATTTTTCCTCTGCTCTTACTGAAGCTTTTTTTTCATCGAGTTCTCTTTTTTGTTCATCGAGTTTATAGGAACCTTTCAGTTTTTCTGTGATTCCTCCGCTTTGTATTCTGATATTGGTAATCTTATTTTTTTCAAATGGGAGCAGGTGAAATGATATCAGTTTGTTATCGATTCATAGATTTTTTATTTGGTAACAATAGGGTATTTCTTCTGTTGATAGATCAGCAGTTGCGTCTCACTGACATGTTGTGTAGTCGATGATTTGTATATCTAGATTTTGTTTCTGGATTCATGTAAATTGTTCTAGATACTCTCTGGCTTGTTCTATATTGAGATTGGTATCTTCTTGTTGAGATCGAATAGAGTACTCTTGCAGCAGTTGTTTTTTGGTTACATCGTATTCAGTTCGATATGATTCATAATCACTCAGAGCTCCAATCATTTCATCCAAAATACTTTTATGACCATAATATGCCTGTGAAAGTTCTTGAGATGATTGTTTGTTTTGTTGTAGAGACTCTTTATTTTTTTCAAAGAAATCAAAGAAATTTTCAGAGATTCTTGATATCATTTGAATATCTTGCTGTGCAATATTGGATGTATTTTTTATGAGAATTTCATTCTCATCACGATTTTCTTCAAATAAAGAACTTCGTATCGTCCATGCGAGTTTTTGAAATATTTTTTCGTTTCTGTAGAGTGATGATTCGATGGTTTTTTGCTGTGCATCTTGATACCATATTGATGCTATAGACTCATAATCAACAAGAAGTTCAAGAAAATGAGTGAGAGACGGAGTGCTCAGGTCTTTTTTGAAAGGAGTATCTTGATCTTGTTCGAGTAAAATATTTTCAAGAAAAAATAAAATATAGGGAAGTTCGGGTTTTGCTCTATTATTCTGCTCTTTTTGGTAGAGGAGAATATATTCTCCCATTGCTTCAAATATGTATTGGTATCAAGCTGAACTATAAGGAGCAAAAATTTGAGAGAGGACAAGAGATGATTTTTGAGGAGAAACATGAGCTGTAGCTTTGAGTGTTTGTAAGAGTTCAAAGTATGCTATTTGAGCATCAATATTTACGATATTTCCAAGAACGGTGAACCAAAAATATTGAGCTATATTTTGAGCAGTATCATATTTCTGTGTATCAATCTGTTTGAGTTGTTGAAAAAAATCTTGTATCTTAGGAATGAGAATATCTTTTGATTCTGGATTTTCAATCAGTGCTCCCAGATATTTTGTAATATTATGAGTAAGATAGACTCACTTTTTCTCATCATTGATGAGTAAAGAAGCGTATTTCTCCATACGAGCTTCTCCTGGGAAAAGAGAAGTATGGTTGTCTATATTGAGTGATACTCAAAAAGATTTCTTTGTTGCTATTATATCTGCAAGAATGGTGTCAAAAAATATGTCTTCGATATGGGATATATTTTTATATTTTATGTCAAACACTTGCCCAACCCGTATAATATCTCATCATCGTATCAGGACTCATCTTTTTGGATTCCCAGAAATACTGGTATGTGGAGGGAGCCAAATACTTTGCATTACTTCTCATTCATTATTCAAAAAATCCATTTGAGCTACCGAATTTACAGAAGTAACAGAGATGTTATTTTCATCTTCTATTTCTATATTTACTATTCATGGAGTATTGAGCAAAATTTGAGAGGAAGGAAGTGATACAACATAGTTTGGAGCAATATCATTGATCCAAAACGTATATCTTCCATTTGTGAGTGAAATGGTTGAATGATTATCATTTCCACTTATATCTATATTTTCAAGACCGCTATAGATTATATCAAGTCATCATAGAGGAGTTTTGAATATTGTTTGATCATTTTCTTGATTTTGAATAATTAAGGTCTGTGTGTTTGGTGTATATGAGTAGTCTTTTATATCTGTATGAGGTACATTTGAAAAAAAACTCAGCAATATAAAAAAAGCAAATATCATTATGCTGAATATTCAAGCAAATATTTTTACAACTGCATTCACGCGTGCTTATTTTTTAGGGAAATATAGCATATATTATTCTTGTTTTTGTATTTGTAAAGCTCTTTTCCAGTCTAGTATATACTCTTGAAGAAAGTTTTGTATAATGTGTTTTTCTTGTGTTAAAAGACCTATTTCTCTATTCACATCGAGAGAATATGACGACATATTTGTACTTCATATATAGAGTGTATGTTGATCGATGAGAATTGCTTTTGTATGGAGTTTGTTTTGAGTGAGTGGAAGCACTTGCACGGAAGAATTTTGAAATATATCATGAAATTCTGAGAAAAAATCCTCAGAGACAATAATATCTATATCAATTCACTCTCGAGACTTCTTGAGTAAAAGATTCTTTATTGCTTCGTCATATATATAGGGCATATATATTTGAATATTTTTTTGAGCATGTTCTATCATAGAACTTATTTTTTTACGACTTGTATCTGGTGATATGACACTGTTGTGATGATAGGGAGTGATTCCACTTCAGAGAAAGTCGCGTTCAAATATTTTTTTAAAATATGTGAGTAGAGAAGGATCTTGTATTTTGAGAAAGAAGTCTTTGTTTTTTGTAAAAGTAGAATAGGAAAGATTTCCAGTACCAATAAATACTACATCATCAATGATGAGCATTTTACTGTGATTGAGAGAAAAGTCCTTTGGATCAGACCATACAACATTGACCCCACTGCTTTTGAGGAGGTCATAATTTTTATTATTTATATTAAATGCTTTATATGGATTTTTTTCAAGAATAATGCGTACATCGATTCATCTTTTATGAGCTCTTTTGAGTGCTTGAGGAATTCTCTTTTCAGTAAGGAGATAGACTTCAATCAGTACTTGCTTTTTGGAAGCATCAATTCTCTGAACTATTTCATCAAGAAAATTGATATCTGGAGTTGAAATAATTTCTATAGAATCAATAGCTTCGAGTGAATCCAAAGAAAAATGATTCAATTGCTCTTGTACAAAAATTTTGTTATCTTTTTGCTCTTGTGAAGCATGATAAAAATTAATATATTCTGAACCAAAAAACAAGCTCAAGCATAAAAGTATACTTCAACTCATCAGTACTGAGAGAATATATTTTTTTTGTTTTTGAAATACTATCCAAAGAGTTTTTCGAGTACTCATTTTTTGTTGTGAACATTAATCTTTTTCTCTTTTGCCAAAGATTCGTATAACTCTCGTTCTGTTTTTGAAAGTTTTTGAGGAATTTTTATTTCAAAAGTGATATGTAGGTCTCATTTATGGTCTCGTGATACGTCTTTGACCCCGTCTCATACGAGGGTAAGAATGTTACCATGGCTTGTTCCAGATGGAACTTCTATCTTTCTTTTTCACAGTATTGGGAGTGTTATTTCTTTGGTGGTACCAAGCACAGCTTCTACCACATCTATTTGGAGCGTATAATAGAGATCATTTCCATCTCTGGAAAGTCATTTTTCTTCGTTTTGGACTTGAAATTTGATATATAAATCCCCATGAGCCTTGGTGCCAATTCCATGGTTTCATTCTCCATTTATCTTGATAACCATTCAGTGATCAATTCCAGCTGGAATATCTATTTCGAGCTCTTGTTTTTTGGTAACTCGTTTGGTACCTCGACAGGTTTCACATATTTCTTCAAATGTTTCTCCTGTTCCATGACATGATTGACAGGTGACTCTTTGTTGTATCGTTCCAAATACACTTTGTTGTGTGTGAGTTACAAACCCGCTTCCTCCACATTCTCTACAAGTTGTTTTGTTTTTTCCTCCAACTCCATCACAGGTATCACAGGTTATTTCTCGCTCGAGAGTAATATTTTGTTTTCCACCATAGATACTGGTTTTTAGATCAATGTGCATCATGTACTCAAGATCTTCTCATCTGACCTCTTGTGATCTTTGTGTATTTCTATTTCCTCACATTCCTCCACCAAAAAAAGACTCAAATATATCTGAAATATCTACATTGACTCATCCTGCTCATCAAAAACCACTCCCTCCTCCAGTACTTCCAAATGTATCATATTGCTGACGTTTTGCATCATCTCAGAGAACCTGATAGGCTTCGTTAATCTCTTTGAATTTTTTTTCTGCCTCCTTGTCTCCAGCATTTCTATCTGGATGATATTTCATTGCGAGCTTTCTATAAGCCTTTTTGATTTCATCTTTACTGGCTCATTTTTGTAGTTCAAGAATATTGTACAGGTCCATTTATTTGAAAAAGAAAATATAATAAAAAATACTGCAGGATTGTATACGAAACCTCTGTCTTGTAAAGAAAAACTTTAGATTGATTTTTATTTTTTTATTTGTATAATCGAATTATTACTGTGTCGAATAGTTTAAAAATAAGGGAGTCGACCAATGAAAGGAGGTATTTACAAAAATAATCAACATAATATCCACTATATATATGAGCCCATACAATTTTGGACTCCTCTTTTCTTGTTGGTTCAGCACAATTGGATATAGTTGAATAGAAAAATATTCAACATTACTTCCTTCCCTTTCACTTATAGTTCTTCTTTCACATCTTAACTGTTTCAGATAATCGTATTTTATATAGTGCTTTTTTGAGCACGTAATAAATATTATTATGTCACAATTGCAAAATATAGCATGATTATGAAATTCAGAAAATACCGTTTTCCAGAGCTCTGAACAAATACGTATATCTATTAAGGAAAAAACTCTACGTATTCAAGAACTTACAGATAGTATTGATACTAAAAAAACAGAAGATGTATGTGAAGAAGTGAAAAAAATTTATAAAGAAATATGTGCTCAACTAAAATCTTCTATTAAACAACTTCCATATGAAGATCTCAAAGATATCCAAAAAAATACCGTACAACCAGTAGAAAAAAATGTAGGGAATTTTATAGATGCACTAGAACAGAGTATTACTAATATGATACCTATGCGTGCATCATTAAAATCAACTCATGAAAACTTTCAATCATCATCAAAAGAACTCCAGAAACAACTTCATCAGTGACATGTACTCAAGGTGTGTAGGTATATTATAGAAAGTTTCGTATGAAACTGAAAACATTACTCTATGGCTCTTGTTGATATATCCAGCTATTCAGGAGAACTATGATTATATATAAGAGAATATGCAACTCAGTGAAATGATTTTTGAACCATAATTCCGTGTTTATATCAAAATAACACAATCCTTATTGTATCACCCATGGTTGAATCTAAGATGATGTGGTGTGTGGGTGATATCTTCGATGGGTTTATTGACTCTTTAGTAAAGAAAAACATCAACCCACCAGGAAAAAATTCATTTGCTGCTGGTGTATCAAAATTATGAAGGCTTGATACGCAAGAATTACAATGATATCATACTACTTTCCAAGAAGCCTCGAAAGACATGGAAAAACAAGCAGTACATGATATGGTAGAGTATATGACACATCAAGTATCTGAGGCTCTTGAAAGAGCTCAAAATGATACAGAAAATAATGTTGTAGTATATGAAATAGGATAAATTTGACTTTGAGTTATATTATTTATAATACTAAAAAATATTTTAGAACAATTCAGACATGGTAAAACCTCATATTAGTTTAGAAATAGAACAAAGAGCAACAAAGCGAGATCCAAAACATACAAAAAAGTCTATTGAAAGTATTCATAATACTCTTCAAGAACAAAGTAACGAGATTGAAAGACTCAGAGCAGTTGTAAATTGAATGCATGAAAACATAGCTTTGATAGATAATGAAATGAAATCTTATGATGACCAAATATGTGAAAATCAAGATTGTAATAAAATGTCTTCTTTTGTACGAGATAAAATTAGTTTTTTACTTCAGTTAAAGGAAAAAGAGTTTAAAAATTGTCTTGCTCTTGATGTAAAAGTAAAAGAAGCTGAAAATGAGCTCCGTTTACTTAAACAAGACCACTGAATTGCCTCTTCTGTTGACGTATGAACACGCATAAGAAATAAAATATGAGCTTATGATGTATTATATCACAGATTTTTACTAGCTGAGTCTGATGAATCTCTTGATACAATGCTGACATATATTGATTTAGACAATTTTTCTCGATATAATGATAATTGAGAACACAAGCTATGAGACAAAATATTGAAGCTTTTTACTACTACTATTAATCAGCTCATTCATCAAAAATACAGAAAAAAAGCTGCTATTTGTCGGTTATGATGAGATGAATTTTTATTGATTTCAAATTTATCTATGAGTGAACAAAAATCCTTTTTACAACAAGCTCAAAAACTTGTATTGGAACAAGGGTATTTGATAAGTAAATATCCTGTCACTTTTACTGCTTGAATCTCCAATTTAAAGAAAGCATGTGTGGATACTTGCGATATGCTGATTATGGATGCTATGGCTGCTCATATTGATAATGTAGATAGGAACTCTGATATTACTGATGAACAAAGAGATGCATTTTTTGAAACAAAAATCAATTTTGTAAATCATGTTACAAGCCAGGCAGATCAAATATGTGGAATTTGAAAAGAGAGAGTGTGAAAATGACAGATTTATACTTTTGAAGATGTTCAACAATTTATTCCAAAATCATAGTCTTGCTACATACTCCCAATTCGATACTCAATCTCCTTCCCAATAAATGCCTTATCTCGACCATATTTGAGACGAGAAAGTTCTTTATAAGCTTGAGCGAGTTTTGGATCACCAGTTTCCAGATACGGATTGACAGGAATTACAGAGAAGGGAACGGTTGGTTGGTTATCAACGGCCAGTTTCATGACTGCTTTAAATTTATCCATATTAACCAGATCTTGATTCCCAAACACTGGAGCATAGTATTTTTCCATGAATTCTCCGTCTTGAGGACCAATCTTGTAACTCATGACCGATCCTACATTCCCAAAAATAGCCTGTTTGAGGTTGAGGTTGGATTTGGTCAGTGCATCGGATTTTTCTAATTGCCCGAG